>CAZZYJ010000205.1:0-6053 GCA_964658215.1 uncultured Steroidobacteraceae bacterium | reverse complement strand
CTCGCGGGCGATACCGCCGCGGAACCCGCTCGGTATCTCGCGCGCCGCTTCGAGTACCCGACACCGCGGGTGCAGTTCGGTGCGGCGGCGCGCGGCATTGCCTCGGCTGCGATGGACATCTCCGACGGCTTGACGGGCGATCTGCCCAAACTCGCGGCCGCGAGCGGCGTGGGCGCCTGCGTGCACGTCGAGCGTCTGCCGCTGTCCGCGGCCATGACACGCTTCGCGCCGCTGCCGCAGGCACGCGACTGGGCGCTGGCGGCGGGCGACGACTACGAGTTGTTGCTCAGCGTGCCGCGCGAGCGGCTCGCCGAACTCGCGGCGCTCGCGGCGCGGGCGGGCGTGCCGCTCACCGCGATCGGTGAAATGCGTCCCGGACACGCCGTCGAATACCTGCTCGACGGGCGCGAGTTCGTCGCCCCCGCGCAGGGCTACGATCACTTTCGCTGAGGCACGACCCAAATCACAGTTTGGCGCTGCGGCGCGCCGTATCCTCTGGCCCTGAACCCAGCGTCGCTGCGCATCTGACGGTTACCCTTGACCCCCATCCGGCCACATCCCGCGAAGTTATCGAACGGTCGCGAATCCCTGCCTGAAAAAATAGGCAAATACGTGATCATCAACGAGGTGGGTCGCGGCAGCACCGGCGTCGTCTATCTGTCGCACGATCCTTATTACGGACGCGACGTCGCGATCAAGGTGTACAACGTCGATTCCACGGGCGACGACAGCCGCAAGCGCATCGCGCGCAAGATGTTCCTCTCCGAGGCGCACATGGTCGGCATGCTGCAGCATCCGAACATACTGCCCATCTACGATGCCGGCGAGGAGAACGGCCACTGTTACATCGTGACCGAGCACGTGCATGGCGCCCGTACCCTGGCGGCTTACTGCCGCCCCGACAATCTGCTGCGCGTGGACGACGTCGTCGAACTCATCTACAAGGCGGCGCGCGCGCTGCATTACGCGCACAGCCGTGGCGTCATCCATCGCGACATCAAACCCAGCAACATCATGCTCACCCTGGAAAGCGAGGTGCGCATCATCGATTTCGGCATCGCCCTGGTGGCGGATTCGGATATCTCGCGCATCGAGGGCATTGCCGGCAGCCCGTCGTACATGTCCCCGGAGCAGGTGCAGTCGGTCGAGCTCACCAATCGCTCGGATCTGTACTCGCTGGGTGCGGTGATGTACGAACTGCTGACCGGCAATCGGCCGTTCCGGGCCGGCAACCTGCAGAAGCTGCTGCACCAGATCGTGTTCGCCACGCCGCCGCCCATCCATACGCTGCGTCCGGAGATCCCTGAGGAACTCGAGACCGTGACGGCCATGGCGCTGCAAAAGGATCCTGAGAAACGCTACAAGACGGGGTTGGATTTCGCCGGCGCGCTCACGCGGGTGCACCAGAAGCTGCGCGCGCGCTACAACCGCCTCGATCAGCAGGAACAGTTCAGCCTGCTGCGCAAGCTCAAATTCTTCCATGAATTCTCCCACGGCGAGATCTGGGAGGTGCTGCGCGCGAGCAGCTGGCAGGACTACGCCGGCGGCGAGGAGATCGTCAAGGAAGGCGAGATGGACGACCGCTTCTACATCATCGTGCAGGGCAAGGTCGAGGTGGAGCGCCTGAGCCGTGCCCTGGGCCAACTCGACAGCGGGGACTGTTTCGGCGAAACCAGCTACGTACGCGGTGCGAAGCGGACCGCCACCATCAAGGCCGCGGGGCCGGTGACCGTCATGAAGGTCAGCTCGACGCTGCTCGAGCAGGTCTCGGCGGAATGCCAGCTGCGCTTCAATCAGGTGTTCCTGCGCAGCGTGATAGAACGTCTGCAAAGCGCCGAGCGCGGCACGGCGAAGGCCCGCGCGGCCGCCGCCAAACCGGCGCCCTCGACACGCACCGGTCCCGCGGCCGGGACCTAGGGCGCGGCGCCAACGGCGCCGTCAGCGCGGGGCGTCCTTGTCGTGCTCGATGAGCGCATAGGCCGAATGGTTGTGGATCGATTCGAAGTTCTCTGATTCCACCACGTAGGCGCGCACCCGGTCGTCGGCGTCGAGTGCGGCCGCGAGATCACGCACCGTGTCCTCGACGAATTTGGGGTTGTCGTACGCCCGCTCGGTCACGTACTTCTCATCGGCCCGCTTGAGCACGCCGTAGACCTCGCAGGACGCCTGTGCCTCGGCGACGTCGATCAGATCCTCGAGCCACATCGGCGCGCCGAGCTTCACCGTCAATGTCAGGTGCGAGCGTTGATTGTGCGCGCCGTAGTCGGAAATTTTCTTCGAGCACGGGCACAGGCTCGTCACGGGCACCACGACCTTGAGCCACACCTGCGCGCTGCCGGCGCGATAGTCGCCGAAGAACGTGGCCTGGTAGTTCATCAGGCTCTCGACACCGGACACCGGCGCTCGCTTCTTCACGAAATAGGGGAAAGCCATTTCCAGACGCCCCTCGGTCGCGTTCAACTGCGCCGTCATATGGCCGAGGAGGGCGGCGAACGACTGCACCGACACCGTTTCCTGACGCTGCAGAATCTCCACGAAACGCGACATGTGCGTGCCCTTGACGTCATGCGGCAGGTTCACGACCATCTTGAAGGTCGCCACCGTGGCCTGCTCGCCGCGGGCCCGGTCCATCACCCTGACGGGGTGGACGATGTCGCGGATTCCCACCTGGTTGATGGGGATGCGCCGCAGGTCGGCGCGGGCCTGCACGTCTTCCAGGGCGGCTGCCAGGGATCTTTCGACGGGAATGACGACGTTCATGGAAGAGTCCTACGAATGACACCCTCCACATGGTGCCGAGGACGGTGATTTCAATCGCGGTCGCGGTGCGGCCTCCGACCTACCGCGGCTGCTACGGCTGCGACCTGCGGCGGGGTTGCGACCTGCGGCGGCCGCGGACCGACGGCAGGCCCCGACAGGGGCTAGCCCGCGCCCTGGTCGGCGCGCGAGTCGCCCGTTGCGAAGTCCTCGACCACTACGGCGCCGGCCTTGCTCAGCAGGATCTCGACCTTCTGCTCCGCCTCCTTGAGCGCGGACTGGCAGCCGCGGGTGAGCAGCACCCCGCGTTCGAAGGCGGCGAGCGACTCCTCCAACGGCAGGTCGCCCCGTTCCAGGCGGTCCACGACGTCCTCGAGCTCGCGCATCGCGGCTTCGAAATCGACCCGGGGCTCGGGCTTCTGGCTGGATGTTGACATAAACCAGACGGTACACAGGCGCGGCACGCGGGTCAACGCGCGCGATGTGCCCGCCGAATGTGCGTCGGCTCACACGCTCGCTCGAGGGCCGCGGGTGACATCGCCAGGCCGTGAGCCGCGTCACACGTGTGCCGTCGCTCTGCGGCCCCGTTTCAGTACCATGCGCCTGAACATGCGTCATTCACATAGAACTTTCTCAGGCTGGGGCATGCTGTGCGCCGTCGCGCTCGCGGGCGCCGCCTGTGGGCCCAAGCGGGTTCCGTCGATGACGGTGACGGAAATGATGGAGGACCGGGTCGCGTTGGATGGCGTCGTGTTGAAGTGTCAGCAGGGCGCCGTCGAGAGTCACAACGCGACGGAGTGTTCGAATGCACGGATCGCCGTCGAGCGGCTGGCCCAGCAGGTCGATCCGCGGGAAGAGGCCAGGCGCAGCGCCGAGTTCGAGCAGAGCCGTGACAGGCTGCGCATGATGCAGGAGAACGCCCGCCAGGAACACGAAGCCCAGAGCCGGGTGGATCCCTATGACCTGCCCGTCGTGCCGGTGGATCCGCCGCCCGCGCCGGCCGCCGGCACCGAAAACGGGGCGCAGCCCCCCCGCACGGGCCAGGGGGTCAAACACTAGGAGCCTGGGCCTCCGTGGGAGCCTGGGCCCCCGTTCAGGACACATCGAGCGCCGTCGCCCGGGCCTCCGGCCCCAGCGCGGTCACCAGAATGAGCGCGCCGGCCACCACCGCCAGGGTCCACGACATGATGGAGGCGAAATCGCCGCCGTGCGCCTCGGCCATCGTGGCCTGGAACGGTCCCATGCGCGACATCGCGAGATTGCCGAGTTGATACGCGAAGCCGGGCAGGATGGCCCGCACGCTCGGCGGCGCCAGTTCGTTGAGATGGGCGGGGACGATGCCCCAGGCACCCTGCACCATGAACTGCATCAAGAACCCGCCGCAGGCGAGCATGACGGCCGTGTGCGAGTATGCCCACAGCGGAATGACCGGCAGCGCGAGCACGGCGGCGAGGAGGATGGCGCGCTTGCGGCCGAGGCGTTCGGAGAGCGAGCCGAAAAACATGCCGCCGCTCAGCGCACCCAAGTTCATGACCAGCGTGACCGTGCCCGTGGTCTGTGCCGAGAAGCCGTGCTGTGCCTGCAGGAAGGTGGGGTACATGTCCTGGGAGCCATGCGAAAACGCATTGAAGCAGGACATCAGGAGCACGAGGTAGGCGAACGTGGGCAGGTAGTTCTTCACCGCCCCCCAGATCTCGGCGGCGGAAGCGCGCCGCCGGCCCGCCCCCGCGATCCACGCCGGCGACTCCTCGACGCCGATGCGGATGTACAGCACCAACAGCGCGGGCGCGGCGCCGATGACGAACATGCCGCGCCAGCCGACGTGGGCGAAGGCGAGCGCGAACACGAGCGACGCCAGCAGATAGCCGATGGCATACCCTTCCTGCAGGAGACCCGAGAAGAAGCCGCGCCCCCTGGCGGGCAGCGTCTCCATCGCGAGCGCGGCGCCCACGCCCCATTCGCCCCCCATCGCGAAGCCGAACACCGCGCGCAGCACCAGCAGCGTGGCGAGGTTCGGCGCGAAGGCGCTCGCCAGCTCGACCACCGAGAAACTCACGATGTTGAGCATGAGCACGGGCCGCCGGCCGTACTTCTCGGCCAACCAGCCGAACACCAACGCGCCGACCGGCCGGAACAGCAGCGTCAAGAAAATGCCTTCCGAGACGGCCTTGACGTCGGTGTGGAAGTCGGCGCTGATCGCCCTGAGGCAGAAGACGAAGATGAAGAAGTCGAAGGAATCCAACGACCAGCCGGCGAGCGACGCGAAGAAAGCGGTGCGCTGCGCGCGCGTGAGTCTGCGGAAGTTGCCTAACACGCGAAAGTGTTCCCCGTGGGTGTACTCGCCCGAGGTTATCACGGGCGCGCGTGCGCGGCCTCCGCGGTGGCGAGCGCGGTGGCGGACGATCAGCCGGCGGGTCGGGCCAGCCGCAGATCGCGGGAGTTGCCATCGAGCCATTCCTTGAGCCGCTCCGGGCTCAACGCGGGGGAGAACAGAAAGCCTTGCGCCTGATGACAGCCCATATCGGTCAGGGCATCGAAGGTGGCGCGGTTCTCCACGCCCTCGGCGACGATCTTCAAGTTGAAGTGGTGCGCCAGGGCGATGATGGTGTGCACGATGCGTTGATCGGCGAGGTCGGTGGCCATGTTCAACACGAACGACTTGTCGATCTTGAGCTCGTCGGCGGGAATCTTCTTAAAATAGCTCAACGAGGAGTAGCCGGTGCCGAAGTCGTCGATGGAGATGCGCAGGCCGAGGTCGCGCAGCGCCTTGAGGCGGGCCGTGGCCTGCTCGAAATCCGCGATCAGCGCGCCCTCGGTCACCTCCAGCGTCAGCTGCGGGGCCTTGATGTCCCACATCGTCACGGCGGTGCGGATCATCTGCATGAATTCGCGATGATGCAGCATCGCGGGGGTGATGTTGATCGCGACCGGCAGTGCGCCGCATTCGGCGGACACCCGGATCGCGTTGCTCAGCGAGTACCAGGTCGTCGCATGGATCAAGCCCGCCTCTTCCGCGAGGGGAATGAACACGTCGGGCGAGGCGACCGGTTTGCCGTCGCGCAGCCAGCGCATCAGGGCTTCCACGCCGACCGGACGGCCGGTGGCCATGCTGATCTTGGGTTGGTAGTACACGGACAACTCCCCCGTGTCGAGCGCCTGGGCGAAGGCGTTGCCCAGGGTCCACGACGCCAGCACCTCGGCGCTGCAGGCGTCGTCGAACAGCAGTACCCGCGTGCCACGGCTGTGGGCGGCCTCGGCGGCGAGCTGGGCCTGACGCAGCAAGGGTTCGGGTTCGG
>CAZZYJ010000204.1:3606-6063 GCA_964658215.1 uncultured Steroidobacteraceae bacterium | reverse complement strand
CGCCAGGGCGCGGCGCGCGAGGGCCCGCCACGCCGCAGCGCTGAACGAACAAGGGGGCTCCCGTGAGCCCCCTATTCCTCGTCGATCACCCGGCGCGCTATGCCGCCTTCGCCGTCGCGGCGAGCTGCCGCAACACGTATTGCAGGATGCCCCCGTGCTGGTAGTAATCGAGTTCCTTGGGCGTGTCGATGCGTAGACGCGCCTCGAATTCGACGGTGGCGCCCTCATCGGCGGTGGCGATGACCTTGACGAACTTCGCCGCGCCCGCGTTGAGCCCGACGATTTCGTAGCGTTCCCGGCCGGTGAGGCCCAGACTCGCCGCATTGACGCCCTGGGTGAACTGCAGCGGCAGCACGCCCATGCCGATGAGGTTCGAGCGATGGATGCGTTCGAAGCTTTCGGCGATCACGGCCTTGACGCCCAGGAGCATGGTGCCCTTGGCGGCCCAGTCGCGCGAACTTCCCGTGCCGTACTCCTTGCCGGCGAGGATTACCAGCGGGGTGTGTGCCGCCTTGTATTTGACCGAGGCGTCGAAGATGGACATGGACTCGCCGCTCGGGATGTGCAGAGTCACGCCGCCCTCGGTGCCGGGCAGCAGCAGATTGCGCAGCCGGATGTTCGCGAAGGTGCCGCGCATCATGACCTCGTGATTGCCGCGGCGTGCGCCATAGGAGTTGAAGTCCACTGCCTGCACGCCCTGGCTCACCAGGTACTTGGCCGCCGGACTGGATTTCGAGATGTTGCCGGCCGGCGAAATGTGGTCCGTCGTGACGGAATCACCCAGCATCGCGAGCACGCGTGCACCGGCGATGTCCGCCACCGCCGCCGGCGTCATGGTCATGCCGTCGAAGTAGGGCGGATTCTTGACGTAGGTCGATTTGCCGTCCCACGCGTAGATCTTGCCGGCGGGGGTCTTGATGCTGCTCCAGTTGGCATCGCCCGTGAACACGTTGGCGTAGCCCTTGGTGAACATGGCGGAGTCCACCGCGCCCGCCACGGCCAGATGTCCTGGAGATACACCGGTTTGCCGTCCGGCGTCTCGCCCAACGGCTCGGTGGTGATGTCCACGTTCAGGCTGCCGGCGAGGGCATAGGCCACCACCAGCGGCGGCGACGCCAGAAAGTTCATCTTGATTTCCGGATGTACGCGGCCTTCGAAGTTGCGGTTGCCGGACAACACCGAACAGGCAATGGCGTCGCCGACCTTCACGGCGTCCGAGATCTCGTTCTTGAGCGGACCGGAGTTGCCGATGCAGGTGGTACAGCCGTAGCCCACGGTATAGAAGCCGAGTGCCTCGAGTTCCGTGAGCAGGCCGGCCTTGGTCAGGTAATCCGTGACCACCCGCGAGCCGGGCGCGAGCGACGTCTTCACCCAGGGCTTGGACTTGAGGCCGAGCGCATGGGCGTTGCGGGCGAGCAGGCCGGCCGCCACCAGTACCGCCGGGTTCGACGTATTGGTGCAGCTGGTGATGGCCGCGATCAGCACGGCGCCGTCCTTCACCTCGAAGCTCTCGCCGCCGAGGGTCGCCGTTCCCGATCCGGTCGCGTCCGGATTTTTCGCCGTGCGCTCCTCGGCCATTTTCCTGACCGCAGCCTGATACACCGTCTTCGCGGAGCGCAGCGGCACCCGGTCCTGCGGACGTTTCGGACCCGCGAGCGAGGGCTCGACGGTGGACAGATCCAGCCCCACCACATCCGTGTAGTCGGCCGCGGGTGCGCCATCGACACGCCACAAACCCTGCGCCCGGGCGTACGCCTCCACCAACGCGATCTGCTCGGGGGCACGCCCCGTGAGCTGCAGATAGCGGATGGTTTCCTCGTCGATGGGAAAAATGGCGCACGTCGAGCCGAATTCCGGCGACATGTTGGCGATGGTGGCGCGGTCCGCGAGCGGCAGGCCCTTGAGCCCGTCGCCGAAGAACTCGACGAACTTGTCGACGACGCCCTTCTTGCGCAGGATCTCGGTCACCGTCAGCACGAGGTCGGTGGCGGTGGTGCCGGGCGGCAGGCTGCCGGTGAGCTTGAAGCCGATCACCTGCGGGATGAGCATGGTGACGGGCTGGCCCAGCATGGCCGCTTCGGCCTCGATGCCGCCCACGCCCCAGCCGAGCACGCCCAGGCCGTTGACCATGGTGGTGTGCGAATCGGTGCCGACCAGGGTGTCGGGATAGGCCAGCGACCCGCCGCCCGCGTCGTCGGCGAAGACCACCCGCGCCAGGCGCTCGATGTTGACCTGGTGCACGATGCCGGTGTTCGGCGGCACCACCTTGAAATTGCTGAACGCGGTCTGGCCCCAGCGCAGGAACGCATAGCGCTCGCCGTTGCGGGCGAACTCGATCTCGTTGTTGTGTTTGAGCGAATCGGCGGCGCCGTATTCGTCCACCTGCACGGAGTGGTCGATGACCAGCTCCGCGGGCGCCAGCGGGTTGACGCGCTGCGGGTCACCGCCCAATTTGAC
>CAZZYJ010000204.1:3081-3596 GCA_964658215.1 uncultured Steroidobacteraceae bacterium | reverse complement strand
CGAGACGGCCTCACGCATGGTGGCGAGGTCGACGATGCACGGAACGCCCGTGAAATCCTGCATGATGACGCGCGCGGGGGTGAAGGCGATCTCATAGCTCGGCGCCGCCGTCGGCTCCCATTTGAGGATGGCCTCGATGTCGCTGCGGGTGACGTTCACGCCATCCTCGAAGCGCAGCAGGTTCTCCAGGAGGATCTTCAGGGAGAAGGGCAGTCGATCGACGTTCTGCGACTTGAGCGCGCTCAAGCTCAACATGTCGTACCGGTGTCCACCTACCTCGAGCGTCGTCCGTGCCTTGAAACTATCCGTCATGACCCCTCCACTGAAAAGAAAGAATTATAGGCGATTGGGACGCGCGCAGCGGCGTGTCCTGCGCCGGGCCCGTTTTCGCGCACCGCAACCCCGTGTCCGGCGCGCGAGTTGACGCGCGCCGCGATCACGCCGCCGCCCAGGCATTCCTCGTCCCGGTAGAAAACGGCGTATTGGCCCGGGGTCACCGCGCGGGTGGCCGTCGG
>CAZZYJ010000204.1:419-3071 GCA_964658215.1 uncultured Steroidobacteraceae bacterium | reverse complement strand
CGCGCGGCCCGCCCCGAGAACCTCCACCTCGCAGGGCAGGTCGTGCTGCCGGTAGCGCGTCTTCACCGCGCAGGGAAAGCGTCCCGGTGCGGCGGGCGGCGTTCCCACCCAGCGCAGATCCTCCACCTCGAACTGGTCCGACAGCAACCGCTCGTGAGCCGGGTCCTGGACGACGATGAGGGCGTTGCGTCCGGGGTCCTTGTCCGCCACGTACCAGGGCGCCGCGGCGGCGCCGGCACGGCCGCCGATCTTGAGGCCCGCACGCTGGCCCAACGTGAAGAGGGCGAGCCCGTCATGTTCGCCCAGCACCCGGCCCGCGACATCCTCGATCGGTCCCGGAACGACGCTCAGGTGACGGCGCAGGAACGCCGCGAACGGACGTTCGCCGATGAAGCAGATGCCCGTGCTGTCGGGCTTGTCGAACACCCTGAGGCCCGCCGCGTGCGCCCGCCGGCGAACCTCGGTTTTCGTCAGGGCGCCGACCGGGAACAGCGTCCGGTCGAACGCAGCACCCGTCACCGCGTGCAGGAAGTACGTCTGGTCCTTGCCGCCGTCCGCGGCCTTCAAGAGATGCGTCCCGGCGGCGTCCCGGCTCAGGCGCGCATAGTGCCCGGTGGCGATCCACGCGCCGCCCAGGCGCTGCATGTAATCGAGGCACACGCCGAACTTGATCTCGCGGTTGCACAGCACGTCCGGGTTCGGGGTACGCCCCGCCGCATACGCGTGCAGGAAATGGGCGAACACGCGCTCGCGGTACTGGGCCGCGAAATCGACGCGGTGCAGGGGAATGGCGAGGGTGTCGCACGCCTCCCGGGCATCCTGGAAATCGGCGGCCGCCGTGCAGTAGGCGTCGTCGTCGTCCCAGTTCGACATGTACAGGCCCTGGACGTCCCAGCCGGCCTCCTTGAGGAGCAGGGCGCTGACCGCCGAATCCACCCCCCCTGACATGCCGACGATGACGGTGCCGGAGGCGCTGGCGGGGGGCGGCGGAAGCATGGACCGATTATACCGGTGCCGGCAGCACGGCGCGCGGGATAACCCGCGCGAAGGTCACATCAACATCTGGCGCAGCTGAGACTCCTGCATGCCCGTCTGCCACACCTCGTCGAAGAAATTCAGATAGCGGCGAACCACCGTGGGATCGTTCATGTCGGCAATGCCGTCCCATTGGTCCGCCTGCGAGCGATAGACCAGCGCCTTGTCGTCGGCGATGATGAAGGCGCCGGCGCTCGCCGGGTAGTCCGGGCTCATGGCGCGCAGGTCGATGCAGCTCGTCAGCCGCCGGGCCAGCGCCAGGAAGCGGTTGTTGTCGACCATGGCCCGCGACGGGTCCGCCAGCAACACCCGCACCTTCGCGTACGAGCGGGCCAGCACCAGGCGCTTGATCGCCTCCAGAAACGGATCCTCGCCGTAGATCAGCGGTTCCAGATCCTGCGTGAAGATCGACAGCAGGCGCTGCGCCGACTTGGCGACTTTGAGGCTGGCATCGCGCACCTCGGGCAGGGTGCTCAAAATCCTCCGGGTGCTGGACCCCTCGGTCGCATCCACTGCGGGCTTCGCCCGGTCGTCTGCATTACCCACCATAGTCGAGCCTCGTCACGAGGAATTCTGCTTCCAGAGTTGACTCCGATATTCAAGGGGATGGTACCTGCCGGGCTTCGCCCCCCGTGTCTACTACGTCACGTTTCTCCAGGTGCGCCGTGCGCGAGATGCGCGGCGAGCCCGAGGTAGGTGCCCGGCGACAAGGCCAGCAGGCGCCGTTTCTCGGCGTCGGGAAGCTCGAGCGAGGCGATGAACTCGCGCATCGACGCCCCATCCATGGCACGGCCGCGAGTGAATCGCTTCAAACGCTCGTAGGCGTCGGGCAGGCCGTGCGCCCGCATCACGGTTTGCACGGCCTCGCCCAGCACCTCCCACGCGCCGTCGAGATCCGCCGCCAGCCGCGCCGAATCCACCTCCACCTTTTTCATGCCCGCCAGCAGCGACGACAGGGCCAGCGAGGCGTGGCCGAAGGCCACCCCGAGGTTGCGCAGCACCGTCGAGTCGGTGAGGTCGCGTTGCAGCCGCGACACCGGTAATTTGTCGGCAAAAAAGCCGAGCAGCGCATTGGCGATGCCGAAATTACCCTCCGCATTCTCGAAATCGATGGGATTGACCTTGTGCGGCATGGTCGACGAGCCGACCTCGCCCGCGATCACCCGCTGGGTGAAATAGCCGAGCGAGATGTAGCTCCACATGTCCCGCGAGAAGTCGAGCAGCACCGTGTCGATGCGCATCAGGGCGTGGCAGTACTCGGCGATCCAGTCGTGCGGTTCGATCTGCGTGGTGTAGGCGTTGGGCTCGAGCCCGAGCGACCCCACGAAGGCGGCACTGAAGGCCGGCCAGTCCACCTGCGGCAGCGCCGCCACGTGGGCGTTGAAGTTCCCCACCGCCCCGTTCATCTTGCCGAGGATGGCGACGCGGGCGAAGCCTGCGCGCTGCCGGCGCAACCGCACCGCGACGTTCGCGAGCTCCTTGCCCACGGTGGTCGGCGTGGCGGTCTGGCCATGCGTGCGCGCCAGCATGCCGACGGCGGCGTGCTCGCCGCTCAGGCGGTCCAACAGCGTGCCCACGGATTCGAGCAGGGGCAGGAGCACCGTCGTACGTGCGTTC
>CAZZYJ010000204.1:0-409 GCA_964658215.1 uncultured Steroidobacteraceae bacterium | reverse complement strand
GGCATTTTTCAACATCAATGCATAGGCCAGGTTGTTGATGTCCTCCGAGGTGCAGCCGAAGTGGATCCATTCCAGCTGGGCCGGGGTGGCGCCGAGCGCCTCGAGGCGGGTGCGCAGCCACACCTCGACCGCCTTCACGTCGTGATTCGTACGCGCCTCGATGGCCTTGATGGCGCCGATGTCCGCCGCGGCGGGATCTGCGCTGAGCGACTGCAGCCAGCTGCGCGCCGCGTCGGGCAGCGCGGCGAGGGCGGGCGCGGGCGCGCCGGGTGCCCCCACGCCGTTTGCCCCGGCGCCGTGCGCCTCAACGCCGTGCGCGCCCGGCGCGGGCGCGGCGCCCAACGCCAGCAGCCACGCGCATTCCACGCGCACCCGCTCGCGCATCAGCCCGGCCTCGGGGGCGACGGCG
>CAZZYJ010000203.1:0-6079 GCA_964658215.1 uncultured Steroidobacteraceae bacterium | reverse complement strand
CATGAAGTGATAAAAGTGGTCGCGCTCGGCCAGGGCGGCGGGCAGCGACGCGAAAAAGAGATCCATCAGCAGGGTTTTCCCGCGACCCACGCCGCCCCACAGATACACGCCCTGCGCGGCGACGCGCGGCCGTGCGAATCCGAACCATCGCGCCGGACGGGCAAGCTGCCGGCGCAGTTCGTCCAGGCGGGCCGCCGCCTGCAGCTGCGCGGGGTCGGCCTGCAGCCGCGCAGCGCGGACTTCCTCGCGCAGCCTAGCGGTCACCGAACCCGCGTCGTGCAACGGCCGTTCCCGCCGGACGCTACAAGCTTTGGTAGTTGGGACCGGAGCCACCCTCGGGAACCACCCAGGTGATCTGGTCGGTATACGGCTCCTTGATGTCACAGGCCTTGCAATGCACGCAGTTGGACGCGTTGATCTGCAGCTTGTGGGTTCCCGCCCCGTCGGGAATCATTTCATACACGTTGGCGGGACAGAAATTCGTGCAGGGATTGCCGAACTCCGTCGCGCACCGCGTCGCGCACAGCGCCGGGTCGGCGACGTGCAGATGCACGGGTTGATTTTCGTCGTGGGTGGTGGCGGCGAAGAACACCGACGCCAGGCGATCGCGCGGCGGCAGTTCGCGCTCGCCCCAGTCGCGGTCCGGGGAGGTGTAGTCGTCGAGATGCCGCAGGGCCTTGTCGTCGGCATGGTTGGCCAGGGTCCACGGCAGCCGACCGAAGCTCGCGGTTTCCAGAGCCGCGTTGGCGAGTCCGAACCACATACCGCGCGTGAATCCCGGGCGGATGTTGCGCACCTTGTACAGTTCGCGGCCGCCGGCCGAAGCCCGCCAGCGCTTGTCGAAGCCCGTGCTGGCACGGGTTTCCACGTAGTGCGTGGCGGCCAGCATCCCGGAACGAATGGCCTGGTGGATGCCCTTGATCTTGGGTGTGTTGAGGGTGCCGCCGGCATCGCCGACCAACAGGGCGCCGGGCATCTCCAGCGTCGGCATGGACTGGTAGCCGCCCTCGATCACGGTGCGTGCTCCGCCGGCGAGGATCTCGCCGCCCTGCAGCAGCGCCTTGACGTGCGGATGATTCTTCCATTGCTGGAAAGCCTCGAAAGGCTTGAAGCGCGGGTCTTCGTAGTCGAGCCCGATCACGAAACCCACGTACACGCGGTCATGGTCGAGGTGGTAGAGAAAACTGCCGCCGTAGGTATGTGAATCGAGCGGCCAGCCGAGCGTGTGCTGGATGAGGCCGGGTTCGGTGCGGCCGGGCGGAAGCTGCCACAACTCCTTGAACCCCAGTCCGTAGGTCTGCGGCGACTTGCCTTCGTCGAGCTTGAAGCGCTTGATCAACTGCTTCGACGTGCTGCCGCGGCAGCCTTCGCAGAAGAACGTGATCGGGGCGTGGATGTCGGGTCCCGGCGCGAAGTTCGGACCCGGCTCGCCGTTCTTCCCGACACCCATGTCGCCGATGCGCACCCCCTGCACCGCGCCGTCCGCATCGAACAGCGCTGCGGCGGCGGCAAAACCCGGGAAGACGTCCACGCCGAGCCTTTCGGCCTCGGCGCCCAGGATGGGAATGAGCTGGCTCAGCGAAATGATGAAGTTGCCGTGGTTCGCCATCTGCGGCGGCGTGGGCAGCTTGTAGCGCTTGCGGCGGGTCATGAACAGAAATTCGTCGCGGGCGGCGGGTACGCAAACGGCCGGCGCCTGCGCGCGCCACTGCGGCAGCAGTTCGTCGAGAGGACCCGGCTCCATCACCGCACCGGACAGGGAATGCGCGCCGAGGCTCGCCGCCTTCTCGAGCACGCAGATGTTCAAATTCGGCTCGAGCTGTTTCAGCCTGATCGCGCAGGCGAGCCCCGCAGGACCCGCACCCACGATGGCTGCGTCATACTCCATCACGTCTCGGCTTTCGCTCATCGAATTGGCACCTGGTCTGGATCTGTCCGCCGCAAAACGGCGGCGTAGTAAATCACAAACCCCCGCACCATGGGGAGGCGCCACCCGGCGCCTGGGATCGCAGGGCGGCGGCGCGTCAGTGAAGGCGCCATGCGGGGGACCGCCTGGCGAAAAACGCGGCAAATCCTTCCTGCGCCTCGGCCTGCACGCGCAGCTGCGCGAGCCGTTGTGCCAGTTCGTCGGCCAGTGCGGGCCGCGCCGCCGGGGGGTGGGCAGAGACGTCGCGGATCAGCCGCTTCGCCTGGGCCTGGGCGCCCGGGGCGCCCAGTAGAAGTGCATCGACGATGCGCGCGCAGGCCGCATCGAGCCCGGCGGCGTCGGTAATTTCATGAACCAGCCGCAGCTCCTTCAAATCGGCGGTTCCCAAGGTTTCGGCGGAGAGGAAATAGCGTCGTGCCGCGCTCTCGCCGATCTTCGCGAGCACGAAAGGCGAGATCACCGCCGGCATCAGGCCGAGACGGACCTCCGTGAACGCGAACCGGGCGTGGGCCGCCGCCACCACGATATCGCAGGCCGCCAGCAGGCCGAGCGCCCCGCCGTAGCCGTCACCGTTGACGCGGGCGAGGGTGGGCTTGGGCAGCGCGTCGAGGACGAGCAGCAGCTCGGCCAGCTCCCGCGCGTCCGCGCGATTCTCCTGCTCGCCGGCCGCGGCCTGGTCGCGCATGTCGGCGAGGTCGGCGCCGGCGCAAAAAACCGCTCCTGCGCCGGTGATCTGCACCACCCGCACCGCCGGGTCACGGGCGCATGCATCGAGCGCGGCGGTCAGCCCGGCGATGGTGGCGCGGTTCAGCGCATTGCGCTTTGCGGGGCGGTTGAGCGTGAGGTGCGCCACGCCGCCCGTGATGCGCGTCAGCACCGCTGCGCAGGGCGGCCCCGCGT
Source organism: uncultured Steroidobacteraceae bacterium (assembly GCA_964658215.1). Classification (GTDB taxonomy): domain Bacteria; phylum Pseudomonadota; class Gammaproteobacteria; order Steroidobacterales; family Steroidobacteraceae; genus Bog-1198. The sequence continues at coordinate 3,252 of CAZZYJ010000203.1, read as the reverse complement.
CGGCGGCCGGCGCATCCGCAGCCGTCGCACCCGCAGACGCACCGGCAGCCGTCGCACCCGCCTTCGACGCGCCGCTCACGTCAACTCGATTGCGATCGCCGTCGCCTCTCCGCCGCCGATGCACAGGGCGGCGATGCCGCGCTTCTTGCCGCGCGCCGCAAGGGCGTGGATGAGCGTGGTGAGGATGCGCGCGCCGGTCGCGCCGATGGGATGCCCCAGCGCACAGGCACCGCCGTTCACGTTGACCTTCTCCGGGTCCAGTCCCAGATCCTTGATGGCGGCCATGGCGACGACGGCGAATGCCTCGTTGACCTCGTACAGGTCGACGTCCGCGGCCTGCCAGTCCAACTGCTGCAGCAGTTTCTTGATGGCCCCCACCGGCGCCAGGGTGAACCATTCGGGCTCGCGCGAAAAACTGGTATAGCCGAGTATCCGGGCGACCGGGTGGTAGCCCTGGGCCGCGGCGAACGACTCGCGGCACAGGACCACCGCGGCGGCGCCGTCGGAGATGCTCGCGGAACTCGCCGCGGTCACGGTACCGTCCTTTCTGAAGGCGGGCTTGAGCGAGGCAATTTTCGCCGGCTCCAGCGTCGAGGGAGTCTCGTCGGTCTCGACCCGCGTCTCGCCCTTGCGGTTCTTGGCGGTGACCGGGGCGATCTCGGCCGCGAAGGCGCCGGCCGCGATGGCAGCCTGGGCGCGGCGCACGGACTCCCTGGCGAAGTTATCCTGGGCTTCGCGGCTGAACTCGTAGCGCCCGGCCGTCGCTTCCGCGAAACAGCCCATGAGCTGGCCATCCCAGGGGCTCTGCAGCCCGTCGTAGAACATGTGGTCGATGACTTCCTGATGGCCCATGCGGTAGCCGGCGCGGGCCTTCGGCAACAGATACGGGGCATTGGTCATGGACTCGAGGCCGCCGGCGACGACGACGTGCGCCGAACCTGCCAGCAGCTGGTCGGCCGCCAGCATCACGGCGCGCATGGCCGAGCCGCACATCTTGTTCACCGTGGTGGTGGGCACACCCGCGGGCACCCCTGCGCCCAACGCCGCCTGCCGCGCCGGCGCCTGGCCGAGCCCGGCCGACAATACGCAGCCCATGATGACTTCGTCGATCCCCTCGGGCGCGACACCGGAGGCGTCTACGGCCGCCTTGATGGCCACGGCGCCCAGCTGCGGGGCGGTGACGTTGGCAAAGACGCCTTGAAAGGCACCGACCGGCGTGCGGCGGGCGGACAGAATGACGACGGGATCGGAATGCATAATGGGTATCCGTGGAAGGGGCCGACAGGGTGATAAGTATAGCCGCGCCGACAAAGGTCAAGGCGCCAACGGCTCACCGAGGGCGCGCGCGATGATTTCCCGGCTGTGCTGCCGCGCCCCGGTGGGTTCCATGGCGGCGAGGATGTCGAAGGTGATGGGACGGCGGTTGAAACGCAGGCGCCCCGCCGGCATGACCTCGCGGGTGCCGTGAATGGCCACGGCCACCACCGGCATGCCGGCGCGCAGCGCGACGGCGAACGCACCGCCCAAAAATTTGCCGATCTGCCGCGTTTCGCCGAAGGTGCCCTCCGGAAAGAACACCAGGGACTGGCCGCTGCCGGCGACGCGCAGCACGCGGCGGGTATCGGCGGCGCCCTTGTGGCGGTCGAAACGTTCGACGAATTCCGAGCCGAGACGCCGCAGCAGCATGCCGGCCAGCGGCACCCGCCCCATTTCCCGCTTGATGACGAAGGCGAAGTCGGGAGGCAGCACGCCCGCCGCAACCACGCCGTCGAGATAACTTGCATGGTTCGCCACCACCACGCACGGCACCTGCGGCAGGCGGTCGAGCCCGCGTACGTGCACGGCGATGCCGGCGCCACGCAGGAACACACGGGCGAAAAATCCCGCCACGCGGCGGCGGCGGCGCAGGCCGGGTACGCACAGATTGCCCAGCAACGCGCAGATGCCAAGAGTCACGAAGAGCACGCCGCAATACACTGTGTAGAGCCTCTGCGCGACACTTATTTTGGCCGCATCTGTGATCTGGTTCTCCTTATGTTAATAGTTACGGGTACTGTGAGTCGGGTCACGCCGACCCTCGGCCACCGCTCGCATACTGTTCCCACTCGACGCGTACGGCACTGCTTCGTGCGATAACCAACGCGGGAAAATATGGCGACTGCTTTGAAACGGACGGGTTATACACGCACCTCGGGCGCAGCGGAACCTGCCGTGCGCGAAGCCCCGGATCCCGCTCTGCAACGTTTTCTCGACGCGGTATGGATGGAGCGCGGTTTGTCCGCGAACACCTTGGCGGCCTACCGGGCCGATCTTACCGCCCTGGCCCGCTGGCTGGAAGAACGCGACAGCGCGCTGCTCAAGGCGACGCGCATCGAACTGCTCGGTTTCATCGCCGGTCGTGTGGAGGGTGGTTCGCGGCCGCGGTCCACCGCCCGGCAGTTGTCGAGCTTCCGGCGGTTTTTCAGATTCATGATGCGCGAGGGCATCATCGCGGCGGATCCGACCGCGCAGATCGCGATGCCGAAGATCGGCCGCTCGCTGCCGAAGTCGCTGACCGAGGCGGAGGTGGATTCCCTGCTCGAAGCGCCCACGGTGACCGACCCGCTGGGTCATCGCGACCGCACCATGCTCGAAGTGCTGTACGCCACCGGCCTGCGGGTCTCCGAGCTCGTGAGCCTCAAGCACAGCCAGGTCAATCTCAATCAAGGCGTGATCCGGGTGGTGGGCAAGGGCAACCGCGAGCGCCTGATTCCGCTCGGCGACGAAGCGGTCAAGTGGGTGCAACAGTTCCTGCAGGGGCCACGCGTCGAAATCTTGCTGGAGCGGCAGACCGAGTACCTGTTCCCCACGCGCCGCGGCGATCGCATGACGCGTCAGGCGTTCTGGCACATCATCAAGCGATATTCGAAGAAGGCGGGCATCGAGAAGGAACTCTCGCCGCACACCCTGCGTCACGCCTTCGCCACGCATCTGCTGAACCACGGCGCGGATCTGCGCGTGGTGCAGATGCTGCTCGGGCACAGCGACCTGTCGACGACCCAGATCTACACCCACGTCGCGCGGGAACGCTTGAAGGAACTGCACGGCACGCATCACCCGCGCGGCTGAGCGGTCGATGCCGCCGGGTGACGCGGCGGTCTGTTAAAATCCGTCGAACTCCATGCCTGTCACGGAGTCCCACTCGTATCGAGCCGCCGGAGTGTCCCATGGTGAAAGTGCCTGCCGTTCTGTTGGTCGCCCTGTTCATCGTGA
>CAZZYJ010000202.1:0-6091 GCA_964658215.1 uncultured Steroidobacteraceae bacterium | reverse complement strand
ACGGCAGGCACGATCGGCACGGCGGGCACGACCGGGGACACCGCGTGGGCGCCGAACACCGCGGCCGCCTGCTGCTCCAGCCGCCGGCCGAGCTCCGCCGGCAGGGAGTGCGCACCCATCCCCGCCAGGGTGAGCGCCGCCGCCGCGCGCTCGAAGTCGTGCCGCTGGGCCGCGACGGTCGGCTGGTCCAAGGCGTCGAGTTCGCGCAGTTCGGCCGCGGACAGGCCTTCGGTGATCTGCTTGATGAGCAGATCGACCGTAACCTCGTCAGGCGGGCGTTGGGTGCTCGTATCGGACATCAGACTCTCGCGGAAACGCCTTCTTCCGCAATGTTCATGAATTCACGGACGCGGATCAAACCGCGTCGCATGAACGATTTGACCGTGCCCAACGGGATGTCCAGCCGGGCGGCGATCTCGGATTGACTCAAACCATGCAGCAAACTGAGCTCCAGCACCTGACGTTGTTCGGGTCGCAGTTCCGCCAGCGCGCGGGACGCCTGTCCGGCCTCGACCGAGATCTCGGCGGCCATGCCGGGGTCCGACCACGCCACCGACTCGAGCACTTCGACCGGATCCATCGGCGGCTCGCTGGTGGTCTTGCGCAGCCGGTCGATCAGACGACGCCGCGCGATCATCGCGATGAACACCTTGTCGGAGCCCTGCGATGCATCGAAACGGCCTGCGCTGCGCCAGATGTCCAAGAATATTTCCTGCGTCGCGTCCTCGGCATCCGACGGTGTACGCGACAACCGACGGGCCAGACTCCACACGAGCGCACCGTACTGCTCGATGCACTCGCGCACGGCGGCGGCGTCGCCACTGGCTATGCGTTGGAGTACGGAGGAACTCATGAGTTGCCTTGTAGAACTATTCGGCTCGGGTGCGCGTGCGGATTCAGCCGGACGGCACGATTGTTTCGAGGACCATAGCAAGAAACGGCAGCGGCGTTGCGGCAATCGATCTCGCGCAACCGGCCGGCCTCCCCGACGCCGACGCGGGGCGGGGGGGCCTGAGGCCGCGGGGCGGGAGCGCGTAGGGGTTCAATAATGACGAGCCAGCAACCAGTCGGCCAGCGCCCGCAGCGGCTCGGCCTGCGCACCGAACGGAAGCAGCACGTCGAGCGCCTGTTGATGCAGCAGCGCAACCCGTTGCTGCGACGCCTCGATCCCGATGATGGAGGGATGGGTGGGCTTGTGCCGCTCGCGATCGGCGCCCGTCGCCTTGCCCAGGGTGGATACGTCGCCCAGCAGGTCGAGCAGATCGTCCTGGATCTGGAAGGCGAGGCCGATGGCGGTCGCGAACTCGTTGAGCGCGGCGTAGCGCGGGGCTTCCAAATCGGGCACGCACGCCGCCGCCATCAGCACGCTCGCCCGGATGATGGCGCCCGTCTTGCGCGCGTGCATGTCCTCGACCTCGGCGATCTCGAGTTGCATGCCCTGCGCCGCCAGGTCGATGGCCTGTCCGCCCGCCATGCCGAACGTGCCGCTGGCTTCCGTCAACAGGTCGACCAATCGCAGGCGTATCGCGGCGGCAGCCGGCAGCGCCGGATCCCGGACCAGCAACTGAAACGCCAGCGGCTGCAGCGCATCACCGACCAGGATGGCCGTGGCTTCGTCGAAGGCCTTGTGGCAGGTGGGGCGCCCACGCCGCAGGTCGTCGTCGTCCATGGCGGGCAGATCGTCGTGCACCAACGAATACACGTGGATGAGCTCGACGGCGCAGGCCGCCGCTTCCACCTGGTCCTCGTGGAGGCCGAGCGTGCGGGCCGTGGCGAACAACAGCGCCGGGCGGATGCGCTTGCCGCCGCCGAGCACGCTGTAGCGCATGGCCGCGTGCAGGCGTGTCGGTGCCGCATCCGCCGGCGGCAGGCGGGCATCGAGGGCCGCCTCCATCCGCACGCGCCATGCCTCGAGGTGGGCGCCGAAGGAGACCGCGCCCCCCGGGTCAGGCGCGGCCGTCATGCGGTCGACTGAATTCATCGGGAGCGTTCTCCGTCAGCGGCCGCGGCTTCAGCGCGTTTCCACCGCGTCCTCGGCACGCTGACGGGTGCGCGGCACGTCCGCCACCGCGACGGTCGCGACCGCCGGGCTGTAACGCGCGCTCTCGCCGTAGACGATGGGGAGTTCGGGGGCGAGCGGGCCGGAAACGCGGGGACCGCGCAACGAGGCCAGCATCGCCTTGAGCGGATGACTGAAGGCGTCGTTCACGGCGGTGCCCTCGAACCCACAATGCGCCATGCAGTTGTCGCAACGAGGGTTCTTGCCGACGCCGTATTTCTCCCACTCCGTGTCTTCGATCAGCGACTTGTAGGTGGGTGCATAACCCTCGTCGGACAGCAAGTAGCAGGGCCTCTGCCAGCCGAACACGTTGTACGTGGGATTGCTCCACGGCGTGCACTGATAGGTCTGATTGCCCGCCAGGAAATCGAGGAACAGACCCGAGTGGTTGAACGACCAGGGGATGCCGGTGGGACGGTTCTTGCGCCGGCTGAATATTCCGCGGAACAATTCCTTGCTGGCGGTGCGTCCCAGGAACACGTCCTGACGGGGCGCGTGGTGATAGCTGTAACCCGGCGACACCGTGATGCCCTCGATCCCGAGTCCCATCGCCGTGTCGAAAAACTCGGCGACGTCCTGCGGATCTTCGCCGCTGAACAAGGTGCAGTTCACGGTGACCCGAAAACCCTTGGAGCGCGCCAGCGCGATGGCGGCCACCGCCTTGTCGAAGACACCCTCCTGGCACACGGATTCGTCGTGCCGCTGACGGTTGCCGTCCAGATGGATGGAGAAGGTGAGATAGGGCGAGGGCGTGTACTGGTCGATGTGCTTGGCCAGCAGGATGGCATTCGTGCACAGATAGACGAATTTCTTGCGTGCGACGATACCCGCGACGATTTGCGGCATTTCCTTGTGGATCAACGGCTCTCCGCCCGGAATGGACACGATGGGCGCACCGCATTCGTCCACGGCGTGCAGGGCGTCCTCGACGCTCACCCGCTTCTGCAGGATGTCCTTGGGGTAATCGATCTTGCCGCATCCCGAGCACGCCAAGTTGCACATGAACAACGGCTCGAGCATGAGGACGAGCGGGTAGCGCTTGTCGCCCCGCAACTTACGGCCCGCCAGGTAGCGGGCGACTCGATACATCTGCAACAATGGTATGGCCATGGCGTATCTTACCGCGGGACGGCCGGCGGGGAACTCAAATTTGCGGCCCCAGCCCGAGAACGGCCGACCGATGGTCCCGCCAGATGCGCGTCCACTCCAGCATGAACCAGGGAGTGAACTTGGACCCGCCATGCAGTGTCAACTCGGCCTGGAGTGCCTGCGGACTGATCCATCGATACGTTAGAATTTCGCGCTGATCGACCGTGACGGCGTCTTCGCTGCGTCCGATGTACACCGAACACACCTCGTGCTCCGCCCCCGTCGCGTCGAATTGAGCCTGGTATTGAAATTTGAACACGAAAAGCAGAGGACAGGTGATGCCGAGCTCCTCGGCGAGGCGGCGTCGAGTGGCATGTTCCATGGATTCGCCGTTGCGCGGGTGGCTGCAGCAGCTGTTCGACCAGTACAGGGGCCACAGGCGCTTCGTGGGCGCACGCTGCTGTATCAGAAGTTCGCCCCCGGCGTTGAAGATCAGCAGTGAAAAGGCCCGGTGCAGAATGCCGTGCCCGTCGTGGCACAGCGACTTGCCGAGCTCGCCGACCTGCCGGTCCGCGCCGTCCACCAGTATCAGGGTATCCGCTTCGGTGTCCCGCCGGCTGACGGCGGGACCGCATTCCACAGTGTCATCCATTGTCAATCACACGCTTCGTTCGCAAGGCGCTCGTTCGGGGCGGCATGTGAAGATGATAGCTTCTCCTGAAACTTGAGCGCCAGTTAAGAGGATTTGAGCATGTACGCAGACGCATCGACCATCGACATCGGCTCGCAGGAGCACCGCGAGATCCTCGCGCGGTTCTTTCTGGACACCCACGTGGACTACGAACCGGAGACGATGCAGTGGCCGCAGCTGCCGGAGGAGGAGCGCGCGCGTCTGGCGGCGCTGCCTTTCTGGCAGGAGGCGGTGACCACGGAAAGCGTGACCTCGAACACGGTCTCGGCGGCCGCCGCACTCGAGCTCGATCCCGGGCTGCGCAGGGCGATCGAGATGCAGGGGTTCGAGGAACGGCGTCACGCACGCTTGCTGGTCGCCTTGACCTCCCATTACCGGATCGCGGTCGAGACGCCGCCCCGCGTCGAATCGCAATCGCTGGAGAATGAATTCCTCATCGCCGGGTTCGGCGAATGTTTCGATTCGTTTTTTGCGTTCGGCCTCTTCGCGCTGGCGCGGGAGTCGGGGTTCTTCACGCCCGAACTCGTCACCACGTTCGAGCCCGTCATCCAGGAGGAGGCACGGCATATTTTATTTTTCGTCAACTGGGTCGATTATCGCCGATCACAACTCGGCTTCCTCGGGCGCATCGCCTTCCGCCTGCGCTGCGCAGTCATCATCCTCAAACACGTCTTCAGCCGCATCGAGACGGCGCGCACGCTGGGCAAGGGGACGGGCGGGGGCGAGGAGAACTTCACCCTGAGTGCGCACCGCGAACTCGGTGATTCGGTCACGCTGCACAAGGTGCTCGCGCTGTGCCTGCAAGAAAACGACCGGCGCCTGTCGCGCTACGACCAGCGCCTGCGCCGGCCGACACTCGTTCCCACCCTGGCCAAAATCGTGCATCGCCTGATGCCGTCGCGGATTTAGGCGAGCACGCGCCTCGCGCGGAACCAGTCGATCGCGTCGTCGAAGGCCTGCAGCGGCGGGCGCCACCGGTAGCCGAGGTCGCGCACCGCCTTGGCGCTCGAGAAGAACATGAGCTTGCGCGACATGCGCACGCCCTCGAGCGTGATCCGCCCGCTGCGGCCGGTCAATCTGGCCACGGCGTCGGCGACGTAGGCCATGGGCAGCACGACTCCGTACGGCAGCCGTACCCGCGGCGGCCTGCGGCCGACGTGCTGCGCGATGTACGCCAGTATCTGCTGCAGCGTCATGTCCTCGCCGCCCAGGATGTAGCGCTGCCCCACCTCGCCGCGGTGGTATGCGAGCAGATGACCGGCCGCGACGTCGTCCACGTGGACGATGTTGAGGCCGGTGTCGACGTAGGCCGGCAGGCGCCCGGCCGCCGCATCCAACACCACCTGGCCCGTGGGCGTCGGTTTGACGTCCCCCGGGCCCACCGGGGTCGAGGGGTTGACGATCACCACCGGCGCGCCCTCGCGCGCCGCCTGCAGCGCCACCTCTTCGGCCAGAAACTTGGAGCGTTTGTAATGCCCGATCATGGCGGCGAGCGCCACCGGGGTGCTTTCATCGCCGGGCGATCCATCGGCGGGGATGCCCATGGTGGCCACGCTGCTGGTGTAGACGATCTTGCCGATCCGCAGACGCCGCGCCGCGGCCAGCAGATGCCGCGTCCCTTCCACATTGGTTCGGTAGAGTTCGTCCGGCTTGGGCGCCCCCAGGCGGTAATCCGCCGCCACGTGGAAGAGCGCTGCGCAGCCCTCCAGGGCCGGATCGAGCGTAGCCGCCTCGGTCAAATCGCCCTCCGCGATCTCCACGCGCAGAGACTCCAGGTTGGTCCGGTCCGACTCGCGGCGCGCCAGCGCGCGGACGTCCCATCCCTCCTGCAGAAGGGCGCGGGCCACCGCCGCGCCCACGAAACCCGTCGCACCCGTCACCAGCGCCTTCACGACGAGCCGACCGTCTTCGCCCGCGCCGGCACGCCGGACGCCGCCCGGGCCTCCGGTGCGAGCGCCAGAGCGCCAGAGCGCGCCACGGCGGCCAGCGAGCGCTGCGCCGCGCGATAGCGGCGCGCCAGACGCAGCAGCGAGCCGAGCTGTCCCGGCGCGCGCAGCAGCTCGCGGAGCAACCTGCCGAGGTGGATGCGGCCGGCGTCGCCCGCCACCATCACCGCGGCGGGCAGCAGATCGACGGCCGTGTCGACGATCACCCGCACGGCCAGGAAAGGCACCGCCCGCTCGGCCGCGAGCCGGGCGACCGCGAGGCTTTCCATGTCCACCGCCACGGCGCCGGTTTCGGCGAAGGCCGCC
>CAZZYJ010000201.1:0-6120 GCA_964658215.1 uncultured Steroidobacteraceae bacterium | reverse complement strand
GCCGCCACGCTTGCAGCCCCCGGCGAAGGCCTCGACCCGCTCGCCGTCGAGCACGTGCTCCAGCGCCGGCAACGCCGCGCCGGTGGTAGCCGCCGCGTCGTCCGCGCCCGCCGCCGGCGCGGAGCGCGCCGTCCCGCCGGCCGCGCCCGGTGCGCCTGCGGAGGCGTCGACCGCGCGCCGCGGCGACTCCCCGCGTGCGGTACGCGAGCCTGCCGCGGCGGGCGCGACCTACCGGGTCGCGGACGGCGATACGCTGGCGAGAATCGCCGCACGCGTGCAGGGCGGCTCGTCCGCCGATGCCGATCGCACCATGATCGCGATGTACCGCGGCAGCCCCGAGGCCTTCGGCGGCAACATCAACGTTTTACGTCGGGGCGCGATCCTTCGCGTGCCGAACGCCGATCAGATCGCCGCCCTCAATCAACAGGAGGCCGCCGCCGAAGTCCGTCGGCAGATGAGTGCCTGGCACGGCGTCACCGGCGCGGCGGCCCCGTCCGCCGCCGCCGCGGGACATCTGCGGCTGGTGATGCCCACCGGCGGTGGCGGCAGTCCGAGCGGCGTCGGTGCCGGCGCGGACGGCGGCGATTCGAGCGGTACCGAGACCCGTGCGCTCAAGGATCGCGTCAAGGACCTCGAGGCGCAGCTCGCCGAGTCGAAACGCCTCATCGACATCCGCAGCAACGAGCTGAGTTCGTTGCAGCGCAAATTGGGCGTGGCGGCGCCGGCTCTCGCCGCGGCGTCCGGCGCGGCGGTGCCGCCCGCCAATCCGCCGGCGCCGACGCCGGTCGCAACGCCACCCGCCGCTGCGACTCCGGCGGCCGTGCCCCCGGCCGTTGCGACGGCGCCGGCCGCTGCCGCGCCAGCCGCCCCGCCACCACCGCCGGCCGCCGCGGCCGGGGTGAAAAAAGCCCCCGCGGCGCCTGCCGAAACGGACTCTTGGCTCGACTGGGCGGCGCAGAACTGGTGGGTGCCGGTGGCGCTCCTCTTGCTCATCCTCGCCGCCTTAGGGCTCGCCGCCATGCGCCGGCGGCGCGGCGAGGGCCAGGTGGAGTTGAACCGGCCGCTCGAGGACACCGAGGTCGCCGACTCGATCGACCCCACCTCCAAGTTCAGCGCCATGCGCCGGGACAGCGAGGCCTTCGTGGTCGAGGAATCGGGACCGCACGTGGCGCCGGACTTCGTCGTCGAATCGGCCCGCCCCGACCAGGCGGACGCGGCCCCGCTGAGCGAGGACACGCTGTCGAGCGAGAGCGCGGTCAATCTGGATCAGGGAGATCCGCTCGCCGAGGCCGACTTCCACATGGCGTACGGTCTGTACGATCAGGCGGCGGACCTGGTGCGCATCGCCATCGAGCGCGAACCTGAGCGTCGCGATCTACGCCTCAAGCTGCTCGAGATCTACTTCGTCTGGGGCAACAAGGACGCGTTCCTGCAGACGGCGAAAGCCCTCGAATCCACTCGCGACCGGGCACCGGCCGGCGAATGGGAAAAGATTCTCATCATGGGCCGCCAGATCTGCCCCGACGAGCCGATGTTCGCCGCCGGGGCGGCCACCGGGCGCGGCGCCGGGGCGGCCGTGGATCTGAATCTCGAGGGCGGCGAGAACCACGTCGACATCGATCTCTTCGGCGATGCCGAAGGGGAATGGGAGCACGACAAGGGCGTCGTCGCGGAGAGCGATTCCACGGCCGCCACCGGCGGGTCGGTGCGGCGTCCCGCGCCGGCAGATCTGGATTTCATGCTGGATGCGCCGGAGCGCGGCGCAGACCAGTCCCCCACGCGCGAGTCGCCCACCCGCGAGATGCCGATGCGCGACGAGCCCACCGTCGAGTCGGAGTTGATGGACTTCGCCGACGCGCCCACCACCGAATCGCCGGCGTTGCGCAATACCGCATCACCCTACGGTCGCCCCGCCTCGAAATTGCCACCGGTGGAGCAGACCGCGGAAGTCTCCATCGAGGATCTGGGCTTGGATCTCGACCAGCTCGACCAGCTCGAGCAGACCGGACATCCCGCGCTCGCGCCGCCGGAAGGGTCGGGACATCCTGCGGACGCCCCCACGCTGGTGGCGGGCCTCGACGAGCGCTCGCGCCGCATGATGCAGGACGCCGAAAAAAAGCCCCACGAGTTCGACATGACGGACCTCGAGCGGGAGCTGGAGGCGTCCTTCCTGACCGATTTCGAGCCGCCCTCCGCGCCGCGCGATGCGCAGGCCGAGAAGACCATTCTTCTCGGGCCGGACGCCGCGCCCACGGTGATGATGCCGGGGGCGGTGCCGGGCCCGGGGCCGCACGTCGGCGCCACGCAAGAACCTGCGGAAGAGTTCGACGCCTACGATCCTGAGAAGACCGACCTCGACTCGACGTCGAAGCTCAAGGGCATCTACTCCGATAGCATCGATCTCGATCTGGACGATCTGGCCTCCGCGTTGGGCAGCGGCGACAGCGTCGATCAGTCGCGGCCGTCGGAGGAGGTTTTCTCCAGCGAGGTGTTCGAGGCCACGGGCCGCCACAAGCAGGTCGATCTGAACGTGAACGAAGGCCATACGGGGTCCGACCTGCCGGCCGCCGAGGATCTCTCCGCGCAGACCAACCGGCTGCGCACGATCGACATGACGTCGGCGGAATTCGAACCGGTGACGATGAGTGAGGTCGGCACCAAGCTCGATCTGGCACGTGCCTACATGGACATGGGCGATCCGGAGGGCGCGCGCAGCATCCTCGAGGAAGTCGTCCAGGAAGGGTCCGCGAGTCAGCAACAGGAAGCCTCCCGGCTGATCGAGTCGTTGCCCGGCTAGGAAGAGTCTGCCGGAGTATCGCGTGAGCGGCGTTGGCGGGGAGAGTGAGCAGATGCCGTCCGCAGGAAGCGATTCCATGGCGCGGAGCGCGGGGGTGTCGGGACACCAAGGCTCGCGCCGCGTCGCCGCCGTGCTCGAATACGACGGCACCGATTTCGCGGGCTGGCAGGCGCAGACCCACTCGGTGTCGGTGCAGGCCGCCGTGGAAAGCGCGGTGGGTTTCGTGGCCGGCCATCCCATCATGGCCGTATGCGCCGGGCGCACCGATGCGGGCGTGCACGCCACCTGCCAGGTCATCCACTTCGACACGCTCGCCGGGCGCACGCCGCGCGCCTGGGTGCTCGGCGCGAACACCAAGCTGCCGCGGACCATCGCATTGCAGTGGGCGGCCGAGGTGCCCGGTGGATTCCATGCACGGCACAGCGCCTCGCGGCGCATCTATCGTTACTACATCCTGAACCGCAGCGCGCGGTCGGCGCTGCTGCGTACGCGCACGGCCTGGATCCACCGCCCGCTCGACGCCGACGCCATGCATGCCGCCGCCCAGGTGCTGGTGGGGGAACACGATTTCTCCGCCTTCCGTTCGATCGAGTGCCAGTCGAAGACACCGGTGCGGCGTGTGCACGGCATCGTGGTACGGCGCGACGGGGACCGCGTGTGGCTCGAGATCGAGGCGAATGCCTACCTGCACCACATGGTGCGCAACATCGTGGGCACCCTGCTCGAGGTGCAACACGCCGCCGATCCGCCCGCGGCGCTGCTGCGCGTGCTCGAGGGCCGCGCCCGGCGTTACGCCGGCATGACGGCGCCCGCCTCCGGCCTCTATCTGTGGCGGGTCGCGTACCCGGCGATCTATGCCATTCCTGCGTTCGGCGCAGCGTTTTGGTAAACTTACAACATGTCCTGGTTCGAACGCATCGTCCCCTCCCGCATCAAGACCGAGCGGCGCACCCGCTCGGTGCCGGAAGGGTTGTGGATGAAGTGTCCGGCGTGCGACGCCGTGCTCTACCGCGCGGAGATCGAGCGCAATTTGTACGTCTGCCCGAAGTGCAGCCATCATATGCGCATCAACGGCCGCGAACGGCTGCTGAAGTTCCTGGACACGGGCTCGACCCGGGAACTCGCGCCGAAGGTCGAGTCCGAAGATCCCCTGAAATTCCGGGACAGCAAGCGGTACCGCGACCGCACGGTGCAGGCGCAGAAGCAGACCGGCGAGCGCGACGCGCTGGTGGTCTTGAGCGGCACCCTGGCCGGCCTCGAGATCGTCGCCTGCGCCTTCGAATTCCGGTTTCTCGGCGGTTCCATGGGCTCCGTGGTGGGCGAGAAATTCGTGCGCGCCGTCGAGCACTGCCTCGAGCATCGCACGCCGCTGGTATGCTTCGCGGCGAGCGGCGGCGCGCGCATGCAGGAGGCGCTGTACTCTTTGCTGCAGATGGCGAAGACCAGCGCGGCCCTCAAGCGCTTGTCCGAGGCGCGTCTGCCGTTCATCTCGGTGATGACCGATCCGACCACGGGCGGCGTGTCCGCCAGTCTCGCCATGTTGGGCGACGTGAACATCGGCGAACCGAAGGCCTTGATCGGCTTCGCCGGCCCGCGGGTCATCCAGCAGACGGTGCGCGAGACGCTGCCCGAGGGTTTTCAGCGCAGCGAATTCCTGCTCGAACACGGCGCCCTCGACATGATCGTCGACCGGCGCGAGCTGCGCGACCGCATCGGCGCCATGCTGCGCCTGCTGACCGGCAACGAGCCCGCTGCGGCCTGAGAACGCGGGCCTTGGGCAAACGGACTCTCGAGCAGTGGCTGGCCCACCAGGCCCAGACTCATCCGCAGACCATCGATTTGGGGTTGGACCGAATGCGGGACCTGCTCGCACGCCTCGGCTGGCGGCAGCCGCGGGTGCCGGTGGTCACGGTGGCGGGCACCAACGGCAAGGGCTCGGTGACGGCCTACTGCGCGGCCATGTTCGCGGCCGCGGGCCATCGCGTCGGTACCTTTACTTCGCCGCACCTGCGCGACTATCGCGAACGCATTCGCATCGACGGGACGATGGTGTCGAGCGAGGCGCTGGTGCAGGTCTTCGAGCGCATCGAGGCAGCCTGTGCCGGCGGTTCCGCCGGGCCCGCGGTGTCGCTCACGTTCTTCGAGTACAACGCGCTCGCCGGTTTTTTGCTGCTCGATGCCGCCCAGCTCGACGTGTGGGTGCTCGAGGTGGGACTGGGCGGGCGGCTCGACGCGGTCAACGTCATCGAGCCGAGCGTCGCCGTCGTGGTCAGCATCGGCTTCGACCACCAGGAATATCTCGGCACCACCCTCGACGCGATTGCGCGCGAGAAAGCCGGGATCTTCCGCGCGGGGCGTCCCGCCGTGGTGGGCGCACGCGACGTGCCCGCGGCGCTGGTCGAGACGGCCCGGACCGTGGGCGCCGTCGTGAAACGGCTGGGCCATGAATACGACTACACGCGGCATGCAGGACATTGGGACTACCGCGGCACCCGCCGGCATCTTGCGTCGCTGCCGGCGCCGGCGTTGGTCGGCGATGCGCAATATGCGAATGCCGCGGCGGCGATCGCCGCGGTGGAGGAACTGGAAGCGTCCCTCGCCGTGCCCGACGCCGCCATCGCCGCGGGGCTGTGCGCGGTGCGCCTTCCCGGCCGCTTTCAGGTGATCCCGACCCCGGGCGGAACCACCTGGATACTGGACGTGGCACACAACCCGGCGGCGGCCCACGTGCTCGCACAGAACCTGCGCGCCACACCGCACACGGGCAGGACCCTCGCCGTGTGCGGAATCCTCACGGACAAGGATGCCCCGGGAATCATCGCGCAATTGCACGGCTGCCTGGACGCGTGGTGGCTGGCCGGCCTCGACGGCGCACGCGGCGGCAGTGGGGCGGCGCTGGCCGCGCGCATCGGCGCCGTCACCGCCGACGCCGCGCAGCCGCCGGTGCCCATGGCAGTGGCCGACGACATCGGCGCCGCGTGTGCGGCCGCCCAGGCGGCGGCAGGTCCCGGCGACCGCATCGTCGTGTTCGGCTCCTTTCACAGCGTGGGACCGGCGCTCGACTGGCTCGAGTCGCGCGGACTGCTGCCCAGCGGCACGCTTCTTGAATATACTGCGGCGCCCCGCGCGCAATGAATAAAGGCTGGTCACGCTTCATGGATCGTCGGCTCAAAGAGCGTCTGATCGGCGCCACGGTGTTGGTGGTGCTCATCGTGCTGATCGTTCCTGAATTGCTGTCCGGTCCGAAGTCCGCATCGGCCGAACGGCCGCGCCCGGCGCCGCCCGCGGGGGGCGCAGCGGGCGCGGCGGAGACGGTGCGCCAC
>CAZZYJ010000200.1:0-6176 GCA_964658215.1 uncultured Steroidobacteraceae bacterium | reverse complement strand
TTCACCGGGGTACGTGCCTTCGAGGATTACCCGCTCGCCGAACTGGTGCCCTACATCGATTGGATGCCCTTCTTCAATGCCTGGGAGTTCGCCGGGAAATTCCCCGACATCCTCGAGGATGCCGTGGTGGGCGAGGCCGCCACGGCCTTGTATGCGGACGCCCGTCGCATGTTGAACACCCTCGTCGAGGAGAAGTGGCTGACGGCGCGCGCCGTCCTCGGGTTTTTCCCCGCCGGCTCCACGGGCGAGGATGACATCGTCGTCTTCGACGACGAAGCGCGCCGCACGGTACGGCTGCGTCTGCATCATCTGCGTCAACAGAAGAGCAAGCCGCAGGATCATGCGCAGCTCTGCCTGGCCGATTACGTGGCACCGCTGCAGAGCGGCGTCGCAGATTACCTCGGTGGCTTCGCGGTCACGGCGGGCATCGGCATCGATGCGCACGTGGCGCGGTTCGAGGCGGCGCACGACGACTACAGCAGCATCCTGTTGAAGGCGCTCGCCGACCGGCTGGCCGAGGCGCTGGCGGAGCGGCTGCACGAACGGGTGAGGCGGGAATTCTGGGCCTACGCCGCGGACGAGAACAGCGACGCGGGGGCGTTGATCCGCGAGGAGTACCGCGGCATCCGGCCTGCGCCGGGCTATCCGGCCTGTCCCGATCACACGGAGAAGAGAGCGCTGTGGGAACTGCTCGACGTCGAGCGCAATGCGGGCATCACACTCACCGAGTCGTACGCCATGTTCCCGACCGCCGCGGTCAGCGGGTTTTATTTCTCGCATCCGCAGGCCCGTTACTTCGGCGTGGGGAAGATCGACCGCGACCAGGTGGAAAGCTACGCCCAGCGCAAGGGGATGGCGTTGGGCGAAGCCGAGCGCTGGCTCGCGCCGATCCTTGGCTACGACCCGGACAGCACCGTGGCGGCGAACGCGGCCTGAAGGATGGCGCCGGCCAGCGCGGAATAATCGCCGTCGAAATGGTGGCCGCCTTTGAGTTTCACCAGGGTGGCGTGCCGGGCATCGAGCATCGGGCACAGCGAATCGGTTTCCTCCTCGCCGTAGATGCACAACACCGGCACGCCCTGGATGCGCTCGACCTCCGGCAGGGTCGGCGGCCCCGAGTCGTCGTCGGCGATCCAGCTCGTCATATGAAATTCGAACAAGGCGTGCTCCGACAATCCCATCACCGCGGCCAAAGCGACGTGGGCGCGCGCCTCGGGACTCAGGCGGTTGACCGCGAACGGCAGCACGTCGGCGCCCTGCGAATAGCCGATGAGCAGCACGCGCTTTTTGCCGAGCTGCGGCAGGTAGTAGGCGATCAGGCGGTCCAAGTCTCGTGCAAGTCCCTCCGGCGTGCGGGGACTCCAGAAGTAACGCAGCGAATCGAGCCCCACCACGGGGATGCCGCTGCCCGTCAATGCGGCGGCGACGTTTTGATCGAGTCCGGCCCAGCCGCCGTCGCCTGACAACAAGATGGCCAGCGCGTCCGACGGCTTCGCGCCCGGTCGGGCCGGCACCGCGACGATGGGCAGATCCTTGAGGGCCGCGGGCGGCAGGGCCAGCACCGCCGCGCCGTTCTGCGCGGTGAAGCGAGCCAACGCCGTCGCGTAGTCGGTGTCGGTGTCCTGTGCATGCGGCACTTTCGCGACGAAAGCTTGCGTGGTCGCGACGACACAGGCTTGGGCGGCATCGGCCGCACCGGTCTGCGCCGTGCGGGCCTCGGCCGGGCCGGGGCGTGGCACCACGATCCACGGATTGCCAAGTTGCGCGGAAGGCAGGAGGTCAACGCCCGAGTGGTCCGCGCGCGGCGTGAAATCGAGGCCCGCGCTCTTGCACAGCGGTTTGCGCAGGGCGAGTTCGGGGCAGAAGCCGACGCTCACGGCGCCGGCGAAGGTGTCGTGCGGCGCCTGGGCGAGAACGGCATAGGCCAGCGTCCCGCCGTCCGAGTAGCCCATCAAGATGGGATCCAGATAGGTGGGCAGGTGATAGTACGCCTGCACGAAGTGGCTGAGATTCTCGAGGTCCCCGTCCGGAAACACGCAGGAGGCTTGGTCGGCTTCGAGGTTCGCCAGCAGCTTGGGCAGATCGAGCCCGGCCACCATCACGCCCTGCCGCGCGAGGTGCTGCGCCATGTCCGTCACGGCGCCGTGCCACCCCGCGCTGCCGGACAGGAAGAGCACGAAGCGGCCGGGCGTCACGCTCGGTACATACACCGTCACCGCGTCGAAGCGGCCGTGGCTGTAGTGCTCGACGCGCACGCTCGGCGGCCGCAGGGACACGGGCAGCGTCGACCCGCCGACCAGCGCGAGAAGCAGCAGCGCCGTCGCGCCGAGCAGGCCGCGCAGTGCCTTCATGGGGAGGCCGGATACGCGTCGATGTCGCGCAGCATGTCGGTGCCGCCGAGCGACTGCATCTGGCCGAGTATCCACTCGCGCCGCGCCTGTACGTAGTGCGACGGTGCGGCGGCCGAAAAGCGCTGCGGGTTCGGCAGCACCGCGGCCAGCACGGCGGCGTCGCTGCGTGTCAGGCGTGCCGCAGGGACGTGGAAGAAGTGCTGCGCGGCGGCCTCGGCACCGTACGTGCCGGCGCCGAACTCGGCGATGTTAAGGTAGACCTCGAGGATGCGCCGCTTCGGCCAGCAGGTCTCGATGAGCACGGTGAAGTAGGCCTCCAGCCCCTTGCGCAGGTAGCTGCGTCCGGACCACAGGAACAGGTTCTTCGCCACCTGCTGACTGATGGTGCTGGCGCCATGCACCCGGTGGCTGTGCTGGTTGAGGGAATACGCCTTCTCGATGGCCTCGACGTCGAAGCCCCGGTGGTCGGGAAATTTCTGATCCTCCGATGCCACCACGGCGAGCGGCAGGTTGGGCGATATGCGCGCGAGCGGCGTCCATTCATGTCGGAACACGTACGCGGGATCGTGATGCATCCAGTCGGCGACCTGCGCCTGCGCCATGAAGGCGCTGTAGCGCGGGTTCACCCAGCGCAGCAGGAGCACCGTCGCCACGGACAGCAGGAGACATGCTGCCGTGAACCAGAGCAGGGCGCGCAGGGCGCGGCCCGGCCATCCGCGCGCGGACATGGACGCCCCGTCCGGCTACTTGTCGGTCCGCGTCACGCTCTTCATGATGACGGGCTCCACCGGCACGTCGTCGAAACCACGCCGCCGGCCGGTTTCCACCGCGGCGATCTTGTCGATCACGTCCATGCCCTCGGTCACGCGGGCGAATACGGCGTAGCCGAAATTGCCGCGGGTGTGGTCCAGGAAGTCGTTGTCCTTCAAGTTGACGAAGAATTGCGACGTGGCGCTGTTGACGTCGTTGGTGCGTGCCATCGACAACGAGCCGCGCGAGTTCTTGAGGCCGTTGTCGGCTTCGTTCTTGATGGGCGCCAGCGTCTTTTTCTGCGTCATGTCCTCCGTGAAGCCGCCGCCCTGTATGACGAAGCCCGGGACGATGCGGTGAAAGATGGTGCCGGCGAAGAAGCCGTCGTCGATGTACTTGAGGAAGTTGGCGACCGAAACCGGGGCCTCTTTCTCGAAGAATTCTATGCTGAAGTCACCCAGTGTGGTTTCGATGCGGATCATGTGTGTTCCCTAATGATGTAAATCGATGGTTCCTGAAGTCACCCGGGGATGGCCCGAGAGATCAGTGTGCGTGCGGACGGTGGCGAAGCCGGCACCGGTCAGCAGGTCGGCGACCGCCCGAGCCTGTCCGCGGCCATGCTCCAGGAGCAGCCAGCCGCGGTCGTTGAGGTGGGCGGCGGCGCGCTCGATGATGGCGGTGAACGCCTCCAAGCCCGACGGCCCCGGACACAGTGCGAGGGCCGGCTCCGCCCGCAGGCGTTGCAACGCGGGATCGTCGGCGGCGACGTACGGCGGATTGCCGACGATGAGATCGAAACGCCGTCCGGCGACGGGGGCGAACCACGAGCCCTGCCGCCACTCGATGCCCGCGGCGCCGAGCGCCGCGGCGTTGGTCTGCGCGACGCCGAGCGCGCCGGGCGACACGTCCACGCCCGTGATCCGCGCCTGCGGCCGCTCGGACGCGATGGCGAGCGCGATCGCACCGCTGCCGGTGCCGAGATCCAACACCGCGCACGGCTGATCGCGTGCCAGATGTTTGAGCGCGAGCTCGACCAGCAGTTCGGTCTCCGGCCGCGGCACCAGGACGGCGGGCGTCACGGTCAGCGCCAGGGACCAGAATTCGCGTGTGCCGGTGAGGTAGGCCACGGGCGTGCCCTGCCGGCGCCGCTCGACGAGGGCCTCGAACGCCGACCTGAGCTCGTCCGCGAGCGTCTCCTCGCCGCGCGCGATCAACGCCGAGCGCGTCACGCCCAGCACGCGGCCCAGCAGCAGCTCGGCATCCAGGCGCGGCGAGTCGCTGTGCGCCGAGAGCGCGCGGGCGGCCGCACGCAGACAGCGGGCGACGTCGTCCGGCGCGTCCGCGGCGCGCGGCGTGTCTGCTAAGGTAATCATCCGACCTTCACTCCACCTGGTGCGCCAGCTCTTCGGCCTGGTGTTCCTGATTCAAGGCGCCGATCAATTCGTGCAGATTACCGTGCATCACGTCGTCGAGCTTGTACAGCGTGAGATTGATGCGGTGGTCGGTCACGCGGCCCTGGGGGAAGTTGTAGGTGCGGATGCGCTCCGAGCGGTCGCCGGAGCCCACCTGCAGCTTGCGCGACTGGGCCTGCTGACTGTGCTGCTTCTCCCGCTCGTTCGCCAGCAGCCGGGACTTCAGCAGGGACATGGCACGTGAGCGGTTCTTGTGCTGCGAGCGTTCGTCCTGGCATTCGACCACCAGGCCGGACGGAAGATGGGTGATGCGAATGGCCGAATCGGTCTTGTTGACGTGCTGGCCGCCGGCGCCCGAGGCGCGGAAGGTGTCCACGCGCAGATCCGCCGGATTGAGCTCGACGGCCTCCACCTCGGCGAGCTCTGGCAGGATGGCCACCGTACAGGCGGAGGTGTGGATGCGTCCCTGGGCTTCGGTGGCGGGCACGCGCTGCACGCGGTGGGTGCCGGACTCGAATTTGAGCAGCGAGTAGGCGCCGTGGCCGATCACGCGGCTGATGATTTCCTTGTAGCCGCCGTGCTCGCCGGGGCTCTCGCTCAGGACCTCCACGCCCCAGCGCTTCGACTCCGCATAGCGCGCATACATCCGAAACAGGTCACCGGCGAAGATGGCCGCTTCGTCGCCGCCGGTGCCGGCGCGGACCTCCAGGAAGATGTTGCTGTCGTCCTGCGGATCCTTGGGGACGAGCAGACGCTGCAGTTCGGCCTCCTCGGTCGCGACGCGCGCGGCCAGCGGGCCGAGTTCCTCGTCCATGGCAAGCTCGGTGGCGGTCTCGACGTCGCCCTGCAGCGCCAGAAAGCGGTGATAGCCTTCGATCAGCGGTTCCAGCCGGGAATACTCCATGGACAGTTCGCGGAACTGATTCTGCCGGGAAATGACCTCGGGATCGGAGAGCAGGCGGCTGATTTCCTCGAAGCGTTCGTCCAGTTTTTCGAGTTTGCGCCGGATGGAGTCTTTCATGGGCGCGGATTATAGCGGCCTCGCGCGGCGGCATGCGCGACGCCGTCAGTGACGTTCGCGTTCCTCGACGAGCAGGCGGGCGAGGGTGTCGGCGAGCACGGTATCCGCGGATTCCGACGCCTGCCGCAGTGCGTGGGTGGGCCCGTGCAGCAGCCGGTTGGTGAGGGTGTTGGCCAGAAAGTCGAGGGTTTCGTCGGCTGACCTGCCCGCCGCGAGCATGCGCCGGGCCTGCTCCAGCGTCTGGGTGCGGATGGCGTCCGCCTGTCGGCGCAATGACCGGATGGCGGGGCCTGCGTCGTGGGCGCGGGATTCGGCGAGGAAACGCGTGACCTCCTCGTCGACCAGCAGCCGCGCGCCGCCGGCCGCGATCTCGCGCTGCTGCCGGTTCTCGTCGACCAGCTGTTGCAGGTCGTCGATGGAGAAGAGATAGACGTCCTCGAGTTCGGCGACGCCGGGATCGATGTCGCGCGGCACGGCCAGATCCACCATGAAGATGGGCCTGCGGCGCCGGGCGCGCACCGCCGCCGCCGCTGCGGTCTTGGTGACCAACACCGCGGGGCTGCCGGTGCAGCTGACAACGATGTCGGCCTCCGTCAGCTCCTTGGTCAGATCGCTGAGGTCCACCGCATAGCCTTTCACCTC
>CAZZYJ010000199.1:0-6180 GCA_964658215.1 uncultured Steroidobacteraceae bacterium | reverse complement strand
AGTACGGCATCGTGAATTACGCGGAGACCTACTACAACGACGTCTCGTCCACCAAGGTCAACTACGCCCTCGACGTGATCACCAATCCCGCCACCGGCCAGCCGGAGTGCGCCGTGACGGCCACCTCGCCCAGCACCGGGCTGGGCGTGGGGTGCGTGCCGTGGAACATTTTTTCGGCCGGTTCCGCCAGTCAGGCCGCCGCCAACTACATCAATGCCGTGGGCCAGACGCGCGGTCGCGTCAGCCAGACTGTGGTCAATACCAATGTCAGCGGCGATCTCGGCCAATACGGCGTGCAGCTGCCCACCGCGAATTCCGGCCTCAAGGTCAATTTCGGGGCGGAATACCGCGACGTGACCTCCTTCGTGTCCTACGACGAGGAGTACCTGACGGGTGACCTCGCCGGCCAGGGCGGCGCGAAGACCAACGTGAACGGCGGCATCGTATCGCGGGAAGGCTTCGTCGAAGCGCGCATGCCCCTCATCGAGGACAAGCCGGGTGCCAAGTCGCTGAACTTGGAGACGGGTTATCGCTATTCCGAGTACTCGACCGGCTTCACCACCAACACCTTCAAGGTGGGGCTCGACTGGGCGCCCATCCAGGACATCCGCCTGCGCGCCAATTTTTCGCGCGCGTCGCGTGCGCCGAACATCGTCGAGCTGTATTCGACCACGTCCGTGGGGCTCGACGGCAACACCGATCCCTGCTCGGGCACCACGCCCACTTATTCGGCCGCGCAGTGCGCGCGCACCGGTGTCAGCGCCGCCCAATACGGCCACATCCTGACGAACCCCTCGGCGCAGTACAACGGTCTGACGGGCGGCAACACGGGCCTCGTGCCCGAAACTGCCCTCACCAAGTCGTTCGGCATCGGCTTCACGCCGTCCTTCCTGCCGAACTTCCGGGCGCAGTTCGACTACTACGACATCAACATCGAAAACGTCATCCAGACCATCGGTGCCGACACCATCCTGAACCAGTGCGCGCAAAACGGCCTGTTCTGCAACGACATTCACCGTGACTCCACGGGGTCGTTGTGGACCACGAACAGCGGCTACGTGGTCGATTCGCTGGCCAACGTCGGCAACCTGGAAGAGCGCGGCATCGACGCGGACATCAGTTATGCCTTCGACATGGGCGCGGCCGGCAAGCTGCGCGCCAACCTGGTCGGCACCTACGTCGACAAGTACGAAGTGACGCCCGTCGCGGCCACGACCTCGACCAGCTACAACTGTGCCGGGTACTACGGCACCATCTGCAGCAGCACCACGGCCGGTGCCGGCACGCCGGTGTACCGCTGGCGCAATACGCTGCACACCACCTGGTCCACGCCCTGGGATGGTCTCGATCTCACGCTGTCCTGGCGCTACTACGGCGGCGTCAAGAACGAGCAGTTGAGCCCGAACAGCAATCTTGCAGCGGCCAACGGCGGCACGGTGGCGAGCGGCGGGGTGTCGAGCACCGATGCGCGCATCAGTTCGTACAGCTACTTCGATCTGACGGGTTCCATCCGCCTGAGCGAGAAGGTGTCGCTGCGCCTGGGCGTCAACAACCTGCTGGACAAGGATCCGCCGGTCATCGGCGCGACCAACCTGCCGTCGATTTCCGGCAACGGCAACACCTTCCCGCAGGTGTACGACTCGCTGGGTCGCTACATCTTTGGCCAGGTGACCGCGCAGTTCTAGGCGGACCCACCGCGGCTGGGTGAAGACGGCGGCGAGCTTGGGCTCGCCGCCGTTTTTGCATTCGCCTGCCCTGGATCGATGACGGGGATACCGGCTGCGCGGTTTGGGCTTCATCGTGTCGTACACGACGTTGTCCAGAAAGATTTTTAGAATTTTCGCGGCTCGGCCGGCGTTTTGTCTGTCACGCGCTCGAAGATCTCGAAATCCTGGTTCGTCAAACCGATTCTGCGGCCCAATGCGGCAAGGGCGCCGCCCAGGCGAACGCGCGCCTCGGATTTGACCGCGCTCGCAAGAATCTCGTCGCTTCAGCGCAGCAGCCCGCCCACCCACGCATGGCGCCCGGCCAACCCGTTCAACCAGGCCATGCCGCGCCGTATTTCGGCACCGTGTTCGTACTCGGCGGCCTGCAGCACCTCGTTGCGCAATGCGGCGTCGTAGGCATGCTCGGGCGCCTTGGAATACTGGCGCATCAACGGGCCTGCCAGCAGTGCGTCGATGTCGGCGCCGAGCGGGTCGACACCCAGCGCGCGGAATATCTGGCGCAGCCCTGCCGCAGGCGCGCTCAGAAACACGTCGAAATCCACCCACAGCGTTCGCGACGCGCATGAAATGGCCGCCGCCTGCAGCGTGGCCATTTCACAGAGCCAGTTCATGGCGATCCATTCTCCCTCGAAGCGCAGGAGCTGAGCCTGCGTCTCGAGCGCCGGGGCTAGGGCCAGCAGACGACGCAGCCGCGGCGGCGCGAGTGCCTGCGCCTCGCGACGCGAGTTGGGACCGCCGAGGATGCCACGCAGATAGTTGAGCGGCGTGACGTACAGCAGCACCGCGCGCGGCTGGTCGGCGCCGGCGAGGATGCGGCCGGCGAGACCGTTGGCCATGCTGGTGGGTTTGATCAAGGCGCGTTGCTGCCGCCGCCAGGTGCGTCCCAGCAATCCCAGCACCGTCTCGAGCGTCATGCGGGTGCCGCCGGCGGCGAGTTCGTGGTGAGGTGATTGCGCCAGCGCCCGCAGCAGCAACGGCTCGCGCACCGAGAAAAGCGTCGCGTGGGTGCCAAGCAGCCGGGACAGCAGGGTCGATCCCACATGGCCTATATGAAAAATATAATGCGCGCGCGGCGCGAGCGGGTCGGCGGCCTGCACCAGATCGCGAAGAGGGCAGGTGCTCAAAGGGTGGCCGGCGGACATCAGGCGCTCGTCGAGAAAGCTGGCCGCCGAGTAGGCAGCCTCGTCCAGCTGTACCAGGGTGACGTTACCGGGCTCGTCGATGCGCAACGGGTAAAAGGCGGGAAACCTGCGCAGAGTCTCAAGAGTGTGCACGCGAAATCTTACCTCGTCGCCGGTTCGCCCGTGCGGGTTGCCCGCAGATTCATCTGGAACTACAATTGGTACCAGGTGCGACCAGGAGTGCGAAAATGATGGAATTAGCGGCGGCTGCCAGAATTTTAGGCGACGACAGGCCGGGCCAGCCCGCACTTACGGAAGTGGGGTACTTGCGAGAGATCAACAAGGGACTGGACCTGACAGCCTTGACGCGTCTTTCAGATCAGATTGCGCCCGACGATCCGAAATTCAAATATCGGATCGTGTCCAAGACCACACTTGCTCGAATCAAGCTCCGAGGGGCCGGAAAGACGGGCCGCCGGTTGAATTCGCAGCAAAGCGTTGTGGTGGTCCGGATCGCCGACATTTGGGGGCAGGCTTTGCGCATTTGGCAGACTCCGGTTGAAACCAGGGATTTTTTGAACCGTCCGCATGCTTTGCTCGGAGGTAGAAAACCACTGGATCTGGTTCTCGAGAATGAGTTGGGGGCGAATCTGGTGCGATCCGTACTCGGCAGGCTGGAAAACGGATCGGCGGTGTGACGCCCCAAAAACTGGATCGCGTTCTAACCTGTTGTCGGATAAGCGACCCTGCGGGGAGCCATCCGATCTTCGACGCCACGGCGTCGACTCTGTACGCCGGTCGCTGGAATACAGCCACCAGCCCGGTGCTCTATACCTCGGAACATTATTCGACCGCGATGCTCGAAAAGCTGGTCCATGGCAGCGGCAAACTGCCGCCCAACCAGCATTTCATCACCATCACCATTCCAAGTGGCTTGACCTACGAGCAACTGAACGTCGCCGCTTTGCCGGATTGGCACCTCGAAACCTGTGCCACCAGCAAACCGTATGGTGACACCTGGCAGCACTCCAAGCGCTCTCTTTTATTGATCGTCCCGAGCGTCGTCGCCAGGCCGGAAAAAAATTTTCTCCTAAACCCGGAGCACCCTGACTTCCATCGCGTCACGGCAACACTGCATGAACCGGTGTGGTGGGACAAGCGATTGTTCCTGCCTTAAGCGCCGGGGATCCAATGCCTTGAGCGGCAGGGAGTTTATGCCTACCGCACATAAAAAAAGCCCCCGGGCACTTGCGTGCACGGGGGCTTGGGGCTCGAAGCCTCCGGCTAGGTCATCAGAATCCGCTGAGGATTCTCAAGGTGACCCGGCGATTCTCCAGACGACCTTCGGCGGTCTTGTTGTCGGCAATCGGCTTCTCCTCGCCGTAGCCCTTGGCGGTCATGGTGTTGGTCACACCGTGTGCCTTCAGGTACGACATCACCGATTCGGCACGACGCTGCGACAGCTTCAGGTTGTGCTTCTTCTTGCCCTTGTTGTCGGTATGACCGCGCACTTCGATGACGAGGTTCGGATACTTCTTCAAGGTGTCGACCGCATAGCTCAGCACGAAGTCCGATTCCGGCACGAGATCCGCAGAATTGGTGGCGAAGTTCACGCCCTGCAGCTTGATCTCGTCCTTGATGGTGCAACCGACCGAGTCCACCTTGTCGCCCTTCGGCGTGTTGGGGCACTTGTCGATGGTATCGACCACACCGTCGCCGTCACTGTCCAGCGGGCAGCCCTTGGCATCGACCGGCGTGCCTTGCGGCGTGTCCGGGCATTGATCCAAGCGATCCACCACACCGTCGCCGTCCTGGTCGAACTCGCAACCCTTGGCGTCCACGCGGGCACCGGCGGGCGTGTTCGGGCACTGGTCGATGTCGTCGGTGACGCCGTCGCCATCGCTGTCGGGCGGCGGCAGGGCCACCGGCTTCGGCGGCGGGGGCGTCGGGGCGCCGAACATGAACTGCACGCCGACGTTGAACAGCACGTCACCGGGGTTGTTCGGGTTGTAGGCGGTGTTCTGGATGAACTCGCGCCGGTACTTCGCTTCGGTGCGCAGCTGCACGCGGAACGAACCGGTCTGCGGCCCCAGGGCCGTCAACGCGCCCAGGCCGGCTTCCGCCGTCCAGGTGTTGTAGGTGGGGTTGCCACGGCCGATGTTGTCGTCCAACTCACCGCCACCGATGATGAAGTACGGATCGACCACCGCACCGGGCAGGAATTTGATCAAGGCATCGACCGTGTAGGCCGCCAGCTTGTCGCTTTCCATGTGGTGAATGGCATGGGTGCTGTTGCTGTAATTGAATTCGCCCGCAACGTGCGGGGCGAAGTCGTAGCCGATCGCCACATCGAAGCCGAAGTCGTCCCGCGCAGCACGCCGATGGTCCAACAAGTTGTACTGGCCCATGGGAGCCACGTACCACGCCCCGGTATCGTCATCCGCCGAGGCGATACCGCTCGCGGTACCGACCAGAGCCAACAACCCGCCTAAAATCACTCGCTTCATAAACCGTCTCTCCATTTGATTTGCGCAGATCCAACAACAACTTCGATGAGGCCGCCGCAAAAAACACTCGTAAATTAACCACTAAGAACTGTTTCGAAAAAAACTACTCAAATTGTACTTTCTACACCACACATTTTACGTGAGCTGGCGGTAGACAAGCTTAGCCCGTCGGAGTTCCGTTATGTAAAAAACTATAGCCGCCCAGTTCACGCCACGTGCTTTCGGGCCCACGCCATGCGCTTTCGCTAAGTTACACCTGCCCGGGACGCCGGGCCGTGACCCACGTCTCATTACCGCCACATATTTCCGTACCCGGCCACACGAGCCAACCCCTACAAAATTCGACAAATTCCCGACATATATATCAATTCGTCGGCAACTGGTGGCGGGGCCGCTTCAGGTGTGGCACTTTCGCCACTCGTTGAGTGCCTGTCTGTAGGCCGCGACCTATATGCGCTGTAAGCGTTTAATCGACGTTATGGAAACTCGCGTGGAGCAGACGGTCGCCGACCCGGATGCCGAGTTTTTCGGCCGCACCGCCCTTGAGTTCCAAGACCGCACGCGCGGGCACCTCGGGCTGGATGATGTCGAGCGATTGCGGCGTGGTCTGGGCGACGATGGTGAGAATGGTGCCGTGTGCGTCGGCGAACACCATGTCGAGCGACACGAAGGTGTTCTTCATCCACATGGAGACGCGTCGCTCGCCGTCGAATGAGAACAGCATGCCGGCGTGCTCGTCGAGGTCCCGCACGAACATGAGCCCCTGTTCCTCGCGTGCGGGGGTGTCGGCGCGCCATATCTTCTGATTGACCACGCTGCCGTTGT
>CAZZYJ010000198.1:0-6184 GCA_964658215.1 uncultured Steroidobacteraceae bacterium | reverse complement strand
GCTCGTTGCGCCGTTCGAGTATGCCGGAAAACGGCGGGGCGTCCTGTCAAATATCCGTCATAAACCATCCCTACACTGCGGCCGCCGAATCAACCAACAATCGCCGGGGTGTCTCATGTCGATGATCCGAAAAATGATCCAGGTCAGCTGTGGGCTCGCGGTGCTCGCGGCGCCGTTCGCTTTTGCCGACGAGGATTATCGCGAAGCCGACAGCCGCCACGTACTGCTCATCAGCATCGATGGCATGCATGCGCTCGACTTCCACAACTGCGTGATCGCCAACACGTGCCCGAACCTCGCGGCGCTGGCGGCGTCCGGCGTCAATTACCTGCGTACCTCGACCTCCAAGCCGTCCGACTCGTTCCCGGGATTGATGGCCATCGTCACCGGCGGCACGCCGAAGCTCGTGGGCGTGTACTACGACGTGGCCTATGACCGGGTGCTGGCAGCACCGGCCGCCGATACCGGCAACGGACTGCTGCACGGTGACTGCGCCGTGGGACGGGCCAACGGCACGCGCACCGAGTACGAGGAGGGGATCGACACGGATCAAACCGCGCTGAACGGTGGCGGCCCCTACTCCACCTACGACGGCGGCTACAAATCCATCGATGCGCAAAAGCTGCCGCGCGATCCCTTCAACAACTGTGCGCCGGTCTATCCGTGGAACTTCCTGCGCGCCAATACGGTTTACGGCGTCATCCACCGGGCCGGCGGCTACACCGCGTGGTCCGACAAGCACGCGGCCTACGCCGCCGTGTCGGGACCTACGGGGACGTCGTCACCCAGCAACCTCGACGATTTCTACGCGCCCGAGGTCAATTCCAAGCTGATTCCGTTGCCGGGCGTCCGCACCGCCACCGGGCTCGACTGCAGTACGGTGCCGAAAAACGTCGGCAGCGATTGGACCGGGGATTTCGACAACATCAAGTGCAACGATCAGCTCAAGGTCAACGCCGTGGTCAATTGGATCCAGGGCAGGACGCACACCGGCGCGGAATACGGGCGGGTGCCGGAAATCTTCGGCATGAATTTCCAGGCGGTGAGCGTGGGTCAGAAGCTCATCGAATCCGGCGTGAAGGGCGGCTACTCGGACGGCGCCGGCACCCCGACCTACAACCTGCAGAAAGAGATCCAGTTCGTGGACGGCGCCATCGGCCAGTTCGTGAGCGCGCTCAAGGATCAGCACCTGCTGCAGTCGACCACCCTCATCATTACCGCCAAGCACGGTCAGTCGCCCATCGATCCGAACCGTTTCCTGCCCATTCCCGGCAGCAGCGGCACGAACGGCATGGCGCCTTCGGTCATTCTCGGACCTGCCTACCTGCCTGATTCGGAGATCAACCAGATCGGACCGACCGAGGACGACGTGTCGCTGCTCTGGCTGAAGCCGGGGGCGAGCACGTCGGCGGCGGTGAGCCTGCTCGAGAACGACGCGAAGTCGGCCGGCATCGGCCAGCTCTTCTACGGTGCGTCGCTCGCGCCGTTGTACGGCACCCCGGGCCTGCCGGCGAACGGCGGCGATCCGCGTACGCCGGACCTCATCGTCGCGCCGAACGTGGGCGTGATCTACACCGGCAGCACGAAGAAGCAGGCCGAGCACGGCGGCTTCGCGCAGGACGATACCAACGTGATGTTGTTGGTGTCGAACCCGCGGCTCGAGGCGCGCACGGTGACGACCTTCGTCGAAACCACGCAGGTGGCACCGACCATCTTGAAGGTGCTCGGCCGGGATCCGAACAGCCTCGATGCCGTGCGCAAGGAAGGCACCGCGGTCCTGCCGGGACTGCGCTTCGCCGAGCGCTAGGGCTACCGTGAAAAACAGCCATATCCTGGGCCTGCTCGTGCCCCTGACGCTGCTGGCCGCCTGCGGCAGCGACGACAATTCGGGGGCGGCCGCGGTGGCCGTCCCGTCCGCGGTCTCGGCCGTGGGCAAGGGCTATACCATCTCGGTGTTCGCCAAGGCGCCGGGCACGTTGCGGCCCGATGACCTGGTGGTCCACGACAAGAACATCTATGTGGTGATGCAGGACCCGAACGACAATCCGGACGGCACCGCGGTCGCCGGCACCACGCCGCAGAGCGAGGTGATCGAATATGACACGACGGGCAAGGTGCTCAACACCTACGCCGTGCCGGGCCACCCTGACGGCATGGTGGAGATCGACGCCAACACGCTGTGGGTGAGCACGAACGAGGACGCCGATCCGATGATCATCGTGCTGAACACCGCCACCAACACGCAGACCACGTTGACGCCCGACGCAACCCCGGCGCACGGCGGCGGTCTGGACGACCTGAAGGTGCTGAACGGGGTGGTGTATGCGGCGGCGTCGAATCCGACGCTGGGAACGGCGACGGCCACGGCACCGAACGGGGTGAGCACCGTGCCGGCGGTGTATTCGGTCACCTTGAACTCGGACAACGCCACCTTTCACCTGACGCCCGTCCTGATGGGCAACGCGACGGCCGGCGACCTCGTCACCAACGCGCAGGTGGCGCTGAACATGACGGACCCGGATTCCATGGCGGTGGACCCGAGCGGTAATCTGGTCATCGACAGCCAGCAGGATTCCGAGCTGGTGTTCGTGAGCAACCCGGGCGCCGGGCAGACGGTGAGCGTGCTGCCGCTGACGTTGTATGGCAACGCGTGGCCGGTGGACGACACGCGTTGGGCGCCCTCCGGAAGTTCCTACATGCTGCTCGCCGACAATGCCGCGCAGCTCATCTACCACATCACCGCGACCGCGGGCTTCACGGCGGGGACGCCGTACAGCGCCGGGGTGGGCACGGTGTTGGAGTTGAACGCGACGACGGGGGCGATGACGCCCATCTATGCCGGCATGGGCAATCCGCACGGACTCATCTTCGTCGCGCAGTGAGCGTGCGGACGCCGCCGCGGGCCGTGCTCAGCCGGGCGGCGTCATCCTCAGCCGGGCGGCGTCATCGGGCCGCCGCGGGCCAGCGCCTTCAAGAAGCCGGGCTGGCGTTGCAGGCGCGCGAAATATTCCACCAGCGCGGGATGGGCGTCCAGGCTCGACGCCCATTGCGCCATGGCCAGCAGGTACACCATCTGGATGTCGGCCAGGGTGAGCTTGTCGCCCATGAGGAACGGCCCCTTGCTCACGCCGGCGGCGATGTAGTCGAGGGTCCTGTGCAACTCGGGCGTCGCGAAACCCGCGAAGCCTGCCGACATCCCGCCGGTGAGCTTGCCGAGCAGCGTGAGCATCACGGGCAGCGCCGCCGAACTCTCGACGTAGTCGAGCCATTCTTCGTGCAGCACGTGCGCCTCGGTGCCGGGCGCGGGGGTGAGGGTTCCGTTGCCGTGGCGGTCGTGGATATAGCGCAGGATGCTGGAGGACTCGGCGAGCACGAGCGCACCGTCGGTGATCACCGGCGCCTTGCCGAGCGGATGGATCTTCGCGAGGCTGGCGGGGGCACGCAGATTTTGATCGCGCTCGTAGGTCACGAGTTCGTATTCGACGCCGAGTTCTTCGAGCAGCCAGAGGACGCGGGTCGAACGGGAAAAATTGAGATGATGCAGGGTGATCATGGGAACTCCTTGCGGGCGGACGGGGGAGGGGTGAGCTTCAGGCGCCGGGCGGTAACACGTCGTCGCGTCCCGCCGCTCCGGGGGCGTGCACGGCCGCGCAGATCTCGCGCAGCGCCGGCTTCAATCCTTCCTCGAGGGTGGGATGGTAGAACGGCAGATCGAGCAACGCCGTGGCCGTGTCACCGCGTTCGATCGACCAGGCCAGGAGATGTGCGAGGTGATCCATGCCCGGCCCCACCAGCGCCGCGCCGGTGAGGCGGCCATCCTCGCGATCGGCGTAGAGGCGGGCGAGACCGACGTTGCGCGCCTCCACCTTGGCGCGCCCCTGGTCTGCATAAGAGGACGTGCCGATCACCGTGTCGTCGTCGGGGGCGCTGCCGATCATCGCAACCGGCGGATCGGTGAACATCAGCGAGAACTCGACGCTGCGTTTCGCGGGGTGCACCTTGGGGAAGGCGGCGGCATTGCGGCCGGCGATGGTTCCCTCGAAGGAGGCTTCGTGCAGAACGGCGCGCTCGCCGTCGGCGTCACCGGCGATGAATATGGGCGCCTTGCTGCACTGTAGCGTCGCCGGGTGGAAGCGCGGCGTGCCGTGCTTGTCGAGGGCGAGGCCCGAGGCCGCGAGGTCGAGCCTGCCGAGTTGCGGTGGACGCCCGCTGGCGAGCAGCACCCGTTCGAAGCGCGCCGACCCGCTGGACGCTCCCGTCCAGGAGAGCACGGCGTCGGCACCGTCGCGCTGCACCGACAGCGTGACGCCGAGGTGGATCGGCAGCTCCGCCTCCATGATGGCCTTGACCGCCGCGGCTACCTCGGCATCGGGGATGCGGGGCAGCGCTTTGGCCGCGTCGAAGACCTGCACCGTCACGCCGAGGCGGACCAGCGCCTGGGCGAGTTCCAGACCCAGGGGGCCGGCGCCGACCACGGCCAGGGAGCGCGGCAGCTCCGCGAGCTCGAAGATATTTTCGTGGGTGAGCACCCGATCGCCGAGGGCCGCGAACAGGGGCGGCACCTGAGGCCGCGCCCCCGTCGCGACGACGATGGCCCTGGCGAGGACCCTGCGGCCATCGTCCAGGGCCAGCGTGTTCTGATCGAGGAAACGCGCCGTGGCCTGCACTCTGACGCCCGCGGGCAGCTGCTCCATCGAGGCGAGCGTCGCCGCCACGAATGCATCGCGCTCGGCACGCACGCGCGCCATGACGGCCCGGCCATCCACCCCGACCGTGGGAATCTCGATGCCGAACACGGCCGCCGCGCGCGCCGCATGTACAGCTGCGCCGGCGACGATCAGCAACTTCGAGGGCATGCAGCCCACGGTGGCGCACGTCGTCCCTGCGAAGCGGTCGTCGATGAGGAGCGTCGTCGCACCGTGCTTGCGTGCGCTGCGCTCGGCGGCGAGTCCGGCGGTGCCCGCGCCGACGATGGCGACGTCGCAGGTCAGCGCCGCTGTCGAGGTATCGTGTGTTGCTGTCATGGCCACAGTCTTCGCAGTCCAGCGCTGATTGGATTCGCGCCGCAGCCATGCATTGACCCGGGGGGGCGGCGTGCCGTACACTTTTCAGGTCGTTGGAAGAGACTGATGCCCAGGTCAGCGCCGAAGGAGCAACCGCCCCGGAAACTCTCAGGCAAAAGGACCGCGACACGATGACTCTGGAAAGCGGCAACGGTGCCCGCCGACGGGATAACACTCTCAGGCTATTGCGACAGAGGGGGCGATGTACTTACGGGCAAGGTGTTGCCTGAGGAATCGCCTGTGATCGCAAGCCTGTCTTCCGTCGCTACCGGCGCCCCGCAGGGCGCTCCAGCACCCCCTTTGGAATCGCTGCGCCATCTACCGCTGCATGCCCTGCACGAGCAGGCGGGCGCGCGCATGGCGCCTTTCGCGGGCTTCGCGATGCCCCTGCATTATCCGCTCGGGATTCTGGGCGAGCACAAACACACCCGCGCCGCTGCCGGCCTGTTCGACGTCTCGCACATGGGGCAGATCGTGGTCCGCTCCCGATCCGGTGACCCGCGCGCGGCGGCGCTCGCGCTCGAGAGCCTGGTGCCGGTGGACGTGCTGTCGCTGGCGCCCGGCCGGCAGCGCTACGCCGTCCTCACGGACGACTCGGGCGGCGTCCTCGACGACCTGATGATCGCCCACTTAGGAGCGTTTCATTGCCTCATCGTGAATGCCGCCTGCACCGCGAAGGACCTCGCGCATCTGCGGGCGCACCTGGAACCCACCTGCCACCTGGAACTCCTGTCGGATCGCGCGCTGCTCGCGCTGCAGGGACCCGCGGCCGGCGCCGTGCTCGCCGCGCTGGAACCCTCGCTGAGCTCGATGCGCTTCATGGATGCCCGCCTCGTCGTGCTGAACGGGGTGGAGTGTTGCATCACGCGCTCTGGCTACACGGGGGAGGACGGTTTCGAGCTGTCCGTGCCGGTCGCCGCCGTGAGCGGACTCGCCGAACGTCTGCTCGCGCACGACCCGGTGCGGCTGGTGGGCCTGGGAGCGCGCGACAGCCTGCGCCTGGAGGCGGGACTGTGCCTGTACGGGCACGAGTTGAGCGAACGGATCTCCCCCGTCGAGGCGGCGCTGGAATGGGCGCTTTCGCCGTCGCGCCGTCGCGGCGGCGCGCGCGCGGGCGGGTA
>CAZZYJ010000197.1:0-6217 GCA_964658215.1 uncultured Steroidobacteraceae bacterium | reverse complement strand
GCCCGCGCCGCCGGTGGCCGCCGCTTCGCTGTGTGCCGCGTCGGTGCGCGCGCCCGCGCCCGCGCTCGCAGCCGCAACGACGGCCACCTCGATGAACCCCAACTGCGTCATCGCGCTGCCGCTCGACGGTCCCCATGCGAACTCGAGATCGCGGCTCGCGATGCGCACCCGCCGCCAGCGCGCCGTCCGCCGCACGCTCTTCAAGACGCATCGCCAGACGTTCAGACCGCCCGGGTCCACGAGCTTCAGTTCCAGGTCGCCGACGGAGCCGCTGCCGCGCAGGCGAAATCGTATCGCGAACTCCTCCGGCATGGCACGAGCCCAGTCACGACGAGCGACCACGAAACCCCCGGCCTGTTTGAAGTCGTACCGCATCCGCAGCGCCGGGACGCCGCCCGCAGCGGCACGCCCCACCGCCACCGTCGACAACGCCAGCACCGCCTCGCCCGAGGTGGTCGCGACCCAGTCGGACAGCGGAACCGAATCGGCTTGATTGGCGGCGAACACGAAACCTGCGTTCTGATGGCTCCGCTGCATAGTATCCTAATAAGCCGTTTCACCGTTTTGCAGCGAGGGCAACAGAGGTCTTCCGCAACGGTCTAGAACCGATTTCAAATCGTCATCCCGGTGAGAATTCGCGACGCGTAGGGCATCGGCTTGGACGTGGCTCGCCGACGAACAGCGGTGAAAACGCTTACGTGATTCGGCAGCCTGTGATAGGTTACATGTAACCACACGGAGACTGCCATGGCCCGGGCATCCAACACCAATTCGTCGCGCATTAAGGTACGGCAACATCGTGAGCGCCTGCGTGAGCAGGGCCTGCGCCCGATCCAGATCTGGGTGCCGGACGTGCGCTCCCCCGCCTTCCGTTCCGCAGCGCATCGCCAGTCTGCCGCCGTTGCCGCCAGTGTGCATGCTGGCGATGATCAAGCGTTTATCGGTGCAATTTCCGATTGGGGCGACGAATGAGACGAGGCGACATCTGGACCGTTGCCGGCGGCAAGGACTATGCGGGGAAACCGCGTCCCGTCGTCGTCGTTCAAGACGATTGCTTCGACGCGACCGATTCGATAACCGTCTGCGCTTTCACTACTGATGAAACGGACGCGCCATTGTTCCGCCTGCCAATGTATCCGAACGAGCGCAATGGCCTGCGGGCACCGAGCCGTTTGATGGTGGACAAGATTTCTACCGTCCCGAAAACCAAGGTCGGCGCGCGCGTGGGCAGGTTGGACGACGAGGATATTCTGCGGCTGAATCAGGCCATCCTCGTTTTCCTGGGGCTCGCTGTCTCGTCCAGGACTTTGAACGCATAATTTTTTGCATTCGCGCCCTACCTCTAGGCAGCAAGTGCCTTGAGCACGTGAGTAGCTTTATCATGGCGGCATCCAAAAAAGCTTTTGGGACGGTGCTCGCTCACCGAGCACTATTTCGGCGGCTTGTTGCACGCTTTCCAGCAAATCGTAGAACATTTTTTTCCACTTCATATCCCGCGTAATCTCATTCAGACGAGCGACAACCCTTAAGCTTCAGTGTCGATGAGGATCGACGTCGATGTACTCGAATGGTTCCAAGTCTCAAGGAAATGGTAGCGGTGACGCCGTTGGCAAAGATTTTGGAAGGCGTGGGATTCGAACCCACGGAGAGCGTAAACCCTCGCTAGTTTTCAAGACTAGTGCCTTAAACCACTCGGCCAGCCTTCCGAAGCGCGAGTATATATCCTTCGCTACGGCGCGGCATTCCGGCGGAACAGCCACAACATCCCTGCTCTGTAGGAATTTGCAGCGTCGGCTGCATGCGTGCCGCCTTCGATGCTCACGGTCTTCACCGTCCAGGGCGCCTCGAGCGCACCGTCCCATCGCCGGAACCATCGCAGGGCCCCGTCTCGCAGTGCGGGCCGGTCACGGGTGCCGCTGGTGACGACCAGGCCCAGGTCGTGACCGACGGCCTTGGCAGGATCGCTGAAGAAGAGGTCGCCCTCCGGGCTGAACGAGGGGTTACTCGCAATCCTGCCCCAAAACAAATCGGGATCGGTGAATGCCGAATAGAGGACGAAAGACCCACCGCGCGACTGACCGAACAAGATGCGTCGGTCGGGATCGCTGCGATACTTGCGCTCGATTACCGGGATGAGTTCATTTTTCAAGTACCGCTGAAACGCAGGTGCCCCGGCGCGCTCGGGGTTCAGGGTTTGCGCCGGCCCGGAAAAATCAACGTCGCGTTTGTTGATCGATGGATCGAATGAGCCGTACGCGATGCCGACGACGATGGCCTCTTGCAGATTCTCATCGTACGTCAGGAACAAATGCTCCGGTGCCAGCAGCGGAAACAACGAATCCCCGTCGAGCAAATACACCACGGGATAGCGGGTGGCCGCAGGCGCCTTCGCGTACCCCTCGGGCAGCCGCACGTACAGGTAGTAGCGCCGCCCCGTCTCCTTCGAGAGTTGCTCGAAGTATCCGCCCGAGAGCGCGGGCAAATGATCGAGAGGAACACCGTGGGTACCGGCTACGGGATCCGAAGACGGAGTCGCGCCGCAGCCCGCCATCACGGACCCAAGAATCGAGAGGGTCAGAAACTTACCTGCACCAGCCATGGGTTCGCGCATTTGCCATCCGTCGCCCACTTGAAAACCGCCGCGCGGCCTCGATCTTGAGGGTACCGCAAGGGCATTCGGCACGCGATGCCCGGCGGTGCTAAAATGGCGGCCATCTGAACCAGAGGACTTGCGAAAATGGCTAATTTCCCGAGCAGCAATGCTGCCTTCCCGCGCGGCGGGGTCGACAGCCGCAGCATCTTCATCACCCGCACCTACACCCACCTGGTGGCGGGCATCCTGGGCTTCATCCTGGTGGAACTTGGGCTGTTCGAGTCCGGGCTCGCCGAACAGGTGGCGCGGTTCATGTTCAGCATGCCGTGGCTCCTCATCTTGGGCGCCTTCATGCTCACCGGCTGGCTGGCGACGCGCACCGCGCAGACCAGCACCTCGATCGGCATGCAGTACTTCGCCTACGGCGCCTACGTCGTCGTCGAGGCCCTGATCTTCGTGCCGCTGCTCTATCTCGCCGACTCCAAAGCGCCGGGCACCATCGACAGCGCAGTACTGGTGACCGCGCTCGGCGCAGGGGGACTGATGGTGGTCGCCCACCGCACGCGCAGGGATTTCTCGTTCCTGCGCGCGATCCTGATGTGGGGCGGCGTGCTCGCCATCATCGCGATGATCGGCGGCGCCGTGTTCGGCTTCCAGCTCGGCACCTGGTTCTCGGTGGCGATGATCGGTTTCGCCGGCGCCGCGGTGCTGTACGACACCTCGAATATCATCCGTTACTACCCCGAGGATCGGTACGTGTCGGCGGCGATGCAGTTGTTCGCGTCGATCGCGCTCATGTTCTGGTATGTGTTGCGCCTGATGATGGGCAACCGCAACTGAAGCGACGGGACGCCGCGTGCGGCGGCGTCCCTTGCCACGCGGGCCTCACGCGGCACTCGCCCGTCCCCGTGGCGAGCTAGGCTTTCCAGCCGGACCATCCCCCGGCATCTAGGCTTCCAACCGGGTCAGCCCCCGCAGGTAGGGCACGAGCACCGCCGGCACGGTCACCGAACCGTCCGCCTGCTGATAATTTTCCAACACCGCCACCAACGCCCTGCCCACGGCCACTCCCGAGCCGTTCACCGTGTGCACGAGTTCCGGCTTGCCCGTGGCCGGATTGCGCCAGCGCGCCTGCAGCCGGCGCGCCTGGAACGACTCGAAGTTCGTGCAGGATGAAATCTCCCGGTAGCGCTGCTGCGAGGGCAGCCACACCTCGAGGTCGTAGGTCTTGGCGCTGCCGAAACCTATGTCCCCCGCGCACAGCACCATCACCCGGTAGGGCAATTCCAGGGCCTGCAGCACCGCTTCGGCGTGTCCCGTCAGCGCCTCGAGCGCGGCGTAGGACTCCTCCGGGCGCACGATCTGCACCAGCTCCACCTTCTCGAATTGGTGCTGGCGGATCATCCCCCGCGTGTCCCTGCCCGCCGCCCCCGCCTCCGAGCGGAAACACGGCGTATGCGCCACGTATTTCAGCGGCAGCGCCTCGGCGGCGACGATCTGATCGCGCACCAGGTTCGTGACCGGCACCTCCGCCGTCGGAATCAAATAGAAGCCCGGGTCACCCTGCACCGCAAACAAATCCTGCGCGAACTTCGGCAGCTGCCCCGTGCCCTCCAGTGC
Organism: uncultured Steroidobacteraceae bacterium; assembly: GCA_964658215.1. GTDB lineage: Bacteria > Pseudomonadota > Gammaproteobacteria > Steroidobacterales > Steroidobacteraceae > Bog-1198. Next base: position 2,004 of record CAZZYJ010000197.1, on the reverse strand, counting down.
GCTCGCGTGCACGAGGTACGGCACGTACGCCTCCCGGTAGCCATGCTCCCCGCCGTGCAGGTCCAGCATGAACTGCGTGAGTGCCCTATGCAGTCGCGCCAACCCTCCGGTCATGACGACGAACCTCGCGCCCGAGATCTTTCCGGCGGCCTCGAAGTCCATGCCGAGCGGCTGACCGAGGGCGACGTGATCCTTCGGCTCGAATTCGAATCGGCGCGGTTCGCCCCAACGCCGCACCTCGACGTTGGCCGATTCGTCGCCTCCTTCCGGCACGCTGGCATGCAGGAGATTCGGCAGGCCCATCTGCAGCGCCGCGAGCTCTGCCTGGATGGCGGCGAGCTCGGTGTCGATGCCGGCCATGCGCGCGTTCAGCCCCTCGCCGGCCGCCAGCAGGGCCGTGACATCCTCGCCACGACCCTTGGCCTGCCCCACCGCCTTGGCGCCCGCATTGCGCTCCGAGCGCAGGCGGTCCGCCTCGATCTGCAGGTTCTTGCGGCGCTCTTCGAGCGCCGCGAACGCGCCCACGTCGAGCACGAAGCCACGCCGCGCGAGTTGCGCGGCCACACCGGCCAGGTCGCTGCGCAGCAGCTTAGGATCGAGCACGAAAAAATTCCTTGTTTTTAAAACGAAGTGACGCCACCGGTAACTGGGCACGGTCATTGTGCCCGGTTGTCGTACTTGTCCGGCAGCCCTTTGAACCGTTGAACGGCCCACCGTGAACGGCGTGGAGGGAGGGGAGGCCTGGAGGAAACTGCTCCCTCCCCTCGTTTCCTCCAGCCCTCCCCTCCATCAGGCCATGCCCTGTCGCGCCGCCGCGTCGCGCTCGCGACGGGCCTGCAACGCCTCGCCGATCTTGATCTCGAGTCCGCGCGGCGCCGGTTCGTAGTAGCGCCGGTCCGGCATCGCGTCGGGAAGATAGCGCTCCCCCGCGGCATACCCGCCCGGCTCGTCGTGCGCATAGCGATAGCCCTTGGCGTAGCCCAGCTCCTTCATCAGGCGGGTCGGCGCGTTGCGCAGCTGCAGGGGCACTTCCAGCGAGCCGAAGCTCGCCGCATCGGCGGCGGCGGCCTTGTACGCCGTGTAGACCGCGTTGCTCTTTGCGGCGCAGGCCATGAAGACGATGGCCTGCGCGATGGCGAGCTCGCCTTCGGGGCTGCCCAGCCGCTCGTACACCGCACAGGCTTCGAGCGTCAGGGTCAGCGCGCGTGGATCGGCATTGCCGATGTCCTCGCTCGCCATGCGCACGGCCCGCCGCGCCACGTACATCGGATCGCAGCCGCCCGCCAGCATCCGGCACAGCCAGTACAAAGCCGCATCGGGGTCGCTGCCGCGCACGGACTTGTGCAGCGCGGAGATCTGGTCGTAGAAATTCTCGCCGCCCTTGTCGAAGCGCACGTAGGTGCTGCCGATGACCGCACGAGTGGTGTCGAGGTCGAGGTGGCGCCGCGTGGCATCGACCTCGCGCCCACCCCCACCCCCGTCCCCGCTGCCGCCCGCCGGCACGCTCAGGTCCGCCGCGGTCTCCAAAAGATTGAGCATCCGGCGCGCATCGCCGTCGGCCGCGGCCAGCAACAGCTCGCGGGCGGCGGGCTCGATGTCGAGGTTCAGCGCACCGAGGCCGCGCGGCACGTCGGCGAGCGCGCGGTCGAGCAGCGCCGACAAGTCTTCCGCGGCGAGCGGCTTGAGCACGTACACCCGCGCCCGCGACAACAGTGCGTTGTTGACCTCGAACGAGGGATTCTCGGTGGTGGCACCGACGAAGATCAGCGTCCCATCCTCGACGTAGGGCAGGAAGGTATCCTGCTGCGATTTGTTGAAGCGGTGCACCTCGTCCAGGAACAACACCGTGTCGCGCGTGCCGCGCAAGGCGCGCGCCTGCTCGACGACGGCGCGGATGTCCTTGATGCCGGCGAGCACGGCGGACAGCGCGATGAACTGCGCCCGGGCGCCGTTCGCGACGAGCCGGGCGAGCGTGGTCTTGCCCGTGCCCGGCGGCCCCCACAG
>CAZZYJ010000196.1:3711-6236 GCA_964658215.1 uncultured Steroidobacteraceae bacterium | reverse complement strand
CTCGATTCTGTGGTGCCAGATGCCGCGTCGTTCATCCGCTAGCCCGCATGCCTCGTTCGCCGACGTGGCCGCCTGCCGTCGGTCGTTGCGCGGCGGCTCACGGACTTTCTTCGCCGCCTCGCTGGTGTTGCCGAAGAGCGTGCGACGGCCCGCGACGGCCCTCTATGCGTTTTGCCGGATGGCGGACGACGCCATCGACCAGGGCGGCAACCGCGCAGCGGCGCTCGAGGTGCTGCACGGCCGGCTCGAGGCGATCTACTCGGGATCACCGCTCGACGCGGCCGCCGACCGCGCTTTCGCCGACGCGATCGGCCGCTTTCACATCCCCCGGCGGTTTCCGCAGGCCCTGCTCGAAGGCTTCGCGTGGGATGCGACCAACCGTCACTACGCCACTCTCTCGCAGCTCAAGGCCTATGCGGTCCGCGTCGCCGGCACGGTGGGCGCCATGATGGCCATGGTGATGGAGGTCCGCGATCAGGAATCCCTGGCGCGGGCCTGCGATCTGGGCGTGGCCATGCAACTCACCAACATCGCGCGCGACGTCGGTGAGGATGCCCGGCACGGGCGGCTGTACCTGCCGCTGGACTGGCTGCACGAAGCGGGTATCGACCCCCGCGAATGGCTGGCGCGGCCCCGTTTCAGCCGCGGGCTGGGCGCCGTGATCGAACGACTGCTCGGGGTCGCGGACAGCTTGTACGTGCGCAGCGAAGCGGGGCTTGCGACCCTGCCGAGGGCGTGCCGGCCGGGCATGTTCGCGGCGCGTCTCCTGTATGCCGAGATCGGCCACGAACTCGCGCGCCGCGGCTTCGACTCGGTCAATCAGCGCGCCGTCGTGCCGTGGCGGCGCAAGGCGAAGATTCTGGCGGATGCCGCCGCCGCGGCTGCCCGCTCGGCCGCCGCGCCGCCCGGGGAAGCCCTGGAGGAGGCGGCGTTCCTGCTCGGCGCATCGCCCGTCCTGCCGTGCGTCGCGGTGGCCCCGGCCGAGTCGGCCCGCGAGCGGGCCCGCTGGCCGCGGGTCGAAGACCGGGTGGCATGGTTGGTGGACTTGTTCGAGCGACTCGAGAGGCGCGATCGCGCGGCCGGCGACGCGGTGAGCTGATGGAGCACCCCTGGGGCGGGCTCATCGAGCTGTTCGTGGTGTTCCTATTCGTGGTCGGCTGGGGCGTGCTCGAACTGGTGACGCTGCGCCTCGACCGGCGGCGCCGGGCGCGCGACTCAAAGGACTCGACGGGGCATTCGGAACGGTAGCATGGCCTGCACCCAGGGCGCGCGGAAGCGGTCGAGATCGAGGCTTTCGTGGATGGCGGTGGCGTGTTGTCCGCGCACCCGCGTGGCCAGCAGCGAACGGCTGTAGAAGGGCGCGTCCTCCAGGGTCCTGACCACGTGCACCTCGGCGGTCCTGCCCGACGCATCGGCCCGCGTATGCCGCGCGAGACCCCAGCGGGTGCGTGGCAGCGTCACCAGCGCCGGCGCTTCCAGCGCCTGCACCGCGCCGCGGGCGTCGAAGTCGAGCCCGAGCCGGCGCGGCGACCCTACGCGCGGCACCACGTCGTACAGCACCGCCGAGCCTTCGGGCAGCACCGCCCGCGACCAGGTCCACGACTCGAATCCTTGCTCCACCGGCTCGGCGCCGAAATTCGAATCCATGTAGCCGACGCCGGACCACCTGAGCGCGGGCTGGTCGAACTTCACCTCGACCCGGGCCCGCGGCGCGACGGGCGACCATTGATGCAGGCCCTCTTCATCGAGGAAGAACCGGCGCTCGCACGCCGCCGTCGGCGTGAGGCGCAGCGTGCCGCGCAGCCTTCGCGGCAGCGGGGCGCAGAACTCGTCGACGTCGACGTGCAGCACACCGCCTTCCCAGCGCAGCCGGCTGTTGCCGAGCGCCAGGGTGGTCGCGCGCCGTTCCACCTGACGCGCGCCGCGTTCCGTCATGCTCCAGCGCGCGGCGCGGGGCGAGTACAGCACGACGTTCAGCGCACAGTGGTTCGACGGCTCGGCGTCGCCGCGACGGCGCGCCCACGCGTAGTAGGGCGAGAACACACTGCCGACGAATGCGATCAAGGTCAGCGCGTGCATGCCGTCGTCGCTCAACGCATCGACGTACCACCATAGATAGCCGCCGGGCGGGACGAGACGATCGAAACGCAGTCCTTCATCACCCGGGCCGCCGCCAGGCGTCCCGAGGTCGCGGCCATCGGAACCCCCGGCCCCGGGTGAGTGCTGCCGCCCGCGAGATACAACCCCGGGATCGTGCTGCTCGAGCCCGGCCGCGCGAACGACGCCCTCCAGCCGTGCGACGCCGGGCCGTACAACGCTCCCCCCGTCGCGGGAAACCGGCGGTGAAAGTCCGCCGGACTGGTCGCGATGACGGTGCCCGGCTCGGGACTCAACGTCATGCCGAAGCTCGCGAGGCGCTGCATCAACCGTGTTTCGCATGTTTGCATCTCCGCCGTGTCGTAGGGGTGTGTGTCGCCGTTCGCCGGCGCATTGACCAGACAGAACAGTCGCTCCGTGCGCCCGGG
>CAZZYJ010000196.1:0-3701 GCA_964658215.1 uncultured Steroidobacteraceae bacterium | reverse complement strand
GAGGCGACGCCGCAGGAGCTCTACGCCGTCGTTCAGCACCATCTTTCCGCGTGTATCGCAGCCGATTTTCCGCTGGCCTATCACGCTGCCGCGAGCCGGGTCCAGGAAAACCTCAGCCTCGTGCAGTTCGAGCGCAAGCTGCGGCACGATTACCCGACGGTCACGGGTGCGCAGCGCGTCGAATTCGGCGCGGTAGTCGGCAGCGAAGAACACCGTATGGTGCGCGAGGTCGAAGCCGCGCGGGGCGGCCAGCAGATTCCAGGTCATCGCCGACAGCGAGCGCGATGCGCGGGGCGTCGGCGCGACGGCGCGCTGCACCTGCGCTCCGAACAGCCCGGTCGCCAGGGCAGCGTTGTCCGCGTTGCAGATGACCGCCTGCACCTCGATGAGTTCGCCATCGTCGAGTTCCACTGCGCTCACGCGTCCGCCCGTCAGCGCGATGCGCCTGACGTCCGCCGAGAAATGCAGGCGCGCGCCCTGGCGCGCGGCGAGCGCTGCGAGCTGGCGCGCGAGTTCGTGCATGCCGCCCTCGACGTACCAGACGCCGGCCTGCTCCACGTGCGCGATCAGCATCAACGTCGCCGGCGCGGTGAAGGGAGAGGAGCCGCAATACGTCGCATAGCGGGCGAACAGCTGCACCAGGCGCGGGTCCGCGAAGTACTTCGCGAGTTGTCGCCACAGGGTCTGGAACGGCTTGATGTTCCACAGGTCGCCGAGTCCCGCGATGCCGACGCGGCCGAACAGTCCCAGCGGCGAGGGTCGCGGCGCGCGCATGAAGGAGCGGTCGAGCGTGTGATGGATCCGCGCGGCGTGCGCCGCAAAGGCGCGAAACGCCAGCGCCTGCGCGCGGCCGGCGAACAGACCGATGGCGTCCACCGAGCGTTCGAAATCCGCGAACAGGTCCAGGCGCTCGTGTGCCGACCAGGCATGACGGGCGAGCAGTTGCGCGGGCTGCAGACGCAGGTGCCGATCGAGCGTGTCGCCGGCGTCCGCAAACAAATCGTCGAACACCTCGCGCAGGGTGAATACCGTGGGGCCCGCATCCATCGGCAGGCCGCCCGGCGCGAGCTGACGCAGCTTGCCGCCGGGGGCGGCCGCGCGTTCGAAGACGTGCACGTCGAAACCCTGCCGCGCGAGGTCGATCGCGGCCGCGAGGCCGCCGACGCCGGCGCCGATCACGGCGACGGGGTGGCGCTGCCTGACTGCGGGAATACTCGTTGACCTGCGTGACATCGATGTCTATATTACATGACAGTCCAAACCGACAAGTGAAATTTACACTTCGAGAGGCCGCCGTGGATGCCATGACCCGACTAGAGCGATCCCTGGCTCATGCACTGGCCATGGCAGGAGGGGCCGAGGGCCCGCCGCTGCTGGGCAATGCCATGCGTTACGCCGTCTTACCCGGTGGTGCCCGCATCCGGCCGCGGCTGTGCCTGGCGGTGGCGCGGGCCTGCGGCGACGACAAGCCTGCCGTCTCCGCGGCGGCGGCGGCGGCCATCGAACTCATGCACTGCGCCTCCCTTGTGCATGACGATCTGCCGTGCTTCGACGATGCGGCGACGCGGCGCGGTTGCCCGGCGGTGCACAAGGCATTCGGTGAGCGCATCGCCGTATTGACGGGCGACGCGCTCATCGTGCTCGCCTTCCAGTCCCTGGGGCTGGGCGCGGCCGCCGCGCCGACCCGCCTCGGCGGTCTCCTGTCCATCATCGCCCGCACCGTCGGCGCGCCGAGCGGCATCATCGCCGGCCAGGCGTGGGAGTGCGAGACCCAGGTTGCCTTGGCGCGCTATCAACGCGCGAAGACCGGCGCCTTGTTCGCCGCGGCGACCTCCGCCGGCGCGTGTGCGGCGGGCTACGACGCCGGGCCCTGGCATGCGTTGGGGGAGCGCATCGGCGAGGCGTATCAGATCGCCGACGACATCCGCGACGTCGTGGCGAACGCCGCGGAACTAGGCAAACCCACCGGCCGCGATGCCGCCCTGGGACGTCCCAACGCCGTGCACCAGCTCGGCGTGGAGGAGGCGGTCGAACGGCTGGAAAACCTCGTGCGCACGGCGACCTCCGCCATTCCGGACTGTCCGGGCGCCGCCGATCTGCGTGCCCACATTCTGGCGCAGGCCGCCCGTTTGCTGCCGCGCGAACTGGCACGACCGGCAGCCTGATGCTGCCGACCTAAGGGCTGCCAACCACCGTGTCGTGGACCGACCGCTGTCTCGCGGTACGAGATCGCTGGCTGTCCAACCCCCGCTTCCAGCGCTGGGCGGCGGCATTTCCCCTCACCCGTCCCACGGCGCGCCGACGCGCGCGCGCCCTGTTCGACGTCTGCGCGGGATTCGTCTACTCACAAATCCTCTTCGCCTGCGTGCGCCTGAAACTCTTCGACCTGCTCGCCGACGGGCCGCGGACGGCCGCCGAAATCGCCCACACGCTGGCGCTGTCGCTCGATTCCACGGAGCGTCTGCTCGAAGCGGCGGTGTCGCTGCACCTGCTCGACAAGCGTGCCGCGGGCCGCTTCGGTCTCGGCACGCTCGGCAGCGCCCTCGCGGGCAATCCGGCGGTGGGTGCCATGGTCGAGCATCACAGCCTGCTGTACGCCGACCTGCTCGATCCCGTCGCGTTACTACGCGGCGACCATGCGCCCACCGAACTCGGCAAATACTGGGCCTACGCGGGGGCCGACAGTCCGGCCCTGCTGCCGGGTGCGCAGACCGCGGAGTACACGACGCTGATGGCGAATTCCCAAGCGCTGGTGGCGGACGAAATCCTCGATGCCTTCCCGCTCGGCAAGCACGTGTGTCTCCTCGACATCGGCGGCGGTGACGGCAGTTTCCTGATCAAGGCCGCGCAGCGCCACCCGCATCTGCGGCTCGTGCTGTTCGATCTGCCGCCGGTCGCCGACCGCGCCGCCGCGCGTTTTGAAACGCTGGGCCTGGGTGCGCGGGCCCATACGGTCGGCGGCGACTTTCGCTCGGCCTGCCTGCCGCGGGGGGCCGACGTCGCCGCGCTGGTGCGCGTGGTACACGATCACGACGACGTGACCGCGGCGGCCCTGCTGCGCGCCGCCTACCTCGCTCTGCCGCCCAATGGCACGCTGCTGCTCGCGGAGCCCATGAAGGGCACCCCGGGCGCGGAACCGGTCGGCGATGCGTATTTCGGCTTCTATCTGCTCGCCATGGGCAGCGGGCGCCCGCGCACCCCCGCGACGCTGCAGTGCTTGCTGCGTGCCGCCGGCTTCGACAGCACGCACCTGGTGCGTACCCGGCAGCCCTTGCAGAGCCGCCTCATCGTCGCGCACAAACACGCGCGATAAGTGTTAAGTAATGTTGACATAAAAAACAGTCAGAGTATTGTGACACTACGACATGAAGACACTACATCCAGGTTTCAGTCCCACCGAGCTTGCGCCCCGGGCCGCACTCGCCACGCTCGCCGTGGTGCTGCAAAAGCCCGAGCAGCTGGTGCTCGCCCGCCTGCCTCTCGACGAACCTGCGGCGGAGGACGTCGTCGTCGACATGGAGTGGTCGGGAATCAGCACGGGCACCGAGCGTCTGCTCTGGACGGGGCACATGCCGCCGTTTCCCGGTCTGGGCTACCCCCTGGTGCCGGGCTATGAATCGGTGGGCCGAGTCGTTCACGCCGGCGCGCGCAGCGGCCGTTCCTGCGGCGAACGGGTGTTCGTGCCCGGCGCCCGGTGTTAC
>CAZZYJ010000195.1:0-6240 GCA_964658215.1 uncultured Steroidobacteraceae bacterium | reverse complement strand
CTTCATCTTGTGATGATCCGGCACGAGCCGGGCGGCATCACCGAGCGAGCGCAGCATCGCAAGGTAGTAACCGGCGACGCCGAGCAGTCCCAGACCCACGACCAGCATGCCGGTGATGGCTCCGCCGCGGAACGCCACCTGCAGGGCGGCATTGATGCCGTGATGGGCGGCCTGGGCGGTGCGCACGTTGGCGCGCACCGAAATGAACATGCCGATGTAACCGGCCAGCCCGGACAGCACGGCGCCCACCGCGAAACCGCCCGCCGTGGGCCAGCCGAGAAAGAATCCCAGCAGCACGAAGAGAATCACCCCGACCACGGCGATGGTGCCGTATTGGCGGTTGAGATAGGCCCGCGCGCCGGCCTGGATGGCCGCGGCGATCTCCTGCATGCGGGCATTGCCGGCGGGCTGCGCCAGCACCCAGCGCACGGACACCAGCCCGTAGAGAATCGCGAGTACACCTGCACCGACAGCCAGCCAAAGGGCGTTATCAAGGGTCATTGCACAACTCCATCGTCGTTTGGATTTTATGTTATCGAAGGAACGTTTTTTCTTGTCCGAAAGACTTCTTGTTCGAGGGACCGGGGGGGAGGAAATCAGACGGCGAAGGCGGTGCGCAGCTTCTTGGCGACCGCGATGCTTTTCAGCGTCACGTACACGGGCAGGCCGTTGCGGTAGGGGGGGTAGTCTTCGCCGCCGATCAACGGCGACAGGTATTCCCGGCACGCAGGCGTGATGCCGAAGCCGTCCGCGGTGATGAAGCGGCGCGGCACGGTCTTTTCCTTGTTGGCGACGGCGGCCAGCGGCGCTTCGCCCACCTTCCACCGGTAGGGCGCCGACGAGGTGCGCACGATCACCGGCATCACCGCGTTGCGGCCCTTGAGCGCGAGTTCCACCGCGGCCCTGCCGACGGCATAGGCCTGTTCGACGTCCACCCTGGAGGCGATGTGGCGCGCCGAGCGCTGCAGGTAGTCGGCCACACCCCAGTGGAACTTATAGCCGAACGCCTGCTGGGTCATCTGCGCGACGAGGGGGCCGACGCCGCCGAGGTGGGCGTGACCGAAGGCGTCCTGGGTGCCGGCTTCGGCGAGGAACTTGCCCTGCGCGTCGCGCACGCCCTCCGACACCACCACCACGCAGAAGCCATACTTTTCGACGGACTTCTTCACCTTGGCGAGGAATCTTGCACGGTCGAAGACGATCTCGGGAAACAGGATGATGTGCGGCGCCTCGCCGGCGCGCTCGCCCGCGAGGCCGCCGGCGGCGGCGATCCAGCCGGCATGGCGGCCCATCACCTCGAGCACGAACACCTTGGTCGAGGTGCGGGCCATGGAGGCGACATCGAGCGCGGCCTCGCGCGTCGAGACGGCGATGTACTTGGCGGCGGACCCGAAGCCCGGGCAGCAATCGGTCACCGGCAGATCGTTGTCCACCGTCTTCGGCACGCCGATGCATGCGATCGGGTAGCCGAGCTGCGCGCCGATCTCCGACACCTTCTGGGCGGTGTCCATGGAGTCATTGCCGCCGTTATAAAAAAAGTAGCCGATGTCGTGCGCCCGGAACACCTCGATCAGCCGCTCGTACTGCGCGCGGTTCTTGTCGAGCGACCCCAGCTTGTAGCGCGCGGAGCCGAAGGCTCCCCCCGGCGTGTGGCGCAGCCCGCCGATGGCGGCGCGGGTCTCCCTGCCGGTATCGATCATGTCCTCGGTCAATGCGCCGATGATGCCGTGGCGTCCGGCGTAGACTCGGGGGATGAGGTCGCGGTGCCGGCGAGCGGTCTCGATGACGCCGCAGGCCGAGGCGTTGATGACGGCGGTGACGCCACCGGATTGTGCATAGAAAGCGTTCTTGGGAACGGTGCGCTTCATGACGCGGCAGGATAGCCCATCAAGGCTGGTTTGACGATCAGCCTGAGCGAAGGTACGGTAGCGCGCTTTCACCATACATGAGAATCATGCGAATAGTCCTCTTGGGAGCTCCTGGGTCGGGCAAGGGCACGCAGTCGCAACTGCTGGTCAAGCGCTACGGCGTGCCGCAAATATCCACGGGCGACCTGCTGCGCGAGGCGGTGGCCAAACGCTCCGAACTGGGATTGCGCGCCAAATCGGCCATGGATGCGGGCAAGCTGGTCGAGGATGCGACGGTGCTCGGCATGATCCGCGAGCGGCTGGCGCAGCCCGATGCGGCCAAGGGATTCATTCTGGACGGTTTTCCGCGCAACAACGCGCAGGCCGACGAGCTCGGCAAGATGCTCGCCGACGTGGGCAGCCCGCTCGAGGCCGTGGTTCTGTTGAATCTGGATTTGACGCTGTTGTTGAAGCGCCTGACCGGGCGCCGCGTCTGCAAGGACTGCGGCACCGTGTTCAATGTCTTCACCGCTCCTCCCGACACCCTCCGGCACTGCGAGAAATGCGGGCATGCGCCGAACCTGATACAAAGACCCGACGACCGGGAAGAGGTCATCGGCAAGCGCCTGGAAGTCTACGACGCGCAGACCAAGCCGTTGATCGCCTATTACCAGGCGGTGGGATTGTTGCGGGTGGTGGACGCCGACGCGGACATGGCGACCGTCTTCGCGGCCATCCAGAACGCCGTGCACGCCCCCGCGAGGGGCTAGCCCAGGCGCTCCAGCAGCCGCCCGCCGATCTCCTGCCGGCGCCAGCCCTGCAGCGCGTTCGAATCGCGCCTGCCCATGGCGAGCGCCTTGAGTTCCCCCCGCGGCGCCAGCACCTCGGCGCTCACGCCGAGTTCGGCGGCGCGGGCGTCCACCACCTTCGCCAGGCCGTCGATCAAGGCCTTTTGTTGCGCCGTCGGGCGCAGATCCTGGACCGGCTCGAGATCGGTGAGTTCCTGCGCATCCTCGGCGTGGAGCGCATCGAGCAGGCCGGCCGCGAAGCCGTCGTTGAAATTGACCGGCAGGGCGTGCACGTCGCCGAGCGCGGACCGTGACGCGGGGTTGATCTGCGCCACCGCGAAAATGGCGGCGTCGGAGACGATCCAGGAGCGCGGCAGGTCACGCTCGCGCGCCAGCCGTTCACGCCAGATCGCGACGCGCTTGGCGCGGCTGCGCGCCGCCGGCGCCAAGCCGGCGAGCCCGCGCAGCCTCTCCCAGGCCTGGTCGGGCTCGGGCTCGTAGAGTCGGACGTCCTCGAGGGCCGCGCAGTCCTCCCGCGCCCAGTGCTCCCGCCCCTGCTCCTTGAGCCGGGCCCGCAGGCGCTCGGCGCTCTCGCCCAGATAGAGGACGTCGTCGGCGGCGTAGTCGAGCTGCTCGCGGGTCAGGGGTCGCTTCGACCAATCGGTGCGGGTCTGGCCCTTCGGTATGGTCACGTCGAGCAGGGTCTTGACGAGTTCGGCATAGCCCACCTGGGGTTTGAGGCCGACGCACCCGGCCGCGATCTGGGTGTCGAAGATCGGCGAGATCACGCGCTTCGCCGTCAGGTAGAACGCTTCGAGATCCTGTCGCGCGGAATGGAACACCTTGTGGGTGGCGGGGGCGGTGAGCGCCGGCACGAGCGCGTCGAGATCCCCTCCACGCAGCGTGTCGACGCACCAGATCCGGCCGTCGGCGGCGAGCTGCAGCAGGCACAATTTCGGAAAAAAGGTGCGCTCGCGCAGGAACTCCGTATCCACGCAGATCCACGTCTGTGCCGCCAGGATGCGGCCGAGCCCCGGCAAATCTTCGTTTCGATCCACCCAAATCGCATCGGCCATGGGGTATCCGCGTGTACAATTTAAGACCGGATTATGACTGAATCGAACGATGCTGCGACTCGCAAAAGCATTTTGGGACATAGCCCTGTGGCGTAGATCGCCGGCGCAGCTGCCGTCCTCGGCATTTCTGCTGGGGTTGGTGGCCGGCGTCGCGAGCGTGCTCGAAATCATCGATGCCTTGCTGCCGCCGAACCCGAGCGGGCGGATCTTCACCCGCGTGGCGTTGAGCGTGGGTCTGCCGCTGGCCTTCACCTGGGGGGTGCTGAGCGTGGCCCGGCATCGGCAGCGCTTCCTGCAGACCGGCAGCGCGCTGCTGGGCGTCGCCATCCTCGCCGAACTGGTGCTGTATCCGTTGAGCTCGCTGTTGAATGCCATGGGGTCCGATCGGCCGCTGTCCGTTCCCGTGGGATTGCTGCTGCTGGCGGGCCTCATCTGGTACGTGCTGGCCTGCGCGAACATCTGGCGCGCGGCACTCGAATCGGGCCTGGGGCTCGGCGTCGCCATCAGTGCGGGTTATCTGCTGCTGTCGATGATCCTGGAACAGCAACTCCTGCCGGATACCTGACGCCGTGCACGTGCACATCCTGGGCATCGCCGGCACGTTCATGGGCGGCATCGCCGCGATCGCGAAGGCGGCCGGCTTCGAGGTCACCGGTGCGGACCTCGACGTGTACCCGCCGATGAGCACGCAGCTCGACGCCCTGGGCATCGAATTCGTGCGAGGGTACGGTGCCGAACAGCTGGACCGCAAGCCCGACATGGTCGTGGTCGGCAACGCCCTGAGCCGCGGCGCGCCGGTGATCGAGGCGCTGCTCGATCGCGGGCTGCGCTACACCTCGGGTCCCGGGTGGCTGGCCGAGCACGTGCTCGCGGGTCGTCACGTGCTCGCGGTGGCGGGCACCCACGGCAAGACGACCACGTCGAGCATGCTGGCCTGGATACTCGAGCATGCGGGGCTCGCGCCGGGCTTTCTGATCGGCGGCGTGCCCAGTAATTTCGACGCCACCGCACGGCTGGGGGCGGCACCTTATTTCGTGATCGAGGCGGACGAGTACGACACGGCGTTCTTCGACAAGCGGGCGAAGTTCGTCCACTACCGGCCGCGCACCGTGATCCTGAACAACCTGGAATACGACCACGCCGACATCTACCCCGACCTGGCCTCCATCCGTCGGCAGTTCAATCAACTGGTGCGCACCGTGCCCGGCGCGGGCCGGCTCATCGTCAACGGCGCGGACGTCGAACTCGCGGCCACGCTCGACATGGGCTGCTGGACCCCGCGCGAGCGCTTCGGCCTGGCGGACGGGCCCGGGGAGCATGGGGAGCATGGGGAGTGGACCGCGGCGGCCGCGGCGGGCGGCTCGTCGCGCTTCACGGTGAGCCTGCGCGGCCGCGAGGTGGCGCAGGTGCAGTGGACGCAGCTCGGCGAACACAACGTCCTCAACGGCCTGGCGGCGATGGCGGCGGCGGCCCACGTGGGGGTGGCTCCCGAACGCTCCGCGCGGGCGTTGAGCGAGTTTCGCGGCGTGAAGCGGCGCATGGAGGTACGTGGCGTCGCCGCGGGCGTCACGGTGTACGACGATTTCGCGCACCATCCGACCGCCATCCATACGACCGTGGCGGGCCTGCGGGCGAAGGTGGGCGGCGCGCGGCTCATCGCCGTGGTCGAGGCGCGGTCCAACACCATGAAACTCGGCGTGCACCGGGCCGAGCTCGCGCCTGCCCTCGCCGCGGCCGACCGTGTCTGGTTCCTGTCCGCCCCCGGGCTCGGATGGGACCTGCCGGCCGCGCTCGGCCCGCTCGGCGATCGAGTGCGGTTCGCCGACGACGTGGCGGCGCTGGTCGCCGGCATCGCCGGCGAAAGTCGTCCGGGGGACCACGTGCTGGTGATGAGCAACGGCGGCTTCGGCGGTGTGCATGACAAACTATTGCACGCTCTCGCGAGGCACCCTTGAATGAACTCCATCCCGCTCTTCCCGCTCAACCTCGTGCTGTTCCCGGACGGTCCCCTGCCGCTGCGCATCTTCGAGACGCGTTATGTCGACATGGTGGGTCGCTGCATGCGGGAGGGCACCGGTTTCGGTGTCGTGTTGATCCGTGAGGGCCGCGAAGTGGGCCCGGCGGAAACCTGCGATGTCGGCACGCTCGCCAAGGTGATCGATTTCGACAAGATGCCGGACGGCCTGCTCGGCCTGTCGTGCGTCGGTCACCAGCGCTTTCGCGTGCTCAAGCGCGGGCGCCAGGCAGACGGGCTCAACGTGGCGGACGTGGAGTGGCTGGCGGCGGAGCCGGCGGCGGCGGTGCCACCCCGCCATGCGCGCCTCGCGCAGCTGCTCGAAACCGTGCTGCCGCAGCTCGGCGAGGTGTACACCGACATCGAGATGCGTCTGGACGATGCCGCGTGGGTGGGACACCGGCTGGCCGAGATACTGCCCATTCCCCTGCCGGACAAGCAGGCGTTCCTCGAGATGGACGATCCCGTGCAGCGGCTCGACGCCCTGGCGGCGCTGGCGTAGCGCGAGCGCCGCT
>CAZZYJ010000194.1:2860-6246 GCA_964658215.1 uncultured Steroidobacteraceae bacterium | reverse complement strand
GGCGCATCTGCGTCCGGCGCGGGCGCATCCGGCACGGCCACGGCCGGCGCCCCGGCCGGCGCGGCACTCGCCGGCCTGCGACCCGATCACGCTGTCGCAGACGGCACCGGCGGCTCGCTCGAGCCGCCGTACCTGCGGCCGGCATTCCTCGCCATTCCCTCCGTCCTCGCCCTGGCCTTCGCCGGCGGCTGGCTCGGACTGCGCCGGCGCCAGCAGCCGGGCGCCCCAGCCGCCGTGCGCGGCCGCACACTGTCCCGAGCCGACAACGCGATGCTCGACCGGCTGGCGCAGGCCGCCGCCGCCCGTGACGTGGCCCGGTTCTTCGACATCGCGTGCAGCGCCTTGCACGCCCAGCCAGGCGACACGGACCCCGAGCTGCGCCAACTGGCCGGGCTGGCCGACGAGGCCCGCTACTCCCCGTTCGATGCCCGCAGCGTCGATTTCGACCACTGGCAACAGGTGGTGCGCCGGGAACTCACCCGAGAGGAGCACGCATGAGCCCCGCCCTGCGCCCTTTCACGCTTGTCGCGGCCTGCGCGGTGTTCGGGTGCCTGGCTCTGACAGCTGCCGCAGCCGCCCCCGCGATTTCCACCGTCGCGGCGGACCCGCCGCAAGACGTCACGCGGCAGAGCGCCGCAGCGCCAAGCAGCGCCTCCCCGAGTGCCGCGGCGCAGGACAGCGCGGCGCCGGACGCGGCAGCGCAAACTACTGCGACGCCGCCCCGCCCCGCCCCGCCACCGGCCGTCTACTCGGCAGCATCGCTGTACAACTCGGCGAACTCGCTGGCACGCCAGGGCCGGCCCGGGCTCGCGGTGCTCGACTACGAGCGCGCCCGCGTCATCGACCCCGGCGATGCCGACGTGGAGGCGAACCTGCGCATGACACGCCAGAGCGCCGGCGTGCCGACGACGGCACCCACTCTCCTCGACCGCATCGCTGCGCTGGCGGGCCCGCGGTGGTTCGCCGCGCTCGGCTTGCTCGGGGTGGTACTGGTGGGCGTCGGTGTACTGTCGAGGTTCGCGTATCCGAACCATCGCCTCGTGCGCAGCCTGATCATTCTCGTGGGCGTGCTCTCGATCGCACTGACCGGTCTCCAAGCCGCGGCGCTCTGGCCGACGCTGCACGGCGCCGTGGTGCTCACCCGCGACACCCCCGTCCGCGTCTCACCGGTGCCCCTGAGCGATCCGCTGTTCACCCTGCCCGAAGCCGAGACCGTCGCCCTGCGCGGTGTGCACGACGAATTCCTGCTCGTCGAAACCCGCGCCGGACGCACCGGCTGGGTGTCGCGCGCGAACGTGGAGCCGATCGTGCCGATTCGTTAGCGCCGTTGGATTCTAGGACGCCCATCGCGACCTGCGACTAGACAAAATAACCGATCTCAACCGCATGAAGGGGCGCTCTACGCAGACGTGCAGGATCGAGGCCCCAACGAGCGAAGTCGCCATGCATGCCAGGAGCACGGGCGTGCTATCGATGTTGATATGTATGCTCGAAAGGTACAGCTGCGTGATGTGGATGATGATTTTGTGTATCAGGTACAAGGCATAGGACACGGCCGCGACCAAAGCGGTGATTCGCGAATGCATGCGATGAAGTGCATTTCCAGGACTGACCGCCGCAATGACTATCAGTCCGTAGGCAAACGCAATCAACGGAAAAGAAATCGTGCTCGCGACAAACCCTAGTTGATCCTGGCAGATCCAGAAGGATGCCATTAAGAGGACCAACCCGGTACCAAGCAGCACATGTGGCTTGCTGGTGAGGCGCCCCCAAACTTCGGGTGCGAAACATTGAGTGGCCGCGGCACAGACCCCGACCAGAAGTCCATCGAAACGCGAATAGGTAGGATAATAAATGTATCGATACCAAGGCCCGTAGGCATCGTCCGAAATGACCAGGACGCGCCAAAGCACAGCGCGAATTAAGATCCCTCCGATCAATACCCCGGCCGCAATCCAGAGGGCTCTTCGTCTTATCCTCCATACCGATAGTCCTGTCACCAGTACGGGAAACACCAAATAAAAATGTTCCTCGACGCAAAGTGACCAGGCATGAGAGAAAGCACGACCCAACCGCCCGTCAAAGCCAAGATTTTCCGTAAACGTGAAAAACTTCCACAGCGGCTGCATGCCTGCTGTTTCGCTCAGCACCGGCAGCGTGGTGTACAGCATGAGTACCACTAAGTAGGCCGGGATTATTCGGAAAAACCGTTTGATATAAAACTCGGTTATCAAGACCGGACGCTGGTCGACCAAGGGTCGCAGCAACTGGCTTCCCATCAAATAGCCGCTGAGTACGAAAAAAAGATCAACGCCCGTCCAGCCAAAACTGCCAACCGGTTCAAGCCATTTCGGATGGCCGAACATGTTCGAATAATGATGAAGGAACACATATCCAATCGCGAAGGCCCGAAGATGATCCAGGCCATTGAGTCGGTGAGAACTGGACACGGTTTAGCGGGCCGGGACCGCGCCGTCGCGAAATGCGGCGTCTGACCGCAGCAAGTTTTCTGAATCATTGCGAGGAGAATTGCTCACGGAACCGGCGCAGCCACCTCCTGCAACAGATCCGGATGCCGGTCCAGCAGCTTCAGTAATTTCACCAACGCCAGCGGCGGCTTGGTTTTGCCATTCTCGTACCGCGAAAACGCGTTCACCCCTCCACCAAAAATCTCACCCGCCTGTCGCTGGTCAAGATTGAGTTTCTTGCGCACGCTCAGAATAAAGGCGGGATCGACGATGGCGGCGTTGACTTGCTTGTTGAACTCGAGCATCAAGCTCATCGTGCGCCCGGTCTCGGCCAAGCCCAGAATCGATTCATCGCAAACTGTGCAGAAGTTCCCGCTCACGCTCGGAATAACCGTCGTTTCGCCCTTGTAGGTGTAGGGCATGTCGCGGGTGTCATACACCAGATCCGCCGTGTCGCAACCGGGACATCGCATAGTCATAACTCCTTGAATGAGACGATCAAGACATCGTCAACAACGGTCAGCTTCAGATAAAGGGCACAGATGCCTGTCGTCGGCCGGTAAACGTCCTGCCATGCCCGATGATCCGCATGCGTCGTCATACTTTTATAGAAATCAGCCATCGTCAGCGCCTGAATCACCGCGAGCAGGCCATCAAGGTCCAGCCCCAAAGCCACCGCGCCTTCACGCGCCGTCCGCGTGGTACGCACCTGTCCCGCACTGACCAAGGCTTTGACGGTCGCAAGCTTGCAGTGGGGTGTGAACTTTTCCACAAACTATAATAACCAAGTAGGTTAAATTTAGCAACTTGGTTAATAGAGACGGTAGTGCTACGGCACCAGCGCCGGGCCTCGCGTTCGCCCCTACGTATGCCGCAGCGGATGTGCTCACGGTTCCACCTCGGTCAGTCCGACGCTCA
>CAZZYJ010000194.1:0-2760 GCA_964658215.1 uncultured Steroidobacteraceae bacterium | reverse complement strand
CTTGACGCAGAGGTCATGCGCAGCATCGTCCGGCGGCAGCGCCAACGGATCGTAGCCGAGTGACCGTACCGTTCGGCGGATCTGCTCTTCCTGCCACGCGTGCATTGGGCTTGCGCGCGTACGGGCCGATGCTTTGCCGTTCGACGACTGCAGGGGGAGGACGGGCGCCGGGGCGGGGGCCGAAGGCCCGGGAAGTTCGGCCGGGGTGAGCGCCAGCTTCGACAAAAAGGCCTCGGCGATTGGCCTGCGGTCGATGGTCTGCAGCCATTGGCCGACCTGTTGCAGTCGGACGCGATGGTTCGCCGGCGTGTCAGCACTGAGCCTCTCGCTGGAAAAATGCTTAGGATCCGTAAGGCTGCCCACCAGCAGGCGCAGGCGAAGACCGAACTCTGCGCGCAGGGGCGCGTCGGGAACATCGTGGTCCTGGGCGGCGTGTTTCCCGTAATCGCGGGACTGGTCCATCGTCTCGGGATTCAACCCCAGCGACAGGGCCACTGCCTCCCAGACCTTCACGGTCGGCAGTGCCAGCCAAAACTCCCAATCCACCGGCAGGTCAGCCATGCGGTGCAGTCTACGCGCGTCGTCACCGTCGAAGCGCTATTGCGTCGTCATTCGAAAAGCATCGCAGAATTCAATCAGAACACTACTGCGGCCTGCCTGGAAATATTTTGATCCTCACCACACCGACAAACCGTCGGTGACATGCGAACTCGCCATGTCGGAACGTTTGGAAAGTCCACATACCGCCGGCTAGCCATACGCCAGCGACCATCCTGCACCCCGAAGCCAGCAGCGCTCCTCCGGAATCGGCTCGTGTCGATATAACCGGGTGACCTCGTCACGACGCCCCTTGGCGAGAGCCACCGAGAGCGCCGCCTCCGACACCGGGTCGCGTGCGCCGGCGCAGGGGAATATGGCGACGGTTGAAATGGCTTTTGCCCGATACTCGGCGCCGCGGCGTTCAATTCTGAACACGACACCGCTTTCGGATACCTCCTGGGCACTTCTTCCGGCGGTGGCGCCGGGTTCCACGGTCAGCGGCAGGATCAACCGGCCGCCTTCCGCGAGCCG
The DNA here is from genome assembly GCA_964658215.1 of uncultured Steroidobacteraceae bacterium. Classification (GTDB taxonomy): domain Bacteria; phylum Pseudomonadota; class Gammaproteobacteria; order Steroidobacterales; family Steroidobacteraceae; genus Bog-1198. The sequence continues at coordinate 1,689 of CAZZYJ010000194.1, read as the reverse complement.
GTCCAGCCATGGGGCCGGCGGAAAGGTCGCGCCTGCGTTCACGTAAATGACGTCCGCCGTCTCGAAATCGATCGTCGTACCGTCGCCTTGCATGATTGCCACAGGGGGCGCCTCCGACAAATTGGCTCGCGCGCGAGCAGCCAGATCAGCTTCGAATTCGATGCCCGTCACCCGCCCCGAGGGACCGACCAGGCATGCCAGGATCGCGGTGTAGTAGCCAAGGCCGGTGCCGACGTGAACGACATGCTCTCCCGGCGCCGGGAGCGCCGCGGCGATGAGCTTCGCGTGGAATGCCGGCTCGCCGTTGTTGATGCGTCGTTGCGGATCGATCTCGATGACGTCGTTGGTATAGACATAGACGGGATCCGCGTCCGGCGTCGGCAGGTCGATCCCCGCCAACCAGCGAAAGATGTGCCAGGGGCCGGGAGCCAGAAAATGCTCGCGTCGCACGTGGGCGTAGGCGTCTTCCATCCTCCTGTCTGCAACGCCGGCGGCGGCCAGGATCTGTTTGGCAAAGGCGCGCCGGACGATGCCGAGTTCCGTCTCCTTGTCCATTCCCCACTCCTATGACGCGGACCTGCATCCTACTCATGGAGGGCTGGCCCCCCGCAAAAGTTCCAAATCGGCTCGAAGCTGCCTAAGATGCGCACGGGATGCAAGGACCAGGATTGCCAGTGCCCGCCGCCGAAGCGGTGCGGCGGGGAGACAGGGTGGGCGAGTCGATCGAGGACATTGTGGCGCTGGCGGCGTACCTGCGGGGCCGGCACGAGGCGATACTGCGTACCTGGCGCACGGCCATCGTGGCGGATCCGGCCCTGCACAGCGGCGAGGCGTTGCCGCGGGCGGATCTGTACGACCACATCCCGGCCTTGCTGGGCGCCTTCGAGGAGCAGCTGCGGGCCGCGCCGTCGGCGACGTCGGAACCCCTCACCCAGGCGGCGCAGCGTTATGCGGCGGCGCACGGCCTGCAACGCTGGCAGCAGGGCTACGACCTGCGCGAGGTCACCCGGGAACTCGGCAAGCTGAACGAGACGGTGGTCGCCGAACTCGATGCCTACTGCCAGGGGCACCCGGGGATCGCGCACGAGGCCATCGCCACGGCGCGGCGCCTGTGGGCGGCGTTGTGCAGCGCGGGCATCGAAGAAAGCGTCGGTCAATATTTTCAACTGCAACAGCAGGAGGCGGCCGGGAACGTCGCGGACCTGGAAACGGCCCTGGCCGAAATCCGCGAGCTGGAGCAGCAGCGCGGCGACCTCTGGCGTCAGGCGGCCCACGATCTGCGCGGCAACCTCGGCGTGGTGGCCAACGCCACGGTCGGGCTCACGCACGGCAACCTGCGCGAATCCTCGCGCGACCAGTTCGTGCGCATTCTCATGCGCAACGTCACCTCGCTCCATCATCTGCTCGACGACGTCACCAGCCTCGCGCGATTGCAGGCGGGACGCGAGGAACGCCACGTCGAACCGCTGGACGTGGCGTCCATCTGCCATCAGCTGTGCGAGGGGATCCGGCCGCTGGCGCAGCAACGCCACCTGTTCCTGCGCTGCGAAGGTCCGCCGGGGTTCGCCGTCGACGGCGACGCGGTGAAGATCCGCCGCATCGCGCAGAACCTGATCTTGAACGCCGTCAAATTCACCCACGAGGGCGGGGTCTCGGTGCACTGGGGTGACAGCGACGCCGACGACCCCA
>CAZZYJ010000193.1:5448-6266 GCA_964658215.1 uncultured Steroidobacteraceae bacterium | reverse complement strand
ATTCAATGTACGTACCAAGAATTTTTACGGAAGAGCGTGTCGAGGAATTGCACGCAATCATGCGCAGCTGTTCTCTACCCGTATTGGTCTCGCAGGTGCGAGATGACAACGGCGTGCGCATGGTGGCGACCCATCTGCCCCTGATGGTGCGTCAGAATTGTTTGATCGGACACCTGGCTCGTGCGAATCCTCACTGGCAATTGTTGGATACGACGGCCGAGTCACTCGCGATTTTCAGCGGGGTCGATGGCTACATCAGTCCGTCGTTGTACGCAACGAAAAAAAAGACGGGAAAGGTGGTGCCAACTTGGAATTATGAGGCGGTTCACGTCCATGGTCGGCTGGAGGTCATCGAAGATGCCGCACGGATATTACAGGTCGTCACGACATTGACCGATCAATACGAGGAGCCGAGAGAAGCCCCGTGGAAAGTGTCGGATGCCCCTGCGGATTACATCGCCGCACAGGTGAAGGGCATCGTCGCCGTCGTGTTGCATATCACGACATTGCAGGGCGTTCGAAAATTGAGTCAAAATAAAACGGTAGCCGATCGTAACGGTGTAGTGGCCGGACTGGTCGAGGAAAGCCCTGCTCTCGCTCGACACATGAAACAAGCTCCCCGCCCAGCTCTTCAACCATGAGACACCCCATCGCGGGCAGACCCATGGAATTCTCACGGCGTTGGGCGTCGCTTGGAGGATTGGTTGGTGGGCCCGCTCGGACTCGAATTCTGTGGGATCGTAGGGGTTTTTTCGATAATTTCGCGCCGTAAAGAGTAGGTGTACCCCGGTCTGTACCCTGAGACGGTCCCTATTTTA
>CAZZYJ010000193.1:0-5438 GCA_964658215.1 uncultured Steroidobacteraceae bacterium | reverse complement strand
AGATAAGGTGTGGTGGTGGGCCCGCTCGGACTCGAACCGAGGACCAAGGGATTCACTTGCCCTGCCGTTTCCGGCAGGAGTGGACTATCTCTTCACCCCCCGATCGATGCAACCGAGGGGTGCGGGACGCTCTAGCCTGTCATTAAGCGCACTGCAGCGCTCAGGTAGTCTCTGCACCTTCCGGCGGTGTACCGCCGGCTTGGCTCAGGGTTGCCATCAGCCGAGCTGTTAAGGTTTCCCTGAATTCATCCCGTCCACTTCGCACCTTGCGATGCGAAGGCACCGTTATCGATGAGTCCCCTGCTCTAACCAACTGAGCTACAGGCCCGCCAGAGCAGATCGTACCATGGGAGGTACGGTATCGTAGCGTGGCCATGACCAGCGCTTCGCCCCTCCCTGCCTCGTTGCCGACGCTCGCCTCGCTGCCCGCGCTGCCCATCGACGCGGCGCTGCCGGAGCTCCTGGCGGCTTTCGCACGCGGCACCCGCGTGCTGCTGCAGGCGCCGCCGGGGGCGGGCAAGAGCACCATCGTGCCGCTGCATCTGCTGCGCGGTGACTGGGTGGGCGGCCGGAAGATCCTCATGCTCGAGCCGCGGCGAATCGCCGCCCGGGCGGTGGCGGGGCGCATGGCGGCGTTGCTCGGCGAAACCGTCGGCCGGACGGTGGGCTACCGGACGCGGCTCGACACGCGGGTGGGCCGCGAGACGCGCATCGAGGTGCTGACGGAGGGCATCCTGACGCGCATGCTCCAGGAGGATTCCGAACTGCCGGGGGTGGCGTGCGTCGTGTTCGACGAATTCCACGAGCGCAGCCTGCATGCCGATCTGGCCCTGGCCCTGTGCCTCGAGAGCCAGCAGGCGCTGCGCGAAGACCTGCGGCTGCTCGTCATGTCGGCGACGCTCGATCTGCAGCCCCTCGCCCGCTTGCTGGACGATGCGCCCATCGTGACGTCGAGCGGGCGCAGTTTCGAGGTCGAGACCCACTACGTCGAGCGTCGCGCCGAACTGCCGCTCGAACAGCAGATGGCGCAGCTCGTGCGCCGCGCCTGGACCGCACACGCGGGGGACATCCTCTGCTTTCTGCCGGGCGCCGCCGAGATCGGCCGGTTGCAGCGCGCTCTGGAGGCGGCGCCGTTCGCGACGGACACCCGCGTCCTGCCGCTGTACGGTGACCTCTCGGCCGCGGCGCAGGACGCCGCGCTCGAACCGGCGGCGCCGGGCTCGCGCAAGATCGTGCTGGCCACGACGCTCGCCGAGACCAGCCTCACCATCGAAGGCATCCGGGTGGTCGTCGACGCGGGGCTGCGGCGCTACGCGCAATTCGATCCGGCGACCGGCATGAGCCGACTGGTGACGGCGAAGGTGTCGCAGGCAGCGGCGGATCAGCGCCGTGGCCGCGCCGGCCGCCTGAGCTCGGGGCATTGTTATCGTCTGTGGAGCGAGGGCGTGCAGGCCTCGCTGGCGCCGCAGACCGCGCCGGAAATCCTGCACGCCGACCTCGCCCCGCTGGCGCTGGAACTCGGCTGCTGGGGCGTCGCCGAGGCCACGGCCCTGCGCTGGCTGGACGCGCCGCCCGCGGCCCCGCTGGCCCAGGCCCGCGGCCTGCTCCGGCAACTGGCCGCGCTGGACGCCGCGGGGCGCATCACCACCCATGGCCGCAGCCTCGCCCGTATCGGGGCGCACCCGCGCCTGGCGCACATGCTGCTGCGCTCGGGCGCGCTCGGCGGACCGCGCCTGGCCTGCGACCTCGCCGCGATATTGGGCGAGCGGGACGTCCTGCGCGCGGCCTTCGGCGCCCGCGACGTCGATTTGCGGCTGCGGGTGGGCGCACTGCGCGGCGACACGGGCGCGCTGCCGCCCGGCATCTCGGTGGACCGACGGGCACTGACCCAGGCGGAGCGCAGCAGCGCCCAATGGCGTCGCCAGTTCGCGGAGGCGACGGCCGAGACGCTCGATCCGCACTCGGCCACCGGCATGCTGCTGGCGCTGGCCTATCCGGACCGCATCGGCCGCGCGCGGGGGCATGACGGGCGCTACCTGCTCGCGAACGGCCGCGGCGCCCGCTTCGGCGAACCGCAGGCATTGTCGAAAGCGGAGTTCATCGTGGCGGCGGAACTGGACGGCGCAGACCGCGATGCGCGGATTTTTCTCGCCGCGCCGCTCACGCTCGACGACATCGAACGCCTGTTCGACACGCAGATCGTGCAGCACGCCCAGATCGCCTGGGACGATCGCGACCAGGCCGTGCATGCGCGCCGCGAACGACGCCTGGGGGCGTTGCTGCTCGACTCCGCGGAACTGCGCGACGTGGATCCGGCTGCGCTGCTGGCGGCGGCGCTGGTGGGGCTGCGTCAGCTCGGGGTGGCCGCCCTCCCCTGGACGACCGAACTTCGCCAATGGCGCGCACGCGTGGCGCTCATGCGTCGTTACGCGGTGACTGCACCCGAATCCTGGCCCGATCTGAGCGACGACGCGCTCACGGCGACGCTGGACCAGTGGGCGCCGCCCTGGATGACGGGGTTTTCGCGCCGCGAGCATTTTGCACGCCTGGACTTGGGCAATGCGCTGCGCTCACGTCTGTCCTATGCGCAGCAGGGCATCCTGGAGCGCGAGGCCCCCAGCCATTTCGCGGTGCCCAGCGGTTCGCGCATTCCCATCGACTACGTGGACGGCGACGTCCCGACGGTGTCCGTGCGGCTGCAGGAGATGTTCGGGCTCACCGCCACGCCCAGCATCGCCGGCGGACGGCTGCCCTTGTTGCTGAAACTGCTGTCGCCGGCGGGACGGCCGGTGCAGATCACCCGTGATCTGGTGAGCTTCTGGAGCCGGGGTTACCACGAGGTCAAGAAGGACTTGAAGGGCCGCTACCCGAAACATTTCTGGCCGGACGATCCGTTGACGGCCGCCCCGACGCGCCGTGCCCGTCCGCGTTGACGCGGACGCCGCGACTCCGGTCCCGGTCCGGGACGGGACGCCCGCAGGTCGCGAGCCGGCGACGGGCCTTGCATCCGTAACGAGCCGGACGTCGAATATAGGGGGGAGAAACTCATGTCGTCCAAAACCGCGCTGAAAATCCTGTTCTCCGGCATATTCCTGACCATGCTCGTCTATACGGGCTGGGCGGCGACGCGACAGCCCGTGCTGCAGTGGACCGGTCTGACCGCGGGGCAGGATCGTTACTGGACCATCGCGACGTTCATGGATGCGTATTTCGGCTTCCTGACGTTCTATGTCTGGGTGTTGTTCAAGGAGCGGCGGGCGCTGCCGCGCGTCGCCTGGTTCGTGGCCATCGTGCTGCTCGGCAACATGGCCATGTCGGCCTTCGTGCTGTGGCACCTGCTGCGGCTGCGGGCGGATGCGCCGCTGTCGAGCCTGTTGACGGCGCGCAGTGGCTGACGCCCGTTTCTCGGATTTTTCTTCCGTCATAGGTTGCAAGCAATGAACACCGCCGTCGAAACCCTGTCCCCGTCACTGCCCATGCGCCTGCTGGAACGAGATCTGCTGCCGGATTTTCTGGTGCGGTTCGGCATCCGTCGCTTGTTGAAGGCGCGGCTGGCCGAGGAAGACCAGGGCGATCCCGAGGCGCAGCAGCGGCATCTGATGAAGTTGATCACGCGTCTTCGTCAAAGTCCCATCGCGGTGAACACCGCCGACGCCAACCTGCAGCACTACGAACTGCCCTGCGAGTTCTTCGAGCGGGTGCTCGGCGAGCATCTCAAGTACTCGTCGTGTTACTACCGTGACGCGTCCGAGACTCTGGCGCAGGCGGAAGCGAACATGCTGGCGCTCACCGCCGAGCGCGCGCGGCTCGCGGACGGCGACCGGATACTGGAACTCGGCTGCGGGTGGGGCTCGCTGTCCCTGTGGATGGCTGAACACTACCCCAACTCCAAGATAACGGTGGTATCGAACTCGCGCACGCAGAAGCGTTTCATCGATGCGCGTGCCAAGGCGCGCGGGTTCACGAATCTCGAGGTCATCACCTGCGACGCCAACCAGCTGTCCTTCGCGACGGGCACGGCCTTCGACCGGGTGGTGTCGGTCGAGATGTTCGAGCACATGCGCAACTACGCGAGCCTCATGCAGCGCATCTCGGGCTGGCTCGCCCCCGGCGGCACGCTGTTCGTGCACATCTTCACGCACAAGACGTTTGCCTATCCCTTCGAGGTGCGCGACGAGAGCGATTGGATGGCGAAGTATTTCTTTACCGGCGGCATCATGCCGAGCGACGACCTGTTGTTATATTTTCAGGACGATCTGCGCGTCGCCGAGCACTGGCAGGTGGATGGCCGCCACTACGCCCGCACCAGCGAGCACTGGCTGGCCAACATGGACCGGAATCGTGCGGCGATAGAGCCCATTTTGGCGCAGACCTACGGCGCGGAGCAGATGCGTCGCTGGTGGGTGTACTGGCGCGTGTTCTTCATGTCCTGCGCGGAGCTCTGGGGCTACGCCGGCGGCAGCGAATGGCTGGTGTCGCATTATCTGTTCAGCAAGCCACGCGCCGAGGGCGCCTGAACTCAGGCGTGGCAGCCGTGCGCGCAGCGGTCGCGCTCGATCTGCAGGGTGGAGTGGTCGATGCGGAACCGGCGCTTGAGAGTCGGCATCAACGAGCCGAGCAGGGCTTCTTCCGCCTCCCGGTCGGGCACCACCAGATGCGCGGTGAGCGCGACGCTCGTGGTGCTGAGCGCCCAGATATGGAGGTCGTGAACGTCGGTGACGCCGCGCTGCGCCGACAGGAAGGACAACACCGCCTTGGAATTGACGCTGGAGGGAACGCCGTCGAGCGAGAGGTGCACCGAGTCGCGCAGCAGCCCCCAGGTGCTCACCAAGATGATGCCGACCACAGCCAGACTCACCAACGGGTCGAGCCAGCTCCAATGCGTCAGGACAATCAACCCGCCTGAGACCAGCACGCCGGCGGACACCGCGGCATCGCCCAGCATGTGCAGGTAGGCGCTGCGGCGGTTCAGGTCGTCGTGACTGCCGCCATGCAGCAGCCAGGCGCTGAAACCGTTGAGCAGGATGCCGAGTGCGGCGACGCTCATGACGGTGATTCCTGCCACGGCAGGCGGCGCGGCGAGGCGGCCGAGCGATTCCCAGGCGATGGCGCCGGAAGCCGCGATGAGCAGCACGGCGTTCGTGAGCGCCGCGAGCACCGAGGAGCGGCCGAGGCCGTACGTGAACCTTCCGCCCGGCGGACGCTGCGAGAGGCGAATGGCCGCCCAGGCGCAGATCAACCCCAGCACGTCGCCGAGATTGTGGCCCGCGTCGGCCATCAGAGCGACCGAGTTCGACACGAACCCGAAGCCGCCTTCGACGACGACGAACACGAGGTTGAGCGCGACGGCGATCCCCATGCGGGCATTGATGCCCTCGGCGGTCAGCGCGTGCGAGTGGCCGTGGCCATGGTGGCCGCCGTGCGCGGCGTGGAGATCG
>CAZZYJ010000192.1:0-6359 GCA_964658215.1 uncultured Steroidobacteraceae bacterium | reverse complement strand
CAGCCCGTCTGCGCGCAACACGAGGTGGGCGTGATCACCTATTACTCGCTGGCAGCGGGCTTTCTCACCGGCAAATACCGCACCGCCGCCGACTTCAAGAAGAGCGCCCGCGGCGCACGCATGGACGGCCGGCTGAACGAGCGCGGGCTGCGCATCCTCGCCGCGCTCGACGAGGTGGCGGACGCCACCACGTCGACGCCGGCCGTCGTGGCGCTCGCCTGGCTGATGGCACGACCCACCGTGACGGCGCCGATCGCGAGCGCCACCAGCCTCGCGCAGCTGGCCGAGCTGCTGCGCGCGACACAGTTGCGTCTGGACCACGCGGCCCTGGCGCGTCTCGACGCGGCGAGCGCGTACTGAGCGCGAACCCCCGCACGACGCCCCTACGTTTCATACGTGACAATGAGGTTTCACGACACAAGATAAACATCGATGACCAAAAAATGCCGGCTTCGCACGCCGATACGGTTGGCGCCGCGCCCGACACGCGCTATTGTGCAGGTCGGGCACCGCGGCGTGTGGATGACCCGGGTTTATTTATCTTTTGGTCGCCCCACGGATAACCGTCTCGTCAGCGCGCCGCGGATGCCCACCACGCAGGGACGGTGCTATGATCGTGGCATGCGTTATAGAACTGCGTTTGCCATCGCGGCCGTGATCCTGATCGCGGCCTTTCTCATCATCAACTGGTCGCTGTTCGCGGCGCCGGCCAGCTTGAACCTGCTGGTGACCTCGGTGCAGATCCCGGTGGGGGTGGTGATGCTGGGCCTGTTCGCCGTCATCATCCTCGCGCTGACGGTCTACGTCGGGATGTGGCAGAGCACGTTCCTGTCCGAATACCGGCGTCAGGCGCGGGAGCTGCAGGTGCAACGCACCCTGGCGGACGATGCCGAGGCCTCACGCTTCACCGAGCTGGGCGCCCTGGTACGCACGGAGCTTGCGGGTCTCGAGCAACGCATGGGCGTCTCGCTCGATGCGCTGCGTTCAGAATTCCGCGACACCGAAAGTTCGATTGCGGCCACGCTCGGCGAACTGGACGACCGGATTCACCGCAACGCCAGGAACGCGTCGTAGTCCGCACAGAATTGCGCGGTGTCCTCGAAGTGGGGAAACGCACCGGTGGCGTAGGTCTTGAATTTCCAATTGGGGCGCCCCGCGACGAGGGACTGCTGACGGTAGTCCGTGAAATCTCCGCGCACGCCATGCGTCATCCAGACCGGCGCCGTCAGACTCTCGTACAGCGTGTGGACGTCGGCGCTGAACAGCTGCCCCGACAGGAAATACAGCGGCGCGAATTCCGCGCCGGGCTGGCGGGCGGTCACCGTGTCGTATCGCCACAGTATGTCGTCGATGAGCCGGGATCCCCAGGTGCGGCGCAGGAAATAGCGGATCACCCGGGGACGCGCCAGACCGCGGAACAACAGACGTCCGAGTCCCGACTTGAGCAGAAAGGCATGCACGCCGGGCGAACCGCGGTTCGTGCCGCGGGGTTCGCGATAGGCGCGCCCGCCGCGAAACCCGGTGGGACTGACCAGCGCCAGGGTGCGAAACGCGGCGGGCGATTCCACCGCGGCGCGCGCCAGGAACTCGCAGGACAGCGACAGGGCCAGCGCATCGAGGGGCGCGTCACCGCAGCGCGCGCCGATCGACGTCACCGTCGCCAGCAGGGCATCCGTCATCAATCGTGGCAGATAGGCCCGGTCGCTACGGTCGGCGAGGCCGAAACCTGGCAGGTCTGGCGCAAACACCTGCCGCGACCGGGCGTAATGTTCATAGAGCGGTCGCACTTCGGCCGCCGAGGCCGCGGCGTTGACGCTGTGCACCAGCAGCAGCGGCGGCCCGCTGCCGGCCACGTACACCGTGAAGGGTCCGGCCGCACCGTCGATCTCGATCCGATCGCCCGCCAGCGCCGGGGGAAGTTTCGCGTTCAACGGTCCACCGGCCGCGGGATCACACGCGGGCGCGGGCGGTCAGGCCGGCAACGTATCCCAGCGTGCCCGCCAGCAACACGGCCGTCGCCACCGCGAGACGCGGATAGTCGTTGACGTAGGCATCGAGGGAGAGGACGAAATCGCGGGCCCGCGCGGCGACACTGGCGCGTTCGCTGCGGACGGCGCGCTGGATGTCGGCCAAGGCCTGCTCGACGCGCCTGCGTGGCGCAGCCACCTCCACGCCGTGTTCATCGCCGAGTTCGGCGAGCAACTCTTCGACGTGGGCGACCAACTCGTTCAAAGTATGCGACGGCATGGTGTTCTCCTGCGACGACCTGCCTAGTCTAACGCCTCTCGGCGCGTGACGCCCGCCACTGCACCCGGGTGCCGACTGCGGCGATGCACGTCAACGCCACGGTGTAGCCGGCGACGGTGCCAAACAGACCATGCGTGCTCAGCAATGCCCCGGCCGCCAGGGCCGGCAGGCTGAATGCGAGATAGCTCACGACGAAAATGGCGGCGAACAACTCCGCCCGTTCGTGCGCCTGCGCGAGCGGCGCGAGAAGACCGACCACCGCCGCGAAGCCGCAGCCGAACCCCGCCCCGGCGAGCAGCGTGCCGGCGAAGAAGAGCGGCACCGACCGTGCATACAACGCGCCGCTCAGCACCAGCGCGCCGCCGGCGATCGCCGCCGTGCCGCCGATGGCGAGGGTACGCCGGGCGTGGCGGCCGAGCAGCGCCGGCGCGACGGCGCCCACGCCGTTGAGCAGTGCGATGGCGAGACCGTTCAGCAGCCCGCTGTCGATGCCGAACACGTGCAGCAGCAGGGAGGGCACGAGCGAGAGATACAGACTGCCGAGCGCCCAGACGCTGATGAGCACCGGCAGGGCGCGCAGGAACTCGGGTCTGGCGCGCGCGGGCACCGCCACGCGGGGCACCAGCGACGCCCACGCGCCGGGGCGTGGGATGACGCTTTCCGGGACGAACGCCAGCACGACGAGGCCCGTCAGGAACACCGCGGTCAGCGTGCCGAACACCAGCCGCACCGGCTGCGACGAATAGCGGATCGCAACGCCGCTGAGCAACGCGCCGCCGGCGAGGCCCGCGAGCGGCGACACGCTGCCGACCAGGGCTCCCAGCCGCTGGCGGGTGGGCGGCGCGAGTTCGACCACGGCGGCGGTCATCGCTCCGCTCGCGACCCCGGTCGCCAGACCCTGGATGATGCGCGCCACCACCAACCCACCGATGCCGGTGGAGTTCCAGAACAGCAGCATGGCGCCGGCCTCGAGGGCGAGCGCCCCCCACAGCACCGGCCGGCGGCCGAGATGGTCGGACAGCGACCCTGCGACGAGCAGCGCGGACAGCAGCGCGAGCGCATACACCGCGAAGGCCAGCGTCAGCAGCGACGAGGAAAACCCCCAGGCCCGTTGCAGGACGACGAAGGCCGGCGACGGCGCGCTCGCCGCGGCGAAGAACGTGATCGGCACGAAGGCCATGGCCCAGAACGCGAGCGTGGGCGGCAGACGTATCGGCGCCTGCGGCGGAACGGGCGTCGCGCGCGGATGGGCGGTCGAAGACATGCCTGGTTCTACCACGTCCCGCGACCGCGCGCGTGACGGCCGCGCGTGCCGCCGCGCTTGCCAGGGCGTGCACGACACGGCAGCGCGTACCGGCAGCTTAAAAAATCGTCGCGCAATGGCGCCGGCGTTATACTTGGGGCATGAATACCGAAACATTCCCGATCGATCTCACCCGGCTCGAGCCCCTCAAACTCGACCCCACCGTCAACGCCCTCACCGACGCGCAGCGCGCCGCCCTCGAGAAGAACATCCAGCTGTGCCGCGACGCCATCGTCTTCTTCACCGCCTACGCCGGTGCCAAGGGGCTGTCGGGCCACAGCGGGGGTGCGTACGACACGGTGCCGGAGGTGTTGATCATCCGCGCGTTCATCGACCACGGCGTCCCCATCGTGCCGGTGTTCTACGACGAGGCCGGCCACCGCGTGGCCACGCAGTACCTGTTGAGCGTGTTGAACGGCGCGATGCCGGCCGAGAAGTTGTTGCACTATCGTGAATTCGACAGCGGACTGCCGGGTCACCCGGAGAAGCTGCTCACGCCCGGGGTGGAGTTCAGTTCCGGCCGGCTGGGCCACATGTGGGCGTTCTGCAACGGCGTCGCCATCGCCAATCCCGGCAAGGCCGTGATCGTGCTCGGCTCGGACGGCAGCCAGATGGAGGGCGACAACGCCGAGGCCGCGCGGCTCACCGTCGGCAAGCGCCTGAACGTCAAGGTGCTCATCGACGACAACAACGTCACCATCGCCGGACACCCGCAGGAATACATGGTGGGCTACGATTTGAGCCGCACCCTGTCCGGCTACGGCCTCACCACCGAGACCACCATGGGCGAGGATCTCGACGCGCTGTACGTCGATCTCGCGCGCGTGTTCAGCGACGACATCCCGCACGGCCTCGTCATCAAGCGGCCCATGGCGCCGGGCATCGAGGGCGCGCAGGGCAGCCCCAGCGCGCACGAAGTGCTGAAGGCCGACCTCGCCATCAAGTATCTCGAGGCCCGCGGCGGCTACGAGCGCGCGATCGAAATGCTCAAGGCCGCGAAGCCGGAAAAGAGTCCGCTCACGTTCCGCGGTTCGAGCGGCGCCGGCAAGAACCGCGACGACTTCGGCAAGATCGTCAACGGCATCCTCGACGACATGAGCGAGGCGGAGCGGTTGGCGAGCGTGCGGGTGTTCGACAACGATCTGGAAGGCTCCTGCGGTCTGCACCACATCCACAAGAAGCATCCGGAGGTGTTCGTCCGCGGCGGCATCATGGAGCGCGGTAATTTTTCCGCCGCGGCCGGCTTCGGCTCGAGCCCCGGCAAGCAGGGCATCTACGGCACGTTCAGCGCGTTCCTGGAAATGTGCATCAGTGAAATCACCATGTCGCGCCTGAATTTTTCCAACGTGCTCGCGCATTTCAGCCACAGCGGCGTCGACGAGATGGCGGACAACACCTGCCATTTCGGCATCAACAGCATGTATGCCGACGGCGGCGTCACGCCCGGCCACGGCGAGGACACGACGCGTCTGTACTTCCCCGTGGACCAGCATCAGTTCGCCGCCTGCGTGAAGACCATCTTCAAGGACCCCGGCATGCGCTTCGTGTTCAGCACGCGTGCGCCGGTCCCCGACATCCTGGATGCGGGCGGCAAGCCGCTGTACGAGGGAAAACCTTTCGCACCCGGCAAGGACTACGTGGTGCGCGAGGCCCCGGCCGGCGGCGGCTACGTGGTCGCGTTCGGCGAGACCGTGTATCGCGCTCTCGACGCCGTGATCCGCTTGGAGGAGCAGGGCATCAAGGTGGGCCTGATCAACAAGCCCACCCTGAATGTCGTCGACCACGCCATGATGAAGACGCTGGCCGCCGCGCCCTTCGTGCTGGTGGCGGAAGGCTTCAACGTCAAGACGGGCCTGGGGAGCCGTTTCGGCAGCTACCTCTTGCAGGCGGGCTTCAAGGGCAACTACAACCACGTGGGCACCCATTTGGAAGGGGCCGGCGGACTGTGGCAGCAGATGGGCCATCAGGGGCTGGACTCCGACGGCATCCTCGCCGCGGTGCGCGCCCTGCTCTGAGGCGCCGGGGCGCCGGGCTCAGCGCTTCTGCGAGGGAACGAAATCCTTCAGTACCGCCTCGCGCATGAGATCCGGCGGAAGCAGCCCCTGACTCAGCAGGAAGTCGTGAAAGCGCCGCGCGTCGAACTTCGCGCCGAGCGCGGCCTCGGTCTCCTTGCGTAACGCCAGCAGCCGGGTATAACCATAGAAATAGCTGTTCGCCTGCCCGGGCGCCCGGTAGATGAACCGCTCCACCTCCTCTTTGGCGAAGGCATGACTGATGCCCACGTCTTTCTCCAGCACCGCGTAGGCGTGCTGCGGATCGATACCGCCACTCTGCAGCTCGGGATCCAGGAACGCCCGCGCCGCCCGCAACAGACGCAGCTGCAGCGTGAAGAGCTGCCCCTCCACCGGTTCGAAGGGCTGCACGATATATTCCGCGTACAAACCCCAGCCCTCGGCGTTCGTCGAGTTGAAGGCATACAAGGCGCGCGCCAGGCTCACCCCCTGCTCCACCATCGAATCGAACTGCAGTTCGTGGCCGGGCCGCGCTTCGTGCGCGGTGAGGGTCCACGCCACCGCATCGGTGGTGAAGTCGTCGTAGCGGTCGGCGTCCGAGCCCGGCGCCCCCGGAATGTTGAGGGGCAGCACGAACTCGCCGCGCTGGCCGGTGTTGTGCAGGAACGGCGGCGGCGACATGTGCGGCGCCGGCTCCTGGGCCGTTTCCGCGGCCGTCGCCAGGCGGATGATGGCCGCGCGTGCGGGCAGCGTCACCGCGCTCGGTGGCGCCGGCGGCGGCTATTACCGCGGCGGCT
>CAZZYJ010000191.1:0-6370 GCA_964658215.1 uncultured Steroidobacteraceae bacterium | reverse complement strand
GGACCCGTACGCGGTGGCGATCATCGACCGACAGATGGCCGACATGGACGGGCTTGCGCTCTGCCGCCACATACGCACCCGGCACAACGAGTGCTACATCTACGTGATGATGCTCACCGTTCGGGCCACCAAGCAGGACGTGCTCGCGGGCCTCGCCGCCGGCGCCGATGACTACGTGGTGAAGGGCGCGCCCGTGGAGGAAATCCTGGCGCGCGTCGAGATCGGGCGGCGCATCACCCACGTTGAGACGTCGCTGCGCACCAGCAATCTGGAAAACCGCCGGCTCGCGACCACCGATCCGCTGACGGGCGTCAACAACCTACGCTATCTGATGACGCATCTGCCGCGCGAACTCGCGCGCTGTCGACGCTACGAACACCCGATCGCCCTCTTGAGCTGCGACATCGACGAATTCAAACGCGTCAACGACGAGTACGGACATCCGGCCGGGGATCTCGTTCTGCAGGCCTTCACCGCGCGTTCGCAGGGCTGCCTGCGCAAGACCAGCGACTGGCTCGCACGCGTCGGCGGCGATGAATTCGTGATCGTCCTGCCGGAGACGACGCTGCTCGGCGCCAACGTGGTCGCCCGCAAATTGCGCCACGTGCTGACGTCACAACCGGTGCCCACCAATGCAGGCCCGGTGAGCTTCTCGGCCAGCATCGGTGTAACGGCTCTGGCATCGGGCGCGGCCGCGGCAGGCGCGGCGGCCGTTAAAAATCTGCTGCACGCCGCGGATAGAAGTCTTTATGCCAGCAAACGACGCGACTGACACGAGAGGAACCATGAAACTCACCGAACGTCACGCCACGTCACGAGCGCCCGGCGTACCGCTGCCCGAGTCCATGCCCTCACACGCCGCCGGACCGAACGACGAGTTCGGGTCGCTGAGCGGGCTGTTTCGTGCCCGCCTGCAGAGTGAGCGCGTGCACTTCGTGAGCCTGAGCGCCGCGCTCGCCCAGGCCGAGGACAGCCCGGGCAATATCTTCGAGGCCGTCGCCTTTCGCGCGCATCGGCTGAAGGGTACGGCGGCGATCTTCGAATTCAAGGACGTCGCCGCCGCCGCACATGGGTTGGAACACGCCGCCAAAGCCGCCGTCGCCACGCGCGCCGCCAACACCGACGCCGCGGTCTGGGCGGCCTTGGTGGCGTTGGTCAGCCTGCTCGCCGACTTCGAGGGCGGGACGCCCGCGCTGCCGGGCTTCGAGGCCGCGACGGGTTAAACGGCGCGGGGCGGAACCGCGCGGCCCGCGGCGCCCGCCGCAGCCTCGGCATCGAAATCGTACGCCTGGCGCAGCGCCCGACGCACCCGGAGTTGCTCCGCGGGATCCAACGCTTCGAGGAAGGCCACCTTGCCCGCGGTCACCGTCGCGACCGGCAGACCATCGCGATAGACGAGACGGTTCCCCATCACCGACGGCAGGCGCGCGCCGGGGGTCAGTATCCCGGCCAGATTCAGGGGATCCGCGCCCGACACCGTGACGTAACGCTGCTCGTGCGGCCGCCGCCGCACGGCGCGCAGGTGCCCGACCGCCTCGGGGGAGGCGTACTGTTCGCCCGAGAAACCGGCGACGAAACGGCCGCCACGAAGCTCCCCGCGCGCTTCGAGCCGGCGGCAGCACCGTTGAATGTCCCGCCAGGGCGGCAGCCAGTCGGCTTCGCGCGCCAGCAGCCGCCAGAAGATCACGCCCCAGCGCTTCAACAAGGTGCGCACGATGTGTTCCATCCCTTCGTCATCGACGGGCAGACCTTCCGCGGACAGCCGCCGCAACGCCCAGCGACCGGCATCCGCCATGCCGAACAACGCCAGCCGCCGACGCCGGCGCAAAGCGGACCTGCCGCGGTGATTGCCGGGCGCGAGCAAGGCACGCAGGCCGCCGAAGCTGTCGGAATTGACGAGGCCGAAGGCGGCGAGTTCGGCGAGCGACAGCTCCACTTCGACCGGCAGCAAACGCACGCCATCCACGATGTCGTCGAAAAAGGACGCACCGTGGGCACGCAGATGCTCGAAAACCGCGGCCGCCTTGGCGCCGAGCTGCGCCGGATCGTGGGCGTGCGCGAGCGCCGACCACGCGCCGACGTGACGTCTGCCCAACAGAACGATGGGGGTCGAGCGGATCGGCGCGGCGCCGTGGGTGCCGGTCCCACCGCGCGCCGTCAGACGTGCCCACACGTAACGCCCGGCACGGCAGTGTTCGTCCAGCCAGTCCGGCTCGTAGTGCACGATGCGCGCGGGCAGGATGTCGCCTTCCCAGGCGCCCGCCGGCGCCTCGAAACCCTCCAGCTGAGCGAGTACGGCGGCCACCGCATCCGACCCCTGCCGCCGTTCCCCCGGCACCACGCCCTGCAGCTCGAACAAGGAACGCAAAAAATCACGCGCCTGCACCGGCTCGATCTGCGCGCGCAGATGTTTGACGGTGCCGCGATGTATGCGTGCCAGCAGCCGCCGGTCGCACCATTCTTCTTCGTCGGCGGCCGGCGTGAAGCGCCCGCACAGCACCGAGCCGTCGGCCTGCAATGCAGCCAGCGCGACCGCGATCTGCGTCACGGCGACGCCGAGCGAGCGCGCCAGGATGCCGGCCGTGACCGGTCCCAGTCCTTCGAGCCTGCCACGCACGATGTCCTCGAGCGCCGCGGGCGAGGCGGGCACCCGGGGTTCGAACAACCCGCGTCGTTCCACCGCCACCCAGAAGGTCCCCTGGCCGGCGGCGACGATGCGTACCACGCGTCGCTGCGCCGCGAGTTGCGACAGCAGCGCCGGCCAGCCCGCTGCGTGCTGCACCTCGTCCTCCGTTAGATAGGTCAGCCAGCCGAGCGCATCGCACAGCTCATCCGCCGTGACGGCATCGGGCCAGGCCTCGGCGCGCACCCGGGCAATGACATCCCCGTCCAGCCGTCCCAGGTCCGCTGCGGCCGCGGTGTCGAGCCAGCGCCGCGCCATGACGGCCTGGGTGCGCCGCTCCTCGAGCGGTGCGTCGTCGAGATACGCATAGGGCCGAGCGGTCAACGCCTCGAGCGCGAGCGGCGAGGGCTGCGTCAGATCCCGTGCGACGATGCGCACCGCACCCCGTTCGACCGCGCGCAGCAGCTCCTCGAGCGCGTCGATGTCCATCGCCTCCTGCAGACAGTCGCGCAGGGTCTGTTTCACCAGCGGGTGATCCGGCACCTCGATGTCGCCCTGCAAGTTCTCGGCGCAGGCGACCTGATCCGGAAAAATCGCCGCGAGCATGTCCTCGGCGTTCATGCGCGCCAGCTGCGGCGCGACCTTCCGGCCGCCGCGAAAGCGCGGCAACGCGAGCGAGATGCCCGCCGTCCAGCGCCAGCGCACCTGGAACATGGGTGCCGCACACAGCGCCTGTACCAGCACGTCACGCACCGTGTTCGAGTGCAGATAGCGCGCGGCCGCTTCGAGTTCGAAGCTGTGAGCCTGCGTCAGCGACAGCACGACGTGATCCTCGGTGGCCGCCGCCTGCACCTCGAAATTGAAATTGCGGCAGAAGCGTTTGCGCAACGCCAGACCCCAGGCCCGGTTCACGCGGCTGCCGTACGAGGAGTGGATGACGAGCTGCATGCCGCCCGCTTCGTCGAAGAAGCGCTCGAAGACGAGGGTGTCGAGGGTCGGCAGGGTGCCCAGGGCCGCCCGGCCGGCGGCAAGATACCCGACCAGTTCCGCGGCTTGCGGTGCCGCGAGGCCTACCTCGCTCACCAGCCACTGCGCGGCCGCCGTCACGCCGCCCGTTGCCAGCCGTGCCGCGACGGTCGTGCGCAGACGCGACACCGCCGCCGAGGCCGCGTCGGTGCGCCCCGGCGCCTCGCCCAGCCAGAAGGGAATGGAGGGCGCCTGCCCGCGGGCGTCCTCCACCCGCACCGTGCCGCGTTCCACCCGCAGAATCCGATACGACGTATTGCCCAGTTGGAACACGTCGCCCTGCAGGCTCTCGACCGCGAAATCCTCGTTCACCGAACCGACCGCGACGCCCTCCGGTTCCAGCATCACCCGATAGTCGGCGTTGTCCGGGATGGCGCCGCCCGACGTGATGGCCGTGAGGCGCGCACCCCTGGCGGCGCGCAGCAGACCGTTGACGGCGTCGTGATGCAGGAGCGCCCCGCGACGCCCGTGGCGCGTCGAGAATCCCTGCGCGAGCATCCACACGCAGGCGTCGAAATCCTCGCGCGGCAGATCGCGGTAGGGGTACGCAGCACGCACCAGGGCGAACAGCTCCTCCTCCCGCCACTCGCGCGCGGCCACCTCGGCGGCGATGTGCTGGGCGAGCACATCGAGAGCGTTGCTCGGAATCTGCAGGCGGTCGAGCTCGCCGCGCCGCACCGCATCGAGCAAGGCCGTGCATTCGACGAGTTCGTCACGCGACAACGGAAACACGCGGCCCTTGGACAGGCCGCCGACCGCATGACCCGCCCGGCCCACCCGCTGCAGGAGCGTGTTGATGGAGCGCGTCGAGCCGATCTGGCAGACGAGATCCACGTCGCCGATGTCGAGCCCCAATTCGAGCGACGCCGTGGCCACCAGGGCCTTCAATGCGCCCGCCTTGAGCCGCTGCTCGGCGGCGAGCCGCCGTTCCTTGGCAAGACTGCCGTGGTGGGCGGTCACGTTCTCCGCCCCGATGCGCTGCGAAAGATGTCGCGAGACTCTTTCGGCCAGCCGGCGGGTGTTCACGAAGATGAGCGTGCTGCGGTGCGCGCGCACGAGTTCGGCGAGGCGGTCGTAGACCCGCTCCCACTCCTCGCCGGACATGACCGCACTCAACGGTGCGGTGGGGATCTCGAGCGCGAGATCCCGCCGCCGGCCATGACCGCAGTCGACGATGAGGCACCCCGCCGCCGGCCGGCCGCCACCGCCCCCGCCGCCGACGCCGGCGCCGATGCCCACGAGAAAGGCGGCCACGTCGGCCAGCGGCCGCTGCGTGGCGGACAGGCCGATGCGCGTGATCCCGGGCCTGCACAACGCGCCGAGCCGCTCCAACGACAGCGCGAGATGCGCCCCGCGTTTGTTGCCCGCGAGCGCATGAATTTCATCGACGATGACGCTGCGGCAGGTGGCGAGGGCGGTCCGTCCCGACGGCGAGCCCAACAGCACGTACAAGGACTCCGGCGTGGTGACGAGGATGTGCGGCGGCCGGCGCCGCATGCCGGCGCGTTCTGCCTGCGTCGTGTCGCCGGTGCGCACCGCGGCGCGCAGCTCCACGTCGGCGAGCCCGCGCTGCGCGAGTTCGCAGCGGATGCCCTCGATGGGCGCCAGAAGATTGCGATGGATGTCGTTCGACAATGCCTTCAGCGGCGAGATATATAAAACCCGCGTCTCATCGGGCAGCCCGCCGGCGAGTCCGTCCTTGACGAGCTGATCGAGGGCCGCGAGGAAAGCGGCCAACGTTTTCCCCGAGCCGGTGGCGGCGGCGACCAACACGTCGCGTCCCGACTGGATGGCAGGCCACGCACCCGCCTGCGCCGGTGTCGGTGCCGGAAAACTGCGTAAAAACCACGCGGCCACGGCGGGATGGAATGAGTGCAGAGGGCCCACGCCGATAGATTACACGAACCCGCAACGGCGTCGTTTGATGCGCTGCAGGGCCCCTGCGCACCACCCAGCGAACCGCGGGCCGTCGAGGGCGTGCTGCCACCATGGCGATTTTCGTTCCATCCGTCGTATACTTTCGCGCGACATTCGTTACTCGCCGATGTTTCATAAACGGCAGAACGGTTTGGCCAAGTTACGGGGAGATACCATGAAAAATATTGCGCTCACGCGCGTCGCGGGCCTGTGCCTGAGCGGCGCCATTTTGTCGGCGGGGCCGGCCCAGGCTCAAAACACGGCTGCGACCGGGGATGCGGCGGCCGACAAGACAGCCGTGGATCAGAGCACCGCCAACACCAGCACGCTCGACGAGATAGTCGTCACCGGCACACCTCAGGCGGCGGGTCTTCGAAAACTCGATGCCAGCTTTTCCATCAACACCGCGAGTCTCGAGGAAATCCGCACCGCGCAGCCGTCGAGCGCGGCGGATCTGCTCAAGATCGTGCCGGGGGTGTGGGCCGAGTCGAGCGGCGGCGAGACCGGTGCCAACATCGAACTGGTGGGTTTTCCCGGCGGCGGTGACGCCCCCTACGTGACGTACCAGTTGAACGGTGCGCCCATCTATCCCGCCTCGACGCTGTCGTTCATGGACAACTCTTCGCTGTTCCGGCTGGACGAATCCGTCGAGCGTGCCGAATTCGTCCTGGGCGGTCCGGCGGTGGTGTTCTCCAACGGTCAGATCGGTGAGACGGCGAATTTCATCCTGCGGCAGGGCAGCGCCAAGGCGCAGGGTGATCTCGCGGTCACGTTCGGATCCGAGGGCATGTATCGAATCGACGG
>CAZZYJ010000190.1:0-6499 GCA_964658215.1 uncultured Steroidobacteraceae bacterium | reverse complement strand
ACGGCCGCGATGGACGATGACTTCAATACACCGGACGCGTTCGCCGTGATGCAGGGGCTTGCCCGCGAGCTCAACAGCGCGAAGGCACGCAACGACGTAGAGACGGTAGGCAGGGTGGCGGCCACCCTGCGCAAGATGGGGGCGCTGCTCGGCGTCCTGCAGCAGGATCCGCAGACCTATTTGAGGCGGGGCATCGGCGCAGACAGCGGCGACGACGCGGACATCGAGATCTTGATGGAAAAACGACGCGAAGCGCGTCTTAGAAAGGATTTCGCGGAATCAGACCGGCTGCGTGCACAACTCGCCGAACGCGGCGTGGTCATCGAAGACAAACCCGCAGGAATCACCGAATGGCGGCGAGCCTGAGCCCGCCGCCGATTCGCTGCCAGAAAGCGCGGAAAAATTTTCGCGCTGCAGCGCTTCTTCAGCTCCGAAAAGAGCCGATTCAGTCCCGATAGGTGCTGCGCGTCGCCAGGATGCCGACGACCGCACCGACCAAGGCAGCGATGCCCACTACCTGCCAGGGATTGTCACGCACGTAGCCGTCCGTGGTTTTCCCGACAGCCTGGGCCTGGGTCTTCACCTGGGCGGCGCCGTCGCTCAAGGCACTCTTGGCGGCAGCCATCGCGATTTTCACCTTGGCCTTGACCCGCGAGATCTCGGGCGTGTCCACGTCCTTCAACGCCTTGGTCAGATCTTCGACGTTGTCGATGAAATTGTTGATCTGGCCCTTGGCAAAATCCTTGACGTTGCTCACGGTGTTTCCTTCTGCAATTGATTCCATGTCGATACCCTCGTTTTAAACGCGTCGGCCGAGGCTCATCACGAAACTGATGACCGCCCCGATCAGAAATACGACGAACAAGACCTTGGCAATGCCCGCGGCGCCCACTGCGATACCGCCGAACCCGAAAAATGCCGCGATCAGCGCGATTATGAAAAACACCACTGCGTAGTGAAGCATGTGAGCACCCTGTATTAAGAAACCACTTTGGTGAGCGGAGTGTCCCCCTGATCCCCGGGGGCCCACAGTCGGTGGCCGGCCAGCGGTTACGTAGGACAAACCCGACGGGTGCGGAATGGCGCTGGTGTGAGGGTGACTTTGCCGGCGCCTAAACCCGTCGCGGGCGCCAACACACCGCGGGCCAGGCGCCGGAGCCCGTTCCAGCGCTTCAGAACACCGTGGACTTGAAACGCCGTCCGAACAGACTCAGGCTCACCGCGGCTTGACGGGGCGTCACATGCGCGGGCAGCGAGGCGGCGACGCGATGCACGGGGTGGGGCCAGGGCGTCATCGTGTCGATCAAGCGCTGGGCGGTGGCCACGAGGTCGCTGGACGAGGTGCAGCCGATGTCCGCCCCGACGTCCAGATACGCCTTCGGGCTGTCGACGAAGGAGCGGCCGCCGACGATGACGGTCAGGGCAGGATTGAGCGAGGCAGCCTGCGCCGCACGGATGGTGTCGCCCATGGCCTGCAGACGATGGTCGCGCCGCAGGGCGCCGCTCAAAGATAAATCCAGCACATCGAACCACTGGTCGTGGACCCGCCGGACCAGCACCTCGTCGCTGCCGGGATATTCGCAGCTCACGTCCCAACCCTGGCGCCCGAAGAGCTCACTCGACATCGCAGCACCGAGCCCGTGCGGCTCACCCGGCTGCGGCGCCACCAACACGGCGTGCCCCGGCAGGGCCCTCGGATCGTGGGGGCCGATGATCCGGCCCAGACGCCTCGCTTCGAGCTGCAGCCTGCCCAAACCCATCGTGACACTGAAATCGCTGCACAGGTCCTCGTCCGACAAGCCCCCCAGCCAGCGGGCCGCGGGTTCGAACACCTCGCTGTACAGCGCTTCCACGCCGGCGCCCTGGTCGAGCAGGGCGTCGATGTAACGCACCGTCTTGCCCGCATCCACCGCGAGCAGGATGCCGCCGAGTTCCGCGGCCGCGCCGCCGGGGGCATGCCAGATCGAGCCGGCCGCGGCGGGCCGCTGCACCATGACCCCGCCGCACGTCGCTGCCGCGGGGGCGCGCGCGTGGGTGTTCCGCAGCCGGGGGATGACGACATCGGCGAACACCGCGTCCCACGCGTCGTGCGTGAGAACGGCCGGTCGACCGTGCAGCCGCTTGAGCAGATCCCGGGGAGTGTCCACCACGGCGAGCGCCGCATCGATCTTGCCGCGCGCACGCTGGGCGAGACGCATGTCCCAGGAACCGAAAAAACGAGTGGGCATACTTTCCTCGCGCAGCACTTCGATGCTGTGATGACGCGGATCGCGGCAGATGGAACCCCAGACCCGCGACAGACCCGGGCCGGGACCTTCGAGCCACTGGAAGAAACAGCCTTGATCGTAGATCAACAAACCGGTGACGTGCTCGTCGTGGTTTCGCCGTTGCGCTGCGCGCAATATTCGATCGAGTTCGGCCTGGGTCGGCGACACCACCGCGCGGCTGCGGTAGGCCAGCATGGTCAAAGGTTCGACCATCGTGTCTCCGGCGCCCGTGTCGGCGTTAAACCCAAATGTACCGCGGCCGGATGGCATCGAACTCTGTTGACGAAGCATGAGCAGCGACCCTTTAATTGTATTTAGGCCAGAGGCAAAGCGACGAAAGAAGTTTCTGCTTTTAACAATGCGTCGTCAATCGTTTAACACGCGAAGGGCGCGCAGCCCGCCACACGCGCGTTTGCGCGCCTTGTTGTGTTCATTGGGTGGTCGTTACATGCCGGTAACGACCCCGACGCGATGCTGCGCAGAGGGGGGGGCACGGCCGCCGGCCGCGACATTCAATGTTTGCGGATGGCGCTCGCGCTTTTCGTGTAGATCCACAGCAGCGTGGCAATGATGCTCCCGCCCGGCAGCTGCAGAAGCTCCGGATCGACGTTGGCACCCACGTTCTGTAGGCGCGCTGCGAGGCGCGCCGCGTACGAGTGGAGTTGTTCTTTCATGAACCTTGACCTTGATGCCTGAACAACAGGTGCCTGGGCAATCGTCTAACTTTAAAAAAATTCAAGCGTTCGCGAGCATCCGCTTCAATACATTTTCCGCCTCGCGCAGTGCGGTCTTGGAGATTCCCTTCGTCAGCCGTGCCACCACGCGCTCGAGACAAGCCTCCATCTTCGGGAAGGCGGCCTTGCCGGTCGCGGTCACCTCGAGCGCCATCGTCCGGCGCGTGTGCGCGAGCGGCACGCGTCGAACCAATCCCTTGCTCTCCAAACGATCGATCATGCGGCTCATCGCGCCACGGTCGTAGTCCATGGACTTGCACAACTCGCACGCCGACTGCGCGCTGCCCTTGAGCACGTTGCGCAGGATGGCGAATTGCGGAGCCGTCACCTCGAGTGCGGCCACCTCCGGATCGGCGAGAAATTCCGCATCGACGCCGGCGACGATTGCCAACTTGACCTGGCCGATGAGCGGCGCAATGTTCACCTGCGCACCCGAGTTGCGCGGCTCGCCAGACGCCGGGACACTGACCAAAGCTCTCATGGGCCGGATGTTAGATGCCTGGGCAACAGATGTCAAGGCAAGTGTCAGCCAAACCCCACATGCGCATCCCCCGCGCATACGCTGTGCAGCGCGGCCCGGCGGCGTAGCGTGTGGCTCCCAATCTAAAAGTCAGGCGGAAGCGATGAACCCAACGACCAAAATCGAGCGCGCTGCCCGCGTCGGTTCACGCCCCTCGATAGTCGCGTTGGCCGTGTTGTCGGCGGCCGCCGGGACGGCGCACGCGGCGCCGCCCGACTCCGCCGGCGAATACGGGCCGATGCCGACCCTCGCCGCCCCGGACAAGAGCCTGCTGCCGCGCGTGTACATATCGAAGGCGGTGGGCTGGCCGGCGGGAGCCAGGCCGCACGCGGCGCCCGGCACCGCGGTATCGGCCTACGCCGCCGGGCTCGCGCATCCGCGTTGGCTGTACGTGCTGCCCAACGGCGACGTCCTCGTCGCCGAAAGCGACGCGCCGGCCAAACCGGACGATGGCAAGGGCCTGAGCGGAGCCGCGCACAAATTCGTGATGCGTCAGGCGGGCTCGGGCGTCGCGCCGAGCGCCAACCGGATCACCCTGCTGCGCGACGTGCACGGCGACGGCACGATGGTGGAGCAGCACGTGTTCCTGCAGGGCTTGAACTCGCCCATCGGCATGGTGCTGGTGGGCGATACTTTCTACGTGGCAGACAGCGACGCAGTCCTGCGCTTTCCGTATCACGCAGGCGATACGGAGATCCGTGCGGCGGCCGTGAAGGTGGTGGATCTGCCCGCCGGCAGCATCAATCATCATTGGACCAAGACCCTGGTCGCAAGCCCGGACGGCAGCAAGCTCTACGTCGGCGTGGGCTCCAACAGCAATGCCGGCGAGAACGGCATCGACGCGGAGCGCGACCGCGCCGCGGTCTGGGAGATCGATCCCAAGACCGGCCGTCACACGGTGTTCGCGTCGGGGCTGCGCAACCCCGTGGGACTCGCCTTCGAGCCCGACTCGGGACGCCTCTGGGTGGCGGTCAACGAACGCGACCAGTTGGGCGATCATCTGCCCCCCGATTACATGACCTCGCTGCACGCCGGTGAATTTTTCGGCTTTCCGTTCAGCTATTACGGTCAGCACGTGGACGACCGGGTCTCGCCGCAGAATCGTGACCTGGTGGCGAAGGCGGTGCCGCCGGATTACGCGCTCGGCGCCCACACGGCGTCGCTCGGGCTGTGCTGGTCCGCGGGCTCGACGCTTGCACCGTTCCAACATGGGATGTTCGTCGGGCAGCACGGCTCCTGGAACCGTAAGACGCGCAGCGGCTACAAGGTCATCTACGTGCCCTTCACGCAGGGCAGGCCGAGCGGTGCCCCCGTGGACGTGCTCACCGGATTCTTGAACGCCCACGATCAGGCGATGGGGCGGCCGGTGGGGGTCGCCATGGACAAGCGCGGCGATCTGTTGGTGGCGGACGACGTGGGCAACACCGTATGGCGGGTGACCCGCGCGGTGCATGCGGCCACCGCGACGAACGACCCGGTCGGACGAGCCGCGGGCAGCGCGGGCAGGTGAGTCCTGCGCGGCCTTCGCGCGGGACTACCGTGTGGCCAGCGCGCGCAACGCCGCCTGCAGAGCGTCCGCGGACGTTTGCGAAACGTCGACGGTCACCGCCGCTTCGTCCGCTGCCGGCGGCTCGAGGAGCGCGAGCTGACTGTCGAGCAACGTGGCCGGCATGAAGTGATGACGGCGTGCCGCGAGGCGCTCGGCGAGCACGTCGCGGGGTGCGGCGAGATACACGAACACCGTGCCCGGCGCGCCGCGGCGCAATACATCGCGATAGCTGCGCTTGAGCGCCGAGCAGGCAACCACCAGACGCGTGCCCGACCGCGCGGCCGTCGCCAGGCGCCCGGCGACGGCGTCGAGCCAGTCGTGCCTGTCCTCGTCGGTGAGCGGGATGCCGGCTGCCATGCGCGAGACGTTGCGCGGCGAATGCAGGTCGTCGCCCTCGAGCATCGCGCAGCCCAGGTGGTCCGCCAGCAGGCGGGCGACGGTGGACTTGCCGGCACCCGACACGCCCATGACGACCAGCAGCGCCGGCGGCGCCGCGGGCGCGGCGGCGGGCTCGAGCGGATGTTGCGTCATGGAATCGCGACCTCGTCTGCGGCGGGAGCAGGGTGTCCACCCCTTGCTAGGAACTGCGCGCCACTCTATAACTCGAATCACGGTTCCGTGCACGGCGAGCGCGAGGAGAGCGACGGTTGATCGATGACCTTGACGTCCAGGACAAGCCGCGCACGCATCCAGAACCCTACGTCACGTTGGAGCCGGGAACGCTGGCGGCCTATTTGAGCGCTCGTCCGGCGGTCGCCACGCTGCTCGGCGGTCCCGCGTCGCTGTGGCGCACGCGGGAGATGGGGGACGGCAACCTGAACCTGGTGTTCCTGGTGGAGGGACCCGGCGGCTCGGTGGTGGTCAAGCAGGCGCTGCCGTACGTACGCATGGTGGGCACCAGCTGGCCGCTGCCGCTGGCGCGGGCTCACTACGAGTGCCGCGCCCTCGCGGAGCAGGCGCGCTGGGCGGCGCCGTTCGTTCCGGTGCTGCACGGCGACGATCACGCCATGGCACTGACCATCATGGAGCACCTGACGCCGCATCGCGTGCTGCGCAAGGAATTGATCGAGGGTGTGTGTCGTCCGCGGGTGGGCGAGCATCTGGGGCGGTTTCTCGCCCTCACCCTGTATGCAACGTCGGACCTGAACCTGACGGCCGTCGCAAAGAAGGAGCGGATGGCGCAGTTCCTCGGCAACACGGCCATGTGCCGGATCAGCGAGGATCTCATTTTCGACGAGCCGTATTTTGCGGCGCCCCTGAATCGTCACACCCGGCCACATCTCGACGAGTGCGTCGCCGCGCTGCGCAGCGATGCGGCCGTCAAGCTCGCGGCGCAGGAAATGAAATGGTGTTTCCAGAACCAGCCCGAGGCCTTGATTCACGGTGATCTGCATACGGGTTCGGTGATGGTCACGGCGGAGGAGACGCG
>CAZZYJ010000189.1:0-6575 GCA_964658215.1 uncultured Steroidobacteraceae bacterium | reverse complement strand
AAATATACTCGCCGAAGGCCATCGAATTGCTGGCCACCACGGATTGGCCGGGAAACGTGCGCCAGCTGTTCGACCTCGTGAAGCAGAACGTGGCGCTCTCGAGCGGCAAGGTGATCACCGAGGAAATGGTCCAGGCCTCGCTCGGTACCACCGTGAAGCCGCCGACCTACGAGGAAGCCCGCGAGAAATTCTCCCGGGAGTACCTGGCCGACAATCTCTCGAAGACGTCGGGCAACGTCACCGAGTCGGCGCGCCTGGCCAAACGCAACCGCACCGATTTCTACAAGCTGCTGGCGCGGTATCGGATACAACCCGATGACTTCAAAGTGACTGCGCCGCAAAAATAGACGGGCGGCGAGGCTCGCGCAGCGACGGGACCCGCGGCGCCGACCGCTCGGCGGCGCCTCCCTCGTCGTTATAGGAACTACGTCACAGTTTTCGACGCCGAACTGGTACCTGCTGCACGCTCGGCGGAAGCTAGGCGGCTATATGAACGTGTCGTCCAGGCAGACGCTGATTCTCGCGGGTGAACCGCTGCCGGCGAGGTACGACGGCTCCAGCGCTTCGTCGCGTCGCAACGGGGCCGCTGCCGACCCCGCCGCCGGTTCTGCACCACACGTCACCGTCATCGCCGCCCACGCCGGCAGCACGGTGGTGGTGGTCAACGGCGACTATGCTCCGGCGGCGACGACATCGCGGTCGAGCATCGCGCCCGCGGCGCCGAGGGGGGACACCGTGGCCGCGGCCGCGGGCCAGCCCACCGGCGCGACACGCGATGTTTACGGCAATCCCGGCGAGCGCAGGGCGAACTCCACGCCGTCGTCGTTCCTGCAGCCCGCCGAGCAATACGCGCGGACACAGCGCAATCTGGAGCCGGCGTCCCACCGCTCCCAACTCGACGTTCACGTGTGAGTCCACCCGTCGCCACCCGTTGAAACGCAGCCTTGGCATAGGCCCCGTCTGACGAATCGACACGCACTGGGGGCGCAGACAGGGAGGCACCGGCCCTCAAATATGGACTCATGCCGACCCAGACCGCCGCCGACCTCGTCACCTACGTGCTCGCTGCCGCGGAGCGCGACAAGGCAGAGGTGGCACGCAAGCTCCATGACGAGTTGGGCGCCCTGCTCGTCGCCGCGGTGATGGACGTGTCGTGGAGCGAACAAAATTCCTCCCAAATGACGGACGCCGGCCGTCAGCGGCTGCGTCGCATCCACGGCACGTTGGCGGCCGCGATCGACCTCAAACGCAGGCTCATCGAAGACCTTCGCCCTACCCTGCTCGACAACGTGGGGTTGTATGCAGCGATGAGCTGGCAGTTCAAGGCCGTGTGTGAGAAGGCGGCCATCCACTGCAGCGGAGAATTTCCGGACGGCGAGCCCGTGTTGAGCGGGGATTCCTCGATCGCCATTTTCCGCATCTTGCAGGATGCGCTGCTGCTCATGACCTTGCACCGGGGAGTCACCCGGGCGGCCCTGCGTGTGGAAGTTTTGCGCGTCGAAGCCGCCGACTCCCTGGTGCTGACGCTGACCGACGATGGCGTGCAGGCGGACGACGAGGTGGACGCAAAGGCGGCGCAGGCAGCGACGTATCTAAAGCACCGGGTCCGGTCGATGGGGGGCAGCCTGGACGTCATCGGTGCCGATCGGGGGACCACGTTGCGCGTGGCCGTCGGCATCGACTCCCCGGGCGTCGAACGCCCGGGGTGATCCGCCCGAGGTTGGCGCCGGTCAGGGGTGCTGGTCGCGAAGCCGGCCGCCGATCGCCGCCGCGACGCTGGCGATGAAGGCACCGATCAACATGGACAGCGCCGTATAGATGGACGCCTCGGCCGCCGCGCTGCGCGCCGCGTCCGCCGCGGCCTTGACCTTGGTCTGCTCCGCCGTTGCGCTCGCCACAAAGGTGTCCACCCGCATCTGCGCATCGGTCTGGCCCGCACCGGTGTGGGCCTCGACCTCATCGACCAGGTAGGCCCGATCGGCTTCCGGCACCGCGCCGGTCGCGAGCGCATTGGCGACGATGACATTGGCCTCCGGCCGAGGGTCGCCCGGCGTCACCGCCGCACCCGTCGCACCCGCGCCCGCGCCCGCGGCGGGACGGAACAGCCGGTCGACCGCGTAATCCAACGGGGTCGACCCGCTGCCGGCACCGCCGCGGGCGCCCTCCGCCGCCATACCCGTCGCGGCCTGCACGCCGCCGCCCAGCACCGAGGACACCGAACCCGCGACGACGGCAGCGACCACCAGGGTCGAGATCGCCCACGTCACGAAGCCGTGTGCCGTATCCCGGAAGAACACTTCGTGTACGTGCGTGCCCACCCACCGGGTGCGTAGGCGACCCGCAATGTAGCCGCCGAACAGCGCCGACAGCCATTGCATGACGATGAGCCAGATCGCACCGGCCACGGTGAACGTGGTCGCGGACACGCCCCGATCGGACCAGGGCGATAGGGATGCCAGCCCCAGTCCGGAGCCGAGCGCGAGCAGGACGAGCGAGACGGCGGTGGCGACCGCGGCACCCGCCAGGATGGCGGACCAAGAAGCCGCCGATCTGGACGGCGCGGCCGATTCCATGGCGCCCGCGCGCGGCTCGGTAATGTGTTGCACGTGTGCGGCCGCGTCAGTGATGCGAACACATGGCGAGCAGCAAGATGATCGGGAGGGGCACTCCCAGCATCCACAGTAATATTCCACGTCCCATAGCATTCCCCTTGTAGTGCGGAGCGAAATTGCCCCGTCGATCGTCATCCCACGATGCCGGAGAACACTGGCACTGGCCATCGCCCGTTCCTGTGAAGCACTGTCAGTCCTGTCCGACGACGCGCGAACCGCTGCATGTCCTACCGCATGTCGAGCATGGCTGAGACAGGTGGAGACGAGATGCTGACGTTAGCCTCATGGCCAAATAAACGAGAAGGCCGCCATGCAAAAACCCGCTCAGTTGAACCAGGTGATCGAGACGGACGTTCCCGCACGCATGGACCGTCTACCCTGGTCGCGCTGGCATACACGCATCATCATCGCCCTGGGTACGTCCTGGATACTGGACGGCCTCGAGGTGACCCTGGTGGGATCGCTGTCCGGCGTATTGGAGGGTCGCAACGGGCTCTCCTTGTCCGATCAGCAGGTCACCGGGGCGGCGACCATCTATCTCACGGGCGCGGTGCTGGGTGCCCTGCTGTTCGGCCACCTCACCGACCGGCTGGGCCGCAAGAAATTATTTCTCGTCACCCTCGCCACCTATTCGCTGGCGACGCTCGGCACGGCGTTCTCGGGCAGCTTCCTGGTATTCGCGTTCTGCCGTTTCTTCACCGGTCTCGGCATCGGCGGCGAGTACGCAGCCATCAATTCCGCGGTCGACGAACTGATCCCGGGCAAGGTCCGCGGCACCGTCGATCTCATCGTCAATGCGACCTTCTGGGTCGGTGCGTCCGTCGGGTCCGGCGCCGCGCTGTTCCTGCTCGGCGGACACGGCATTCCCCCCACGCTCGGCTGGCGGCTGGCGTTCGGCATCGGGGGCGCGCTCGGCTTCGCCGTGCTGCTGCTGCGGCTCGCCGTGCCCGAGAGTCCGCGTTGGCTGATGCTGCGCGGCCGGGAGCGCGAAGCCGACCAGGTGGTCCACGACATCGAGGCCCGGGTGGCGCGCGGTACGCCCCTGCCGCCCGTCACGGACCCGTCGCTCAAGCTCAAGACCCGCGATCACACGCCCTGGGGCGAAATCTTCAAGAACATGCTGGGCGAGAATCTGCAGCGCTCCGTGCTCGGCCTCGTTCTCATGATGGGCCAGGCGTTCTTCTTCAATGCCGTGTTCTTCACCTTCGGCCTGGTGGCGAAGAAGTTCTTCCAGCTCACCGACGCGCAGCTGCCGCTGCAACTGCTGCCCTTCGCGGTGGGCAGCTTCTTCGGTCCGCTGGCGCTGGGTCCCCTGTTCGACAAGATCGGCCGCAAGCCCATGATCACCCTCACCTACGGCGCGGCGGGCGCCGCCCTCGCGGTGGTGTGCTACTTTTTCGGACGCGGCACGTTGGGCCTGCATGGGTTGACCTTGTGCTTCACGGGCATTTTCTTCATCGCCTCCTCGGCCGCGAGCGCGGCCTACCTGACCGTGAGCGAAATTTTTCCGCTGGAGATGCGCGCGTTCGCCATTGCCATTTTCTACGCGCTCGGTACCTGTATCGGCGGCGTCGGGGCGCCACTGCTGTTCGGCACCTTGATCGCCTCCGGGTCAAAGACCAACGTCGCGTGGGGCTATGCGCTGGGCGCAGCGCTGCTCCTGGCAGGCGCCCTGTGCGAGGCGTTGATCGGCGTCGAAGCCGCGGGCCGTTCGCTGGAGTCGGTGTCCAAACCGCTGCAGAGCGCCTGAGCGCGGCCTCAGCCCTGAGCGTGGCGTCGGCCGGGCGCCGGTCAACCTGATCGTTCTTCCGTCAGGCAAAGGTCGGCGGCGCGGCCGCGGGATCGGCCGCTGCGAAGCGCTGCGACAGCGCCATCATCAGCGCTGACCGCAGCTGCTCGCGGCCCGCCGCGGCCGGCGCATGCAGCTTGAGTTCGAGCGTGGCCCCCGCGCCGTCCACCTTGCTGAGGAAACAGCCCGACACGAGGTTCTCGCCCACCTGCTCGCCCGCCACCGCCACGGCCAGCCGGGATGCCGCCTCGAGATCGGCGCCCCTGCCGACCAGGATGGTCACGACGAGGGGCCACGGCGAGAACGTGCCGTTCAGATTGAGGGTGACCTGGCTGGCCGCGATGCTGTTGGGCAGCACGATCAGATGCCCGTCGGCGGCGCGCAGCGTCGTATAGCCCAGCGAGATCAGTTCCACGACGCCGATGTCGGTGCCGGTGGGCGCGGCAACCTGCAGGGTGTCGCCCAGGCGGAACGGCCGGTAGATGGTGATGGACACGCCGGCGACCAGGTTGCCCAGGGTGCTCTGCGCGGCGAGACCGATGACCACGGACGCCACGCTTGCGCCGGCGAGCAGCGCGGTCCCCATGGACCGCAGCACCGGAATGAGATGCGCGTAGAGGATCAGCATGATCACCCAGATGGTGGCGGTGCCGATCTGCTGGAGGAAGCTGATGGTGGTGCGGTCGAGATGGCCCTTGCGTGTCATCGCGGCATGAACCGCCGCGCGCAGCGCCCGGGACAGCAGCAACGCCGCCGCGACGAACATTGCCAGATAGGCGAGCGCGCCGATCAGCGTATCCGGCTTCAGGAAATTCAAGACCTCGCGGGCACCCGCTTCGAGTTCGTTCATGGCTTCGTCTCAGGTTACAGGGTCCTCCGCCAGCGGGTCAGGCCGCTTTCGCCTGGCGCCGCAGGAAGCTCAGCACGAGCTTCTCCGCCCGGCGCGGCGCGGTGACCCCGAAATTACCGCCGAAGGCGGCATGCAGCACCCCGCAACGCCAGGTGTCGAACACGGTGGGATTGATGTATGACTTGCGGCATACCGCCGGCGTGTTGCGCAGCTGTGCGGCCACCTTTCTGACCACCTCGACGATTTTCTTCTTCAAGACCTGCCCGCTCGCCGCCGCCGGCAGCGGCGCCGCCGCGAGCAGGGTGATGGCGTGCACCGTGGCGCCCCAGGTGCGAAAATCCTTGGCGGTGAAATCGTGTCCCATCGCCTCGTGCAGGTAGTCGTTGACCTGCCCCGAATCGACGGGACAGCGCTGACCCGCATCGTTGATGTACTGGAATAGATGCTGTCCCGGAATCGCCTGGCAGCGGCGCATGATCCGCGCAAGGCGACGATCGTCGATGAGGATCTCGTGCTGCACGCCTCCCTTGCCGCGGAAATTCAGGCGCGCCCGGCCGTCGCGGATGAAACTGACGTGGCGGTTGCGCAGCGTGGTGAGCCCGAAGCTCTTGTTGTCCCGGGCGTACTCGACGTTGCCCACTCTCACCCGCGTGGCGTCCAGCAGGCTGACGACGACGGCGAGCACCTTGTCGCGCGCCAGACCCGGCAGGTTCAGATCGCTGCGCAGCCTGCGGCGCAGTTTCGGCAGCGCCTCGCCGAAGGACACCATGCGCTCGAATTTGGCGGCGTCGCGCAACAGCCGCCACTCGCCGTGGTAGCGGTACTGCTTGCGGCCCCGCGCGTCGCGACCGGTGGCCTGCAGATGGCCGCGGGCCTGGGTGCAGATCCACACGTCGCGGTAGGCCGGCGGAATGGCGAGGCGACGGATTCGCTGCAGGTCCTTGGACGAGTTCAGCCGTCTGTTGTCGGCCGTGACGTAGCGGAAGCCCCGGCCCGCGCGGATCCGCCGGATGCCCGGCTCGTCGCCCGACACATAGACCAGCCCGGCTTCGGCCGCCATGTGCGCCGACTCGGCGGCGGCTGCCGGCGGGGCGTCGGGGGCGGGGGCGGCTTTGAGCGTCATGGCGGAAGAGTGTGCGCAGAAGCTCGGCGGTGCGACTAGGGGCGCAGGCTGACGTAGACGTAGGACGCTCCCCACGGCTTATAACGCCCGGACATCTCGGCAGACGGATTCGCTATTCGACGCAGCAATACCCGTGGCGGTAACGTAGGCGGTTATATTCATGCGAGGAGCTGTCATGACGGAAATCGTCGACCGACCCGG
>CAZZYJ010000188.1:2929-6608 GCA_964658215.1 uncultured Steroidobacteraceae bacterium | reverse complement strand
TAAGAACGGTTCAGTGCAGCGACGCCGTGGGCGGTGACGGAGCGTCCGGCGTCGAGGCCGTGGGCGGCGCTGACGGCGCCCCGGGCGCCGCCGCCTGACGCATCACGCCCTGCAGCTCGGGATAATCCTTCGCCATGCTCTCGCCGTACAGCGGCTTGAACACGCCCTGGTGGCAGGTGGCACAGTTCACCTTGCCCACGTCCCCCTCCACGCCCAGTCGATGGTCCGGGAACACCGTCTTGAGCGGCGCGAGATAATTATTGTTCAGATCGCGCGCCAGCCGGATGCCATACCAGGCCGTGGTGCGTTTCGGCGTGCTCAGATCCCATACCGCGAACGAGCGGGAGTTGTGACAGTAGGTGCAGTTGACGCCGAGCGACTGCGAGAAGTGCATCATCAACGCGTACGTACCCTCGGCCTGCTTGATGGACGTGCGGTTGCCGTCCGGCAGGGCATCGTTCGAGATCACCCGGATGTTCTCGTCGCCCAGCAACAGCCGGGTGTAGGGATCGTACGGCAGCGATGACAGGCCCACGCCGGCCGTGGGTTTGTTCTGCCCCGCCATGTCGGCGATCAGTCCCGATTCGTTCGACTCACCCGGATTGGTGAACCAGATGTTCTGCGGCACCGCATTGCCGTGATGGCAGGTGTAGCAGGTGACCCCGGTGTTGGCGACGTGATCCTTCCAGTCGGTGTTGATGTGGCGGACCATCTGCAGCATGCGCCGCGCCACCACCTTGGTGTAGCGGTCGTCGCTCGCCATGTTGGCGCCATGGCAGTAGTTGCAGCTCTGATCCGGCGGCGCCACCCACTGCGTGATGGCGAGCATCACACGCGAGAATTGCGCGACGTTCAAATCCTTCAGCACCTGGATGTTCTGGTACACCGTGCTGGCGAGCGGCCCTTCCGACGGCGCGGCCGGAATGGGCGCCGGCACCTCGTTCTTCGCGTACTTGACCGCGTCTATACGTGGGTTGATGACCTGCTCCATGCCCAGTCCCCGAAAGCCGCCCTGTTTGGTTTCGACCGGAGGTCGTTCGCAGCCGGCGAGACCGAGGCCGAGGCCCAGCGCCACGCCCGCGCAAAGGAGGATCTTGAGGTTCATCAGGGTGCTCCGGGTGCCGGCGTGTTGGTGAGCGTCGCCGGATCGATGACCGGCGGGAACACGTGCGGATACATCGGTGCGACGTGGTGTTTGACGGCCCATAGGTACCAATTATCGACCACCGTGCCGGTGAGCAGGATGCCGATTCCACCGACCAATGGACACAGCACCGCGAACCACCACGCCCACCGGTGGATGGACTCCATGGTGGCGTTGAAACCCATGGTCCAGCGCCAGAACAGCGCCGCCCGCTCGGCGGCCGTGCCGCGGTCCGTGATCTGCTCGAGCTCGCGATCCCCGCCCAGCCGGCTCACCGCGAGAATGGTCCCGCCGTGCATGGCGAACAACAGCACCGAGCCGTACAGGAACACGATCGACAGACAATGAAACGGATTGTAGAACAGGTTGCCGTAGCGGATCGAAAACGCCGCCGTCCAGTCGAGATGCGGAAAGATTCCGAACGGCACCGCCTCGCCGAAGCTGCCCATGAGCACGGGACGGATGATGCCGAGCACCAACATCAGCCAGATCGCCGCAGCGAACGCCCAGGCCACGTGCGTGCCCATGCCGAGCGCCCGTGCGCGACGGTACATGCGCACCCACCACAACAGCACCGACGTCGTCATGAAGAAGCCGGCCATCAGCCACCAGCCACCCTCCTTCAGGGGCGGGAAGTGCAGACCGTTGGACGGTGCCGGCGGCTCGAGCGCGAGCCAGGGCAGCTGGCGGATGAACTGCAGCGGGTTCCAGTGCACCGAGGCGAACATGTTGAGGCCGATGATCTCGAAGGCGATGAACCCGCACAGCAGCGACAACAGGCCGGTGGTGCCGAGATAGATCGGTCCTATCTGGGCGTCGCCGAACCAGCCCAGCAGATGGCTGAAACCGCCCCGCGTCTGACGGCCCCACACCCCGCGCGGCAGGCTGACCCCTTGATAGGCCGGGGCGCGGATCTGGACCCGGGTAAATATATTTTGATATTCAGCCATGATGTTCCCCGCTTGATTTCAATGCCAGATCGACAAATTGAGCCACCAGCCCCACCACTCCGGCCAGCCGCGCGTCCAGAAGGGTCCGCTGATGAGGATGCAGACGGCGCTCCAGAACCCCGCACTCACGGCGAGGAACAGCCCCAGCCGATGAATGCCGAGGGAGCCGATCGAGTAGCCGATGGTGTCGCGGAAATACGTGTTCTCGTGTTCCGCGGTGAGCACCTTGCCCTCGGGCGGATTCGCCGCCGAGAGAATGACGGCGCCGTGCATGGACAGGGCCAGCGTGGTCGCGAAGAAGAACGTCACCGCCAACATGTGCGCCGGATTGTAGTGAAAGTGCAGGTATTGATATCCCGTGTTCGACACCCAGTCGAGGTGACTGAATATGCCGTAGGGAAAGGCGTGGCCCCAGGCTCCGAGGAGCACGGGGCGGATGATCTCGAGCGAGACGTACGCGAAGATGGCGACGCCGAACGCGAACGGAACGTGATAGCCGATGCCGAGCTTGCGGCAGATTTCCACCTCGCGCAGCATCCAGCCCACGAATGAGCCGGTGGCGCAGACCGTGATGACCTGCCACAGACCGCCTTCGCGCAGCGGCGCCAGGGTGAGTCCGTACTTGAGGTCCGGCGGCGCGATATTGATCTGCCAGATGTTCCACGTCGGTCCGATGGCCGCGCCGTAGACGATGAGCGCCGTGCCGAGGATGGAAAAGAATGCCGAGATGACTCCGAAGAAGCCCACGTAAAAGGGTCCCACCCAGAAGTCGAACAGGTCGCCGCCGAGGAGCGTGCCCCCGCGAACGCGATATTTTCTTTCGAAGCTGAGCATGGCCATGGTTGTGCTCTCTCTATTCTCTTACGTTGCGTCCCGCTTCCGGCAGCGGTCGGAGCGCCGAATCCCTGCGGGCCCGTACTTCGACCGCCGCCTTCGGCGCATGCTATGGCTTGGTGTTGTCCGGCAGCGTCGACATGTGCTGCGAGGTCGCCGAGGGGGCCGCGTGGCCGCCCAGCCAGTTGAACCTGTCGGTGCTCAACAAGATGAAATGAATCACCAGGGCAAGTACGAACAGGAAGGTGAACAGGGCGATCAGTGCCCTGCGTGGATCGAAGAGAAGCCAAATACGCCACATTTTCTAGTCTCCTATACGGAACCGGGAAACCACGCCCGAGGTTGTCGACCGTGCGGTCACAGCCACGGCCGCCATTGCCACACTAAAAAGTGGGCGACGATCGCTATCACCGTAAAAATGATGAAGCTGGTCACGAAAATCCCATGAAACTCTTTGGCTTCGCTCTCGGTCAACCCCGAGAGCGAGCCGCGTCGTTCGTCAATCATACGTCTCACCTCCGATTACTGGCCCCGCGGCCGTCAACGCGCGTCGCCGCGCGACCCCAGTGCCGTGGCGGCAACCCGCCCCGGCGCCCTTCGCCCATTGGACGAAAATCTTGCCGTCCGCCGCCCGCTCATACGGGCTCCGGCTGAGCGGCCCTGCGGCGTGCCGGCAGACGCACCGCCTCCACGCAATCCGCCCCGGCCTGCCTGGCCTCCACCTCGGCCAGCCGGCTGCTCGCCTCGACCC
>CAZZYJ010000188.1:0-2919 GCA_964658215.1 uncultured Steroidobacteraceae bacterium | reverse complement strand
GTCGCGCAGCTGCTTGGCGGCGGAAATGCGCACCAGCACCGGCTGCTCCGCGACGAGGTCGTCGAGCGCCTGGCGCGCGGCATCGGTCCAGCGCAGCTCGCCCTGCAGACGCGCCGGCGTCGGTTCCACGCGGTCCATCTCGCTCGCGAGCGGCAGGATGTTGAACAGCGCATCGAACAGCGCGTTGCAGACTTCCTGTATGAGATACGTGGCGCCGCCATAGCCCATGAAGGGGGTTCCCGTGTGACGCCGTACGATGGCGCCCGGGAACGAGGCGGCAATGTATTGGGCGCGCACCCCGCTCTCCGCAAGGTACATGCGCTCGTTGAAACTGCCGAACAATATGAGCGGCGGGCATTCCTTGACGGACTTGCGCACCGCCTCGTTGTCCGGTTTCGTGCCGGCGCAGCGCGAGAAGGAGAACGTGCAGGGCAGGCCCATCTCCGTCTCCAGGAAATGGCGGATGCCGCGCGCGTAGGTTTCGGTGGCCACCACGGCGAAGCTCGCGGTGCCGAAGAAATCCTGCGTCACCGACCGCCACAGGTCCCACAACGGCTTGATGGTGGTGTGTTTCTCGCGCTCGATGAAGGGCTCGGGGTCGAGTCCCGTGAGCTCGCCCAGCTTGCGCAGGAACTTGGTCGTGCTGTGCAGACCGATGGGTGCCTGCAGGTACGGACGCTCCAGCGTCTCGCACAACAGCCGGCCGAATTCGCGGTACAGGCAGACGTTGACGTCGGCATCGCTCAACGACGGCACGTCTTCCAGGTGTGAGCCGAGCGGAAACGTGAGGTTGACGGTGGCGCCGATGCCCTCGACGAGCCGGCGAATCTCCGCAAGATCGCTCGGCGTGTTGAACGTGCCGTAGATGGGCCCGATGATGTTGACGCGGGGAGGTTCGCCCTCCTTGCGTGCCTTCGCGGGCGGCACCTTCTTGCGGCCGTACTCGGTCCACAACCAGTTCATCGCCCTGTTCGCGCACTGCCATTGATCCTCGTCGATGGTGCGCGGCAGGAAGCGCTGGATGTTGGTACCCTCCGGAGTGACGCCGCCGCCGATCATTTCCGCGATCGACCCGGTGACCACGACGGCCGGCAGCTCGGGGTTCAAGGTTTTGTGCGCACGCTTCATGGCGCCCTCGGTGCCATGCTGCCCGAGTTCCTCCTCGGCGAGGCCGGTGACGACGATGGGCAGTTCGTGCGGCGGCAGCGCGTCGGTGTAGTGCAGCACCGAGGTGACGGGCAGGTTCTCGCATCCCACCGGGCCGTCGATGATGACCTGCAGTCCCTTGATGGCGGTGAAGACGTATACCGCCCCCCAGTAGCCTCCGGCGCGATCGTGATCGAGCACCAGCATCAGATCATCTCCGCCGCGTGGCGTTTGGCGGCGAGCCGGGCGAGCTGCGCCTTGTAGCGTTCGCGATACTCCGGGCGGTCCTGCGGCAGGTCCTGCCAGACCCCGGCGTTGTGGCCGGTGCCCACGCCGGCGAAGAAGGCCGTCATCTCGTCGAAGCGGGACCGGTTGGCGAGCGCGGCGTTGACTACCTGCGCCAGCGCGCCCGCGCCCGCGGGGCCCATCAAGGGCCGTGCCGAAATGAGATTGGTGAAGTAGAGCGCGGGAATCGCCAGTTCTTTCGCCTTTTGCACCACCGGGGTGGTGCCGATGGCGAGGTCGGGCTCGAACTCGCGCAGCGCCGCGAGGTCGTGCTCCAGCGAGGCACGGTATTGCACGTGAACGCCGCGGGCCTCCAGCCATTCCCGGTCGGCCGCGGACCACGGCGTGCGCGGACAGGCGGTTCCCACGTAGCGCACGTCGGCGCCGCTCTCGACCAGCACGCGGGCCACCAGCAGTTCCGATCCTTCGTAGCCCGACAAGGTGATGCGGCCGCGGATGGGCGATTTCGCCAGCGCGGCCTTGACGGCGGGCAGGATGCGATTGTGCGCCAGGGCCACCTTGTCGGCGCCCACCCCGCAGGCTTCGCCGATGGCGGCGAGCCACGCGGCCGTGCCGTCGTAGCCCACCGGGGCCGAGCCGACGATGCCGCGGCCCGCGGCGGAAAATTCACGCAGGGACGCCGTATAGAACGGATGGATGGCGGCCGCCACCGCGCAATCGAGCGCGGCGTACAGTTCGCGCCACTCGCGGGTGGGAACCACCGGCCCGGCGGCGAGCCCCAGCGGCTCGAGCATCATGCCGATGCCCACCGGGTCGGCGGGAAACACTTCGCCCACCAGGGCCACGGTGGGCCGCGCGTTGCGCCCGCCGCGCGGCGCCTGCACCGGGCCCGACGCCGCCTCGTTGCGCGCGTAGCGCAGCATGGCACCGGCGAGCACGTCCTTGGCCTCGGCATGCGTGGGCACGCCGAAGCCCGGCACGTCGATGCCGATGATGCGCACGCCGTCGATCTGCTTCGGCAACAGCTGCAACGGCACGCCGGAGGCCGTCGGCACGCACAGATTAATGATCACCACGGCATCGTACGAGACCGGGTCGGCGAGCTTGAACACGGCCTCGCGAATGTCTTCGAACAGCTTGCCGGTGACCAGCGTCTCCGAATTGAAGGGCACGTAACCCACGGTGCGGCGCGCGCCGTAGAAGTGCGAGGTGAACGTCAGCCCGTACACGCAGCA
The DNA here is from genome assembly GCA_964658215.1 of uncultured Steroidobacteraceae bacterium. Classification (GTDB taxonomy): domain Bacteria; phylum Pseudomonadota; class Gammaproteobacteria; order Steroidobacterales; family Steroidobacteraceae; genus Bog-1198. Next base: position 292 of record CAZZYJ010000188.1, on the reverse strand, counting down.
CGCCGAGCCCGACAGCACGGTGGCCGTGCGTCGCATGCGTAGTCCCACCCGCAGCGCGCCGAACGCCGGGCACATGCTCTGCGGCTGATCGTGGGGACCCTGCGGGTAGTCCGCGGCGTAGGCATCGAGCATGCCGCTCTTGCCGGCCGCCGCGGCCGCGCGGCGCAGTTCGTCCCTGCCCGCATGACAGCCCAGACCGTCGCTGCGGGTGGCGGCCGGCTCGAAACCCGCCGGCGCCGGGGGGGCCGCTACGGCCGGGGCGGTGGCGGGTGCCGGGGCGTTGCCGGGGGCC
>CAZZYJ010000187.1:0-6639 GCA_964658215.1 uncultured Steroidobacteraceae bacterium | reverse complement strand
CGTCGTCGTACGAGCCGAACAGCGAGATGGCGCTGCGCGAGCTGTCCTCCTGCTGGCGGTGGTCGAGGCTCTGATAGGCGCTGATCGACTTGACCAGGAAGTAGGGCAGGTCCCATTCCAGGTTCAGATGGAACAGTTGGCTGTGCAGATGGAACTTTGAGGGGTAATCCTGGGTCACCGTACGCGGATCGGAGTTTGGGTCGTCGACGTTCTTCTGCGCGGCGCCGTTCTCGTTGGACTGGTACCACTGACCGGTGAGCGTCGCGGAGAAATTATCGGTGGGCTTCCAGAGGATGGCGGCCTTGCCGCCCTGGTCGTGGGCGTCGTCCAGGTAATAATCGGGGATGGCGGTGTCGCGCGTAAAGCCGTCGTGGTCGTACTTCTGCACCGACAAACGCACGGCAACGGTGTCGCCCAGCGGAATGTTGACCTCGGCGCGCTCGCGGGCGAGGTTATAATTGCCCGCGGTGACGTCTCCCGAGCCGCTGAACTTGCCGAGTTCCGGCTGCCGGGTGATCACGCTGATCGCGCCGCCGATGGAGCTTTCGCCGTACAGGGCGCCCTGGGGCCCGCGCAGCACCTCGATGCGGTCCACGTCGAACAGGGTCTGGTCGAGCGAGATGGTGTTGGCGATGTAGACGCCGTCGACGAACAGCGCCACCCCGGGCACGGTGGTCGGCGCATTCTCCGGCGTCTCGTCGCCGACGCCGCGGATGGTGGTGATGGTCTCGAACCCCGAACTCTTGGTGATCTCGAGGCCCGGTACCATGCCGTTGAGACCGGCCAGATCGTTGACGTTGGATTTATCCAACGCGTCCATCGAGACCGTGGTGATGGCGAGCGCCGTCTTCTGCAGGTCGGTGTCGCGACGTTCTGCGGTCACCTGGATTTCCTCCAGGGCGCCGCCCTGCTCGGTGCCGGTGTCGACGATGGTCTCGGCATGGATCGTGGGCGGCAACATCACGAAGACGGATCCGATCGCGGCCAGCAGCCCGCCTCGATGCAGCGGTGTGGCGGGGCTGGAAGAGGAGCGTGCAGGCATCTGGTAATTCCCTTTGGTTGGTGACGTCGTGTAAAAGCAACGCCTGAGTGTCGAATTTACTATGCCCACGCGGGTGAGAACTTTCTTGGCTTGCTGCGCACAGAATATTGTGCGGCGATGGTTTGCGGGCGGCCACCGCCGCGAGCCGCGTCCGTGGCCGGCCTGGCAAGCCGTGAGGCGCCTACGCGCAAGTTCGCCGGAGGCGCACGCGGTACAGTGCTCGGAAGCGCATCAATCGTTGGAGACAAAAAAATGAACTACCTCGCGCAAGCGCAATCCCCGGCGGCCGTGTTCGGCCTTCCCTCCGACGCCGGCGGCAAAGATTTCGGTGTCTTCATGCCCATGGCCAACGGCGGCTGGATCTTGTCCGAAAATGCACCGCCGCTCGACGGCTCGTACGACTATAACCTGCAGGTTGCATTGTCGGCGGAGAAACATGGTTTCGATTTCATCATGTCGATGGCCAAATGGCGGGGATACGGGGGCGTCACGCAGCACTGGCGCCGTTCGCTCGATTCGCAGATCTTGATGGCGGCGCTGGCGGCCGTGACCCGGCGCGTCCGGGTGGTCTGCACCGTGCACACGCTTTTACAAAATCCCGCGGTGACCGCCAAGATGATGGCCACCCTCGATCAGATCAGCCATGGCCGGGCGGGTCTCAATCTGGTGACAGGCTCTTACAAGGGTGAGTTCGAACAGATGAGTGCCTGGCGCGACGACGTCAATCACGATGATCGCTATGATCTTGCCCAGGAATGGATCGACATCATCAAGCGGCTATGGATCGAGGAATCGGTCACCTACCACGGCAAATATTTTTCCATGATCGACTGTCAGTCAGAGCCGAAGCCGCCGCAGCGGCCGTTTCTGGTGTGCGCCGGCACGTCTGAAAAGGGCATGCATTTCACGGTGGACGAAATGGACGCCATCTTCGCGGGCGGCAGGAACGACGAGGAACTGGCCAAGATCTGCTCGAACATCAAGACGCTCGCCTTGGAGCGTGGCCGCGCGGTCAAGACCTACACCATGATGATTTTGGTCATCGGCGACACCGACGCCGAGGCCGAGGCACAGGCCGAGCACTTTCGCGCCGGCTTCGATTTCGAAGCGTGCAAGGGCATGATGCGCGCCTACGGATTTCTCGATGCGGAGATCGGCAAGGAGAACGCCTTCGTCGCGAATGCGCGTTCGAGCTTCATGGCCGCCCGAATCGTTGGTTCCGCGGCAACCGTCGCGGCGCGGCTCATGGACATGCTGGAGCGCTGTCATCTCGACGGCATGATGTTGATTTTTCCAGACTATCTGCATTCCATCCCCATTTTTGCGACCGAAATCCTGCCGCAGATCCGCGCGCGTTTTCCTGCGGACCACACTCATGTCGTCTGAGCTCGAGCCCAAGGTCGCGGCCGGCGCCTTGCAGCCGATGATCCTGCCCGGCACCACGGCGTTGGTGCTGGTCGACATCCAGGAGGATTTCGTCTCGCCAGACGGTGCCGCGGCGCGCTGGGGCGACGTCACGGCGTTCGAACCTGCCCTGGAGCGGATCGACGCGCTGATCACGGCGGCCGGTGCGCGGGGTGTCGCGCGGGTGTACCTGCGCGTGGTGACGCGGCCGCAGACCGACTCGGCGGCCCTCAAGACTCTGCATGAGCGCAAGGGGCGTCCGCCCGAGTCCCTGGCGCTGTGCCGGGCCGGGACGTCGGGGGCCGACTATTACCGGGTCGTACCCCAGCCGGGCGACATCGAGATCGAGAAGGCCTTGTATTCGGGGTTTGCGGGCACCGATCTCGAGGCGCGGCTGCGGGCGCGCGGCATCGACACGCTGGTGCTGGTGGGATTCACCACCGACTGCTGCGTGGACTGCACCGCGCGCGACGCCTTCCACCGCGATTTCAACGTGTTCGTGATCACCGACGCCTGCGGCGCCTACGAGCCGGCACTGCACGAGGGGGCGCTCAACGGTCTGGCCAAGAACTGCGCGCTGCTCACCGACAGCGCTGACGTCCTGGCGGCATGGGCCTGACCGGCGGGGAAACTTCGTCGCCCGTGCCGGTGGATACGTTGTTGGTGGGTGCGACGCTCATCACCCAGGACCCCGGGCGGCGCATCATCCGGGATGGTGCGCTCGCGCTGCGCGGCGACCGCCTCTGTGCGGTGGGCGCACGGGTCGACGTCGAGCCGGTGTGCGCGGCGCGCGAGGTGATCGACGCGCGCCGCTTCGTCATTACGCCGGGCTTCGTGAACGGCCACGTGCACACCACCGAGACGCTGATCAAGGGCTTCATCCCCGAGGACGTGGATTTTTCCGACGGCATCTGGCGCTGGTCGGTGCCGCTCTATCAACTGCAGTCCCCGGCCGAACAGTGTCTGGCCGCCCGGCTCTCGGCGGTGAGCATGCTGCGCTCGGGTACGACGTGCTTTTTGGAAGCGGGCACCGTCCTCGCGCTCGACGAGGTGTTCGCGGCTCTCGCGGCCACCGGTCTGCGCGGTCGGGTCGGACGCTGGGTGCTCGACCGTGCCTCGTCACCCAATGAGGATCAAACGGCACTCACCGACCGGGCGGTGCGTCTGTTGGAGGAGGGACTGCGACGCTTTCCGGGCGGAGCCGGGCAGCGTCTGGCGGCGTGGCCGCTGCTGATCGGGCACAGCACCAACACGGACGAGTTGTGGCGTGCGGCGAGCGAGCTGGCCGTGCGTCACGGCGCCGGCATCTCGGCCCACATGAGCCCGACGGAGGGCGATCCAGACTGGTATCTCGCTCATGCGGGCCGCCGTCCCGTGGAGCACCTGGCTGCACTGGGCGTGCTTGGTCCGTGCGTCAACCTCGTCCACATGGTGCATGTCAGCGAGGCGGAGGTGGCGCTGCTGGCCGCGACCGACACGCGCGTCACGCATTGCCCCGGTGCAGCGCTGAAAGGCGCGTTCGGGCTGTCGAGCTGCGGACGATTCCCGGAGATGTTGCAGCAGGGGGTGACGGTGATGCTCGGCACCGACGGCGCAGATCATGCCGATCTGATGCGCGCGATGACGTTGGCGGCTTCCCTCTTCAAAGATGCACGGCGTGACACCGGCGTCATCCCTGCGCAACGGGCACTCGACATGGGCACGCTGGACGGCGCTCGTGCGCTCGGTATGGAGGGTGACATCGGCAGTCTGGAAGTGGGCAAAAAGGCGGACTTCGTACTGCACGACATCGACCGACCCGAATGGCGACCGCTGCTCGACCCGGTGGCGCAGCTGATCTGGTCGGCGGATGGACGCGGCGTGCACAGTGTCTGGGTGGACGGCCGGCGGGTCGTCGACGACTATCGGTGCACGCTGGTCGACGAGCAGGCGTTATACGGCGAGGCACAACGCGCCGCCGACGACGTCACGACGCGATCGGGCCTGCCCTGAGAGCTGGCGAGGCTTACTCGCTCGGAAATATCGAGCGGGGGATGCGCACGTGGATGCCGCGCCGTCCGTCGACCACCTGCGTGATGGCGAAGTCCGCGGCTACGCTCATGAGCGAATAGCCGTCGTTCTTCGAGAGTCCCTGGTGGTCGTGCAGGAAATTCAGCATGTCGAGCGAGGCGCTGCGCATCGCGACGTTCAGGTCCTCGTCGAAGCCGTGCACGATCCAATACTTGGGGGTCTCGAGCAGGGGCGAGGGGAACGCGAAATCGCGGCGTAGAATGAGCTGGAACGTGACGTCGAGCGAGGCCTCGATGGCGGTGCCCGACAACTCGCCGTCGCCCTGCGATATGTGCGGGTCGCCGATGGAAAACAACGCACCGTCCACCTGCACGGGGTAGTACATGGTCGAGCCTGCGCCGATGCGCCAGTTGTCGATGTTGCCGCCATGGGAGCCGGGGGGCACGGTGCTGACCCGGCCGGCGACGTCGGGCGCGACGCCGGCGGTGCCCAGATGCGGACGCACGGGGATGCGCACACCCGCGAGCGCCTTCTGCCGGTCGCATTCAGGACACCGCGTGACCGTACCGGGCACCAGGTATTTACCGGGAAACTGGTAGGCATACAGCGCCTGGGCGGTGTGTCCGTTCGCGTCGATCTGGTAGATGGTGACACGCTCGGTCTCGGCGAACTCCTTGTAGAGGTAGCCCCAGTTCGCGGCGAGGTTCGATCCGTAACGGCAGCGCGGCGTCATGCTGAGATAGCGCACCTCCAGCATGTCGCCCGGCTTGGCGTCCTCGACATAGATGGGGCCGGTCATAATGTGCACGCCGGGATTGCGATCCTCGGGCGCGATGTCGCGAAAAATCGTGCCGACGGCCGCGTCGATCATCAGATCCGGATCGTCGCCGGCGTGATGCGTGATGGCCTCGGCCTGGATGAGATCACCGCTGCGCACCGTCAAGGCCGGCGCGAGACCTGCGTCGAAGTAGCCCCAGTGCACGGTCTTGGGCGTCGCCGCGATCTTATGCAGCGTGCCGGGCTGAATGCGCAGACGTGCGTTCGGATGATTGTGATTCAGCGACACCGTGACTTCCCCTGTAAAGCCTTCAGTGCAGAGCTTAAGACGGCGTGCCGCGCCCGTCTTGATCGGCCGCGCATCGGCTCTTGCGAGGAACGCTCCTGGGCCGGCCTAGTGCGCCGCCGCGACGTCTCCCCGTTGCCGGCGATAATCGCGGGGGCTGGTGCCGTAATCGGCGCGGAAGGACCGGCTGAAATGGGCCGCATCATTGAATCCCCAGCGGAAGCATATTTCGCTGATCGACAGTTTGCGGTGGGCGGCGCTGGTCAAATCGGCGCGGCAATGTTCCAACCGTCGTTGGCGTACGTACTGGCTGAAGCTCAGATTGGCCTGTTGGAACAACTTTTGGATGTAGCGGGCCGATACGTGCTGCTGATGCGATACGTCTTCCAGCGTCAGCTCGCCGTTGCCGAGCTGTTGTTCGATGGCCTGACAGATGCGGTGAAAGTTGCTGGCGCCCGCGACGTCGAAGCAACCGAGGGCGGAACTCTCCGCAAGACTCGAGACGACGAATTCCGAAATCGCCACCTCGATCGGGCGAATGTGCTCGGCCGTCAATTCTTCCAGTTCGCTCACGATGGACTGCAGCAACTTGACGAAGATGCGGTTGACGGCCGCCCGGCAGGTCAGCGTGCCGATCGACAGCACCTTCAAGTTGAGCAGCCGCGGATGCAGCAGCGCCTGAGGGATTCGCAGGTACAGCATCGCGAAATGATCGGGCAGGCGCAGGGTAGAGGCGTGGCCCGCCGGACCGTACAAGATATCGCCGGGCTGCAGCGACACCGGCGAACTGCCGTGCTCGACGAGGAATACGCCGTCGAGCGGTACTGCGAGCCACAGACATGGGGTGCGGGTTACGCATACGCCGGACAGCGTTTGCGCCGAGGAGGAAACCCGTGCGAACTCGATCCCGAGGGGAGAGGTCACGCTGCAGACGTCGCCATGGAATCCGTCACGGTCCAACAGCCGGGTACCGGGCAGAGAGATCTGCATGAGTGCGTCGCGCCAGACGGTTTCGCGATCCTCGTCGCGGTAGGACTCCATGGACCATTTTCTGGATTGCATCGGCAACCTCGATCGACCGGTGATTCGGGTCTGGCTGTTAAGGGCGGCTAATAGGCTA
>CAZZYJ010000186.1:0-6666 GCA_964658215.1 uncultured Steroidobacteraceae bacterium | reverse complement strand
GAGATCGAGAACTTCCGCCGCCAGATCATCGCCACCCCGGAACGCTACATCGCGCAGCCCACGCTCGCGCTGTCCACCTGCCCGACCTTCGTCAACTCAGGGCTCGCACCGCGCCACATCGACCTGCGCCCCTTCGTGCTCTCCGGGCGCGACGTCACCATCGTGCCGGGGGGTCTCACCCGGGTCGCGCTGCGCGAAGGCTCGCTGGTGGTCAACTCCTCGCAGGGCGGAGGCACCAAGGACACCTGGGTGCTGGAGAGCTGATGCTGAGCCGCACCGCCGATCACCTGTATTGGATGTCGCGCTACATCGAGCGCGCCGAGAGCCTGGCACGCCTGGTGGACGCGCACTACCGCATGTCGCTGCTGCCGCATTCGGCCGACACCCTGGCGCAGTCGCTGAGCGCCACCATGAACGCGCTGCAGATGGAGCAGGCCTACCGGGCGCGCTACGCCACGCTCGAACCGCGCGCCGTGTTCGAGTTCGTGAGCGTGGACCGCGAGTACGGCGGCAGCATCGTCAGCTGTCTGCGCGCCGCGCGCGAAAACGCGCGGGCCGTGCGCGGCTCGCTCACGTCCGAACTGTGGGAGACGCTGAACGCGACGTGGCTCGATGCGCGCGCGCTGGTCGGCCGCGGCGCCTCGAACGTCGACATCGGTCAGTTCGTCGAATGGGTCAAGGACCGCTCGCACCTGACGCGCGGCGTGACCATCGGCACCATGCTGCGCGACGAGGCGTTTCACTTCACCCGCATCGGCACGTTCCTCGAACGCGGCGACAGCACCGCGCGCATCCTCACCGCGCACCAGAGCGACTTGAAGCCCGGTGCCGATGCCGGCGCCGTGCCCGATCCGTTCCAGTGGAGCGTGCTGCTGCGGGCGCTGTCGGCGTTCGAGGTGTACCGGCGCGTGTACCGCGACGTCATCACCCCGTTCAAGGTGGCGCAGCTCCTCATCCTGCGCGCCGACATGCCGCGCTCGCTGCTGCACTGCTGCCGCGAGGTGTACAAGAACCTGCAGTCGGTGTCGAACGAGCAGTCGGCGGAGACCGAGCGGCGCGCCGGCGAGATGCACGCGCTGCTGCACTTCACCCGCATGGAAAACGTCATCGAAACCGGCCTGCCCGTGTTCCTCGAGCAGTTCCTGGCGCGGCTGCGCGACCTGGGCGACCGCGTCGCCGCCGATTTCCTGCTACCCCCCGCGGAGGTTTGAACCCATGCAGATGCACATTCGGCACGAGACGCATTATCGCTACGAGCGGCCGGTGAAGCACAGCGTGCAGAGCCTGCATCTGACGCCGCGCCGGGACTTGAGCCAGCGCGCGCTGAACTGGACCATCTCCGCCCCCGGCCGGCGCCTGGAGCAGGTCGATGCCTACGGCAACATCTCGCATCTGCTCACCATCGAGGAGCCGCACCGCGAGATCCAGATCGTGGTGCAGGGCGTGGTCGAGACCGCCGACCTCGCCGGCCGTCAGGACGACGGCCCGCTGTCGCCGCTCGCCTATCTCGCCCCCACCAAGCTCACCACCGCGAACGACGAACTGCGCGCCTTCGCGCAGGCCGCGCTGCAGGAGGCCAGGGATCCGCAGGACCGCGCACTGGCGCTCGCCGAGGCGGTGTTCGACGCCGTGCGCTACAAGTCCGGCACCAGCGACGTGCAGGACAGCGCGGCGGTGGCCTTCAAGAGCGGCGAAGGGGTCTGCCAGGACCACGCCCACGTCTACATCGCCTCCGCCCGTTCCATGGGCATTCCCGCCCGCTACGTGAGCGGCTACCTGTACACGGGCGACACCAGCGACGCGGCGAGCCATGCCTGGGTGGACGTCTGGTTGGGCGCCGAGATCGGCTGGCAGAGCATGGACGTCACCCACAAGCGCCCCGCCGTGCGCACCTACTGCCGGCTCGCCGTGGGGCGCGACTACCTGGATGCCGCGCCGGTGCGCGGCGTGCGCCAGGGCGGCGGCGGCGAGACCATGCAGGCCAACGTCCTCGTCTCCGAGTCGGCGCAGTAGCAACGACAGTGATGTAGACTTTCGCGATGACTTACTGCGTCGGCTTATTGGTCGACACCGGGCTCGTTTTGCTGTCCGATTCGCGGACCAACGCCGGCGTCGACAAGATCAATGTGTTCCGTAAGATGGCCACGTTCCAGCGCACCGACGACCGCGTGTTGGTGCTGATGTCGGCGGGCAACCTCGCCGTCACCCAGGCGGTGGTCAATCTGCTGCACGAGAGCCCCGACGACCCCGCCCAGCCGCCACGCATCTTCCGCGCCGCCAACATGTTCAACGCCGCGCGGGTGGTGGGCGATGCGCTGCGCGAGATCCACGCGCGCGACGCGAAGATGCTCGAGGAGACCGGCCACGAGTTCAACGCCACCTTCATCCTGGGCGGCCAGATCGCCGGCGAGGAGCCGCGCCTGTTCCACATCTACGCCGCCGGCAACTTCATCGAATCTTCGGTGGATACGCCGTATTTCCAGATCGGCGAGTCGAAATACGGCAAGCCCATCATCGACCGCGTCATCACGCGCAGCTCGAGCCTCGCCCAGGCGGCCAAGTGCGCGCTGGTGTCCATGGACTCGACCATCCGTTCCAACCTGTCGGTGGGCCCTCCGCTCGACCTCGCCGTCATCCGTCGCGACGAGTTCCGCCTCGCCACGCACATCAGCATCGACCTCGACAACGAGTACTTCAAGATGATCCGCACCCGCTGGGGCTTCGCGCTGATGGAAGTCTTCAGCGAGCTGCCCAACCCGAACTGGTAGCGCCGGGCGGACGCGGCGACGCGGCGACGCGGTTAGTTTAAGGTAATTGCTGAATCGCACTGCGGTACTTTCGGCAGCTTCGAGCGAAGCCCCGGAACGGATTGAGGGCTACGTCGCAGATCCCACGCTCGCTGCCCCCGAAGCGACCCAGTTACTACATATCGACCCGACATATTGGTACGTTGCCGCCCTAGATTTAACATGTCGCGAGCTGAGTATGACCGCAGCACCAAGTGCAGGCCGACGTCGCGAGAACGCGGGGCCCTTCCCCGCAGCGTCCTTCACCGGGGCGGCGCAGGAACTGCGCTTCATCCGTGCGCTGGCGGACAGTGCCCCGGTGGCGCTCTACCATACCGACGCGAGGGGCCGGCTGACCTACGCCAATGCGCCGTACCGCAGCCTGTTCCAGCTCGGGTCCGACGACGACCTCGAATCCTGGGCCCATGCCGTGCATCCCCTGGACCGCGAGCGCATGCAGCGCGCCTGGGCCGGGTTTTGCCTCGCGCCCTGCGCCAGCCAGTTCCAATGGCGCACGGAATCCGCCACGGGCGAGGTACGTCACTTCGCCGAGGCGGTGGTGCCGGTGCTCGCCCGCGGCCTCGCCGGCTTCGTCGGCACCATCACCGACGTCACCGAATTGAAGCGCGCCCGGTCGGAGGTGGACGCCCTCAACGGCCGGCTGGTCGACGCTTCGCGGCAGGCGGGCCGCGCCGAGCTGGCCAACAGCGTGCTGCACAACGTCGGCAACGTACTGAACAGCGTCAACGTCTCCGCCACCCTGGTGAGCGACTGCGTGCGGACCTCGAAGGCCACCGGCCTGCACCGCGTCGTCGCCCTGGTCGAGGAAGCGGCGGGTGATCTCGGCCGGTTTTTCCGCGAGGACGAACGGGGCCGGCAGCTGCCCGGCTATCTGAGCCGGCTCGCCGCGCAGATCACCCTCGATCAGCAGCACACCCTCGCCGAGCTGTCGACGCTGCAGAAGAACATCGAGCACATCAAGGACATCGTCTCCATGCAGCAGAGCTACGCCAAGCTCAGCGGCATCACCGGGAAGATCGACGTCGCCGAACTGGTCGAGGACAGCCTGCGCCTGCACGACGGCGCGCTCGCGCGCCACGGCGTGCGGCTGGAGCGCGATTACCAGAGCGTGCCCGCCATCGTCGTCGACAAGCACAAGGTGCTGCAGATTCTCGTGAACCTCATCCGCAACGCCCAATACGCCTGCGACGCGTCGGCACGCGCGCACAAGCTCATGACCCTGCGCATCGCGCCGGGCGGACGCGCGGCGGGCGACGGCGCGGCAGGCGCCCGCAGTGTCTGCATCACCGTCGCCGACAACGGCGTCGGCATCCGCCCGGAGCACAGGGCCCGGCTGTTCCAGCACGGCTTCACGACCAAGCAGGAAGGCCATGGCTTCGGCCTGCACAGCGGCGCCCTCGCGGCCCGCGAGATGGGCGGCGCGCTGAGCGCGGCCAGCCCGGGGCCCGACTGCGGTGCGAGCTTCACGCTGGAGCTGCCGCTGCAGCCGCCGGACGTCGACCATGCGTGACAAAGGCCCCGTGCGCAACCGCCGTGTTCTCGTCATCGACGACAACCCTGCCATCCACGTCGACTTCAACAAGGTCCTCGGCAGGATGCCGCGCGTCAACGCCGATTTCGCGGCCGCGGAACTGGCGCTGTTCGGCGCCCTGGCCCTGCCCCCGCAGCGCCAGCACTTCGAGGTGGACTCGGCACTGCAGGGCGAGCTCGGCGTCGAACGCGTGCGCGCCGCCCGCGCCGCCGGCAACCCGTACGCGCTGGCCTTCGTCGACATGCGCATGCCGCCCGGCTGGGACGGCCTCGAGACCATCGAACGCCTGTGGCAGGTCGATCCCGACCTGCAGGTCGTCATCTGTTCCGCGTACGGCGACTACGACTGGACCGAGCTCGTCGTGCGCCTCGGGCAGCCGGACAATCTGCTGGTGATCAAGAAGCCGTTCGAGCCCATCGAGATCCTGCAATGCGCCAATGCGCTGACGCGCAAGTGGCAGAACGAATGGCACACGCGCCGCCAGCTCTCGAGTCTCGAACAAGAAGTCACCGATCACAGTGCGGTGATCGAACTCGCCGACGTCCAGCGCCGCCATTTCAGCACCCACGACTCCCTCACCGGCCTGCCCAACCGCGCCCTGCTCGAGGAACTGCTGGCCAAGGCGCTCGGCAAGGCCGACGTCGACGCCAAGCCGCTCGCGGTGCTGTTCCTGGATCTCGACCGCTTCAAGCTGATCAACGATTCCATGGGCCATCGCATGGGCGACGAATTCCTGAAAGAGGTCGCCCAGCGGCTCAAGGGCATCATGCGCGGCGCCGACACCATCGCCCGTCTCGGCGGCGACGAGTTCGTCATGATGCTCGGGTCGATCAACGGCATGGACGGCGCCGTGAGCGTGGCCGAACGCGCCCTCGCCGCGCTCGCCCCGCCCATGCGCATCCACGATGTGGTGCTGCCCTGCGCCGCCAGCATCGGCATCGCGCTCTATCCCAGCGATGCAAGCTCGGTGGTCGAACTGTTCAGCCACGCCGACACCGCCATGCAGAGCGCGAAGAAACTCGGCGGCAACCGCGTCGCGAGCTTCGATTTCGGGATGAACACCACCGTGCACGCCAAGGTGAAGCTCGAAATCGAACTGCGCAGCGCGCTCACCGCCGGCGAGCTGGAGCTGTTCTACCAGCCCAAGGTCGACACCCAGAGCGGCGCCGTGCACAGCGCCGAGGCGCTGATCCGCTGGCGCCACCCGCAGCGCGGCCTGGTGCCGCCCGGCGACTTCATCCCGCTGGCCGAGGAGTGCGGCCTGATCGCCGACATCGGCGAATGGGTGGTGCGCGAGGCGTGCCGCCAGGCCCGCACCTGGCAGCTCGAGGGCCTGCCGCTGCTGCGCATCGCCGTCAATCTCTCGCCGACCCAGTTCCGCCACGGCAACCTGCTCGCCATCATGCGCAAGGCGCTGGACGACGCCGACCTCGACGCCCGCTACCTCGAGGTGGAACTGACCGAGAACACCGTGATGAGCGACGCCGAGGGCTCCGTCGCCATCCTCGAGAAGTTGAGCGAGATGGGCGTGCTCGTCTCCGTGGACGATTTCGGCACCGGCTACTCCAGCATGAGCTACCTGCGCCGCTTCCCCGTCGACAAGCTCAAGATCGACCGCGCCTTCATCAGCGAGATCGTCTCCCGCCCCGACGACGCCTCCATCGTCCGCGCCATCGTCTCGCTCGCCCACAGCCTGCGCCTCAAGGTGGTGGCCGAGGGCGTCGAAACCCTCGAACAACTCGAATTCTTGAAGAGCCTCGGCTGCGACCAGTATCAGGGCTATTACTTCAGTCCCGCCGTCCCGGCCAACGACTTCGCCAAACTCCTGCGCCGCTCCATGGCCGCCACCGAGACGTTCATGGACGAAGAAGCCACCCGCACCCACAGCAAGCTCGCCGCCTACCGCCGCTGAGGCGCACGCGCGGCATCACCGCGGGCGCCTCGCCGAACGGCGCCGCGGGCGCGCGGCCCGCGAGTCGCGCCGCTGAGGCGCCGCGCGAGTCGCGCGGCATCACCGCATCACGGACCCGGCGACTCGCTGTCCAGATGCGCCAGCTGCTGCAGCGGATACCGTTCCCCCGCCGCCGACCCCTTCGGCACCGCCCGCTCGAGCGCCGCGACCGCGTCCGCGGGCAGCGGTCGGGCGAGCGCCCCCAGTGCCTCGCGCAGTCGCTCCCGACTCCTCGCGCCGACCAGCGTGATCACGTCCTCGCCCCGTGCCGCCACCCAGGCGATCGCCGCCTGCGCCACGCTGAGGCCCAGCCCTTCGGCCACCGCCCGCAGCCGCTCGACGAGCGCGAGATTCGTCTCCACGTTGCCGGCCTGGAA
>CAZZYJ010000185.1:0-6684 GCA_964658215.1 uncultured Steroidobacteraceae bacterium | reverse complement strand
GGCTGGTCGGCGAAGGCTGGGCGAAACGCATGATACTCACCAACGAACGCGTCGACGCCGCGACGGCGCTGCGCATCGGGCTGGTCGAGGAGGTGGTCCCGCGCGGTGCGGCGGCCGGCGCCGCCACCGCGCTCGCCGGGCGCGTCGCCGCCTTGAGTCCGCGTGCCGTCGCGTTCAGCAAGCAGCTGATCCATCAAGGCCGCCAGGGCACGCCGCGCGCGGCCGCCCTCGCGCTCGAGCGCGAACGCTTCGTCGATCTGTTCGACGGCGAGGACCAGCGCGAGGGCGTCGCCGCCTTCCTGTCGAAACGCAAGCCGGTGTGGAAAAATGGCTAGAGGGGACCTGCGCGCGGTGCCCGCGTGACCGACGTCGAGATCCGCAGCGAGGTGCGCAACCACGTCGCGTTCATCACGCTCGCCCGACCGCGGGCGCTCAACGCGTTGACCTTGAACATGCTCGAGGAACTCGGCCGGCTGCTGCGCGAGCATGCCGCCGATCCGGCCGTGCAGGCCGTCCTGCTCCGCGGCGAAGGCGGCAAGGCCTTTTGCGCCGGGGGTGACATCCGCGCGCTGTACCACAGTCTGCAGGACGCCGATTCGCTGCATCACCACTTCTTCGTCGCCGAGTACGCCCTCGATTACGCACTGCATCGTTATCCCAAGCCGCATGTCGTGCTGCTCGACGGCATCACGCTGGGCGGCGGGATGGGACTGGCGCAGGGGTCCCGTCTGCGCATCGTCGGCGAACGGACGCGCATGGGCATGCCCGAGGTCGGCATCGGTTTGATCCCCGATGTCGGCGCGAGCCATTTCCTCTCGCGCCTGCCCGGCTGCGTGGGCATGTACCTCGGATTGACGGCATCGCACCTGGGCGGCGCGGATGCGCTTTACGCGGGACTCGCGGATGTTTACCTGCCACGCGCCGCGGTCGAGGCGCTCGACGAGGATCTCGCGGCGTTGCGCTGGACCGGCGAGCCCGGCCGGCTGCGCGGATTCTTGCAGGCCCGCGCCCTTGCCGCGCCCGTGGCGCCGCTTAAAGAACTGCGACCCGCCATCGACCTGCATTTCTCGCAGCCCACGGTCGCCGCCATGGCGGACTCGCTGGCCGCCGAAATCCGCCCCGAGTATGCCACCTGGGCACGGCAGACCGAACGGCTGATGCGCACCCGCTCACCCACGGCGTCGTGCGTCACGCAGCGCCAGCTGACGCTCGGCCGGAATCTAGAGCTCGCCGCCTGTTTCCGCATGGAGTTGGAACTGGTGGAGCACTGTTTCGAACACGGCGACTTCCAGGAAGGCGTGCGCGCCCTGATCATCGACAAGGACGACGCACCGCGCTGGTCCCCCGCTACCTTGGATGCCGTGCCGCAAGCCGCCGTCGACGCGTTCTTCCGCCCGCGCTGGTCGGCGACCACACATCCCCTGGCTCACCTCGAAGAGGCATCGTGGATATGAAAATGAACGGCATCATGGCAGTGGTCACGGGCGGCGCGTCCGGGCTCGGCAAGGCGGTGGTGGCACGGGTCATCGCCGAGGGCGGCCGGGCCGCGATACTCGATGTGCAGGAAGACGCCGGCCGCGCCGCGGCGACGGAGCTCGGCGCCTCGTTCCACCGCTGCGACGTCGCCGTCGAAAGCGACGTGATAGAGGCCATCCATGCCGCACACGCCGCCCTGGGCGGGCTCAACCTGCTGGTCAACTGCGCCGGCATCATCGGCGCCGGCAGGATGGTGGGCAAGGACGGGCCCATGGCCGGCGCGTATTTCGAGAAGGTCGTGCGCGTCAATCTCATCGGCACGTTCCTGTGCGACAAGACCGCCGCCGCACTGATGCAGCACAACGTCCCGAACGAGGACGGCGAGCGCGGCGTCCTCGTGCACACCGCCTCCGTCGCCGCCTTCGAAGGCCAGATCGGGCAGGTCGCCTATTCTGCCACCAAGGCCGGCATCGCCGGCATGACGCTGCCCATCGCCCGCGAACTCGCGCGCCACGGCATCCGCTGCATGTCCATCGCGCCCGGCATTTTCATGACGCCGATGGTCGCCGGCATGTCGCAGGAACTGCAGGACTCGCTCGGCCAGCAAGTCCCCTTCCCGCCGCGGCTCGGGCGACCGGACGAGTTCGCGCGGATGGTGCAGTCCATCGTCGAGATTGCCACCCTGAACGGCGAGGTGATACGCCTCGACGGCGCCATCCGCATGCAGCCGAAGTAGGTGCTCAGGCGTAGGCCGGAAGCGCCTCGCGCAGGCACAACAGGGCACGCCGCAAATGCGATTTCACGCTGCCCAGCGGCAGCTGCGTCGCCTGGGCGATTTCGAGGTGCGACAGTCCGGCAAAGAAGGCGAGGCCGATCAGGCGTTGCCGCAGCGGCGACAGCCCGGCGATCGCGGCATGCGCCGCCGTCGCGCGCTGAAACCGGGCGAGGATTTTTTCGGGTGTGAACTCCACGTCCGTCAGGGCGTCGAGCAGTCGTTCGCGGTGTTCGTCGCCCAGCTCCACGTCGCGACGCTTGCGCAGCCGGTCGATGGCGCGGGAGCGGGTGGTGACGGTCAGCCACGCCATGATGGTGCCGCGGCCAGCGTCGTAGGCGGCGTGTTTGTGCCAGACGTGCAGGTACACGTCACCCACGATTTCCTCGATGTCTTCCTTGCTGGCCAGGAAATGACGCGCCACCGACCAGAGGCGCGCAATGGTCGCCGCATAAAAATCCGACATGGCCGGCTCCTCGCCCTGTCGTATCCGCTGCAGCAGCGCGGGCAGCGGGTCCACCGCGATCGTCGGCGCCGCGGCGGCAGGCGCGCCCGGACGTTCCATACCGGGCGTTGCATCAGTCGCCCGCGCCGGGTCGGCCACCACTCCCGATGACGCGTCGATCTGCAATGTGTCCCCCTCCCTAAGTGCGCTCGATTGTGCCCGGTTGGCACCAATTAGCGAGTGAGGCGATCACCCAACGCAGGTCGGTGTTCGCCTACATGCGCCCGTCGGCCCCGCGCCATCCCAGGAGGGCGCCCACGACGCCCGCGGCGCCCGCGCACACAGGAGAGCGCACCCATATGACGGGCGAATGACGCCCCCGCTACGCGGTCAGTAGTCGGCCACCGGCGGGCACGAGCACATCAGGTTGCGATCGCCGTGCACGTTGTCCACCCGCCCCACCGGCGGCCAGTATTTGTCCTGCCCGTCGCCGCCGCGCGGCAGACAGCCGACGCTGCGTGCATAGCGCCGGTCCCAGTCGTCGCGAACCAGGTCACGCACGGTGTGCGGCGCATGCCGCAACGGCGATTCGGTGATGTCGAGGCGCCGCCCTTCCACGTCCGCGATTTCATCGTGGATGTGCAGCATGGCCTCGCAGAAGCGGTCGAGCTCGCGGCGGCACTCCGATTCCGTGGGCTCGATCATGAGCGTGCCCGGCACCGGAAAACTCATGGTGGGTGCGTGAAAACCATGGTCGATGAGCCGTTTGGCGATGTCGTCCACGGTGACTCCGGCGCGTTCCTTGAAGACGCGCGTGTCCAGAATACATTCGTGGGCGACGCGGCCCCGCGCATTGCGGTAGAGCACGGGAAACTTCGCCTCCAGACGCCGTGCGATGTAATTGGCGGAGAGGATGGCGATTTCGCTGGCGCGTTTCAGGCCCTCATCGCCCATGAGCCGGATGTAGGCCAGGGCGATGGGCAGGATGCTCGCCGACCCGTAGGGCGCGGCTGAGACGGGGCCCACGCCGCCATGAACAGGCTCGAGCGGATGGCGCGGCAGGAACGGTGCCAGATGCGCCTTCACGCCGATGGGTCCCATGCCCGGACCGCCGCCGCCGTGCGGAATGCAAAACGTCTTGTGCAGATTGAGGTGCGATACGTCTGCGCCGTAATCTCCCGGGCGCGCGAGGCCCACCTGCGCATTCAGATTCGCGCCGTCGACGTACACCTGCCCGCCGGCGCGATGCACGATGTCGCACACCGCACGGATCTCCTCCTCGAACACGCCATGCGTGGACGGATAGGTGACCATCACCGCCGCCAGCGTGTCGGCGTGACGGGCGCAGTGCGCCGTCAGATCGGGCAGATCGACGTTGCCCGCCTCGTCGCAGCGCACCACCACCACCTGCATGCCCGCCATGGCGGCGGACGCAGGGTTGGTGCCGTGGGCCGAGGCCGGAATGAGACACACGTTGCGTTGCGGCTGCTGATGCGCGCGATGGTAGGCGCGGATGGCGAGCAGCCCCGCGTATTCGCCCTGCGAGCCCGAATTCGGCTGCAGCGACACCGCCGCGTAGCCGGTGATGTCGCATAGTGCCTGTGCCAACGCTGCGAACAGCTCGGCGTAGCCGCGCCATTGTTCCGCCGGTGCGAACGGATGCAGCCGGCAAAAGCCGGGCCACGTCATGGGGATCATTTCCGCGGTCGCGTTCAGCTTCATGGTGCAGGAGCCGAGCGGGATCATGGTGCGATCGAGGGCCAGATCGCGATCGCTCAGCCGGCGCAGGTAACGCAGCATCTCGGTTTCCGAGCGATGGCGGTGAAACACCGGATGCGCGAGGAAACCGCTGGTCCGACGGGCGGCATCCGGAATTCCCGACGCCCCGGCCGCCACCTCGTCGAACGCGAAGCGGCCGCCGAAGCAGCGCCAGATGGCTTCCACGGTGGACTCGGTGCTGGTCTCGTCGAGCGACATCGCCAGTGCGCCTTCGCCGAGGAGGCGAAAATTCAGCCGCTCCTCGTGCGCGCGCTCGAGGACCTTCGCGTGCAGCGCACCGCTCTGCACCGACAACGTGTCGAAGTAGGACTGGTTCGCGATCTTGACACCCAGCCGGTGCAGGCCGCCGGCCAATACGCGCGTGAGACGGTGGACGCCGCGCGCGATGCGCGTCAACCCCTCCGGACCGTGGTACACCGCGTACATGCCGGCCACCACCGCGAGCAGCACCTGCGCGGTGCAGATGTTCGAGGTGGCCTTGTCGCGGCGTATGTGCTGCTCGCGGGTCTGCAGGGCCAGCCGGTACGCCGGCGCGCCGTGCGCGTCCACGGACACGCCGACCAGACGGCCGGGCAGACTGCGTTGATGCGCCTGCTTCACCGCCATGTACGCCGCATGCGGACCGCCGAAGCCCATGGGCACGCCGAAGCGCTGCGTCGAGCCGACTGCGATGTCCGCACCGAACTCACCGGGCGGCTCGAGCAGCACCAGCGCGAGCGGATCGGCGGCGACGATGGCGAGGCCGCCGCGGGCGTGCACCGCGTCCACGCCCGGCCGCAGCGCGGGTATGTGTCCGTGCGTGCCCGGATATTGGAACAAGGCGCCGAAACACGCGGCGTCGGCGAGCTCGGCGTGATCGCGGAAGGTCGCGATCTGCCAGCCCAGGGGTTCGGCCCGCGTGCGCAGCACGCTCAAGGTCTGGGGATGCACGTTGGCGTCCACCATGAAGCGGTTCGAGGAGGATTTCGCCACGCGCCGGGCGAGTGCCATTGCCTCCGCCGCGGCCGTCGCCTCGTCCAGGAGCGACGCGTTGGCGACGTCGAGCCCGGTCAGGTCGCAGATCATGGTTTGGAAATTGATGAGCGCTTCGAGACGTCCCTGGCTGATCTCCGGCTGGTAGGGGGTATACGCCGTGTACCAGGCCGGATTCTCCAGGATGTTGCGCAGGATCACCGGCGGCACCACGGTGTCGTGATAGCCCATGCCGATCAGCGACGTGAACACCTCGTTCTTTGCCGCCATCAGCCGCAGCTGCTCGAGCACCTGCGTCTCCGACGCGGCCGGGCCGATGCCGAGCGCGCCCGTATAACGGATCGAGCGCGGCAGCGCTTCGTCGATCAACGCCTCCACCGACGCCACGCCGACCACGCCGAGCATCGCCTCGATCTCGGCAGGCGACGGACCGATGTGCCGGGCCGCGAACTGCCCCGGCGCCTCTGTCGCGGTCGCCTCGTCGACGGCAGCCAACGCCGCGCCGGCGTGCTTCACGACGCGAGCTCGCGATAGGCGCTTTCGCTCAGCAGCGCGGCCAGCTCCGCGGGCGCGCTCAACTCGATCTTGAACAGCCACCCCTCCCCCATCGGCGCCGTGTTGACCAGCGACGGGTCTTCGGCCACCGCCGGATTCACGGCGTCGATGACGCCGGACAGCGGCGCATAGATGTCCGAGGCCGCCTTCACCGACTCGACCACCCCCGCCCCGGCGCCGCGCACGACGCTGGCACCGACCTCGGGCAGCTGCACGAAGACGAGATCGCCGAGGACGCGCTGCGCGTGATCGGTGATGCCCACCGTGGCGAGCGTGCCCTCGACCGTCACCCATTCATGTTCGGCGGTGTAGCGTATTTCCATGAGATTGTTTCCTGACCGTGAGATGCGTTGTTGAGGGGTGTCGGGGCGGTCAACGGTGGTAGCGGCTCGGCACGAACGGCAGCGGGCTCACCGTCACCGGCGTTCTCTGGCCGCGCTGTTCGGCGAACACTTCGCCGCCGATCGTGGCGGCGGACGGCGGCACATAGCCCATGGCGACGGGCCCGCCCACGGACGGACCGAACGTGCCCGACGTGACGACGCCGATGGGCGCCGACGAAGTGGCCTCGGCGTAGAGCACGGCGCCCTCCCGCACGGGCCGGCCGGCGGCGCGAAGGCCCACCCGCCGGCGGCCTGCGCCCGCGGCGAGCTGCGCGAGGATGACGTCGGCCCCGGGGTACCCG
>CAZZYJ010000184.1:2361-6701 GCA_964658215.1 uncultured Steroidobacteraceae bacterium | reverse complement strand
CCCGCCGCCTTCAGGTACATGTCGCGATAATAGGGCAGCCAGCGCGCGGCGCCGTGCGCTTCGGCGACGGCCGCGCCGCTGCGCGTGGCGGCGAGTGCGCGCGCCTCGGCGCGCAGGGCGGCCTCGTCCACGCCGACGACGGCGCCGTTCTCGTACACCACGCGCCCCGCCACCAGTGTCATGCGCACCGATGTGCCCTGTTCGCAGTACACGAGCTGCCGCGGCAGGTCGTTGAGCGGCGTGAAGGGCAGGGTGTCGAGATCCAACAGGATGAGGTCCGCCTGGTGACCCACCGCGACCTGGCCGATGGGCTTGGGCAGGCGCAGCGCGCGGGCGCCGCCGCCCACCAGGCAACGCAGGATCTCGGCGGCGGTGGGCCACAGCCGGTAGTCGCCGCCGTGCAGATTGTGGACGAGACCGGTGAGCTTGGCGACGTTCCACAGATTGATCGAGTCGTCGGTGATGGCTTCGTCGGAGCCGAGGCACACCGGCACGCCGCGCCGCAAAAGCTCGCGAAACGGCATGACGCCGCTGCCCAGGCGCATGTTGCTGATGGGGTTGTGGGCGACCACGGCCCCCGCGGCCGCGATGAGATCCATGTCGGCGCCGTCCACCCACACCGCGTGAATGATGTTCATGCGCTCGCTCAAGAGCCCGAGGTCGTCGACGTAGCGCACCAGGGAACGGCCGTATTTCTCCTCCCCCAGCACGCGTTGCAGCTTGGTTTCGAGCACGTGCACGAAGAACGGCAGGTCGTGGCGCCGGCTGAGCGCATCGAGTGCACGGAAATACTCCACGGTGACCCGCTGCGGCGCCGAGCACGACACGGCCGCGCGCAGTCGGCCCCCCGCGCCGCCATGCCAGCGTTCGAGCAGGTGCCGGTAGCACTCCAGCAACCCGGCGGCGTCGAGCGGCGCCGGCTGGGCGGCGCGGGCCAGCAGGTCGGGCGGCAGCAGGTCCTCGAGAAACGGCAGCTTGTCGAGTTCCGGGACGTTGGGCTGATCGAGAGCGAGCGTGGCACGCAGGCCGCTGTCCGCGTACGCCTGCATGACGGCGTCGATGGTGGACGGCGTCGGCGCGGGGACGAAGAAGGCGTCGTCGAGCACGCTGGTGACGCCGCCCTTCAGCATCTCCACCGCGCCCAGCAGCGTGGACACGTAGGCGGCCCGCGCATCGTCGCGGGTGCCGTCCGTCGGCGTCTCGAACAGCATGAAGATCTCGAGCGGCAGGCTGTCGAAGGACCCCTTCAGATGGTTCGCCGAGGAATGAAAATGCGCGTTGACCAGACCCGGCATCAGCAGGTGTCCGGCGGCGTCGATGTCCCGTACGCCGGGATCGCCGGGCGCCGGGCCCGGGCCGGGGTTCCCGGGTTCCACCGCGACGATGGTGTCGTCCTCGATCGTCACGGTGGCCACGCTCAAATCGGTGCCCACCGCGTCGAGCGTGAGCACCCGCGCGCCGCGGATGATGGTCTTCATGTCGCTCCCGGAGCCGCCGTCAGAACTTCGCCTGCACCGAAAGGCCGATGGTCTGCGGCCGCAGCGTGTAGCCCTGGGTGACCGAGTTGATCTGCGGCGATTGCAGGATGGTGCGGTCGTCGAACAGGTTCTTGGCATACAACGCGACCTCGTAGCGCCCGAACCCCACGCCGGCATTCACATTGACGACGCTGTAGGCGGGGTTGACGTACTGCGACGAGGTCACCTGGAACGAGCCGAACGACTTGCCGGTGTATTCGTAGTCGCCGCGGAAGAAGCCGGTCACCCCGTCGGCGATGTGCCAGCCGTAATCCGCGAGCAGGGCAGCCGTGAAGTCCGGCGTGTACAGTACGTCCTGGCCGACCGCGGCGGTTTGCGCATTGGTGGTGCTGGTGATGTAGGCGTGCTCGCCGCCCAGATTGGCGCTCAAGACGAGGCCCGACACCACCGGCGGTTTGTAACGCACCTCGAGTTCGGCGCCGATGGCCTTGGCGTCGCCGACGTTGGCGTTGAACTGACCGCCGCAGATGGGGATGACGATGCTCTGCTGGATGGAGGTCCAGTCGATGTAGTAGACGGCGGCGTTCACCGACAGCGTTTTCTGGAACAGCAGCGCCTTGGTGCCGAGCTCGTAGCTCCACAGATGATCCGGACCATACGTCGTGGGCGCGCTCGAGTCACCCAGCTGGGCGAGACCTGCGGTGCAGGACACGTTGGTGTTCGGAGTGGTGGCGCCGCCCAGCCGGAAACCCTTGCCGGCCGACACGTACACGCTGGCGCCGGCGTCGATGTCGTAGGTCAGCGTGAACTTGGGCGTCGACGTCGAGAAGGAGGCCTTCTGCGAGTAGATCGTGCCGTTGGTGCCGGCGTTGCCGTATTCGAAGAAGCCGAAACCCGTCTCGGCGAAGGTCTCGGTGGCGCGCACGTAGCGATCGCCCACTCCCAAGTGCAGGGTGGGCAGCACGTCGATGTCGACCTGGCCGAACACGGCATATTGCTGTGTGTCGTTGTGATCGAAGATCTGCCACACCACGTCGTGCGTCCAGAAATTCGGGTTGGGCGACGCGCTGGTAAGCGAGGGGTTGAGCACGGGATCGGCGTTGATGCCGTAGCCGTAGATGTTGGCGAACGCGGAACTGATGCCCGGGATGGGTTCGGAGTCCAGGTGCGTGACTTCCTGGTCGGCCACGTACACTCCGGCCACCCAGTGCACCCGCTGTTGATCGGCGGGCGACTGCAGGCGCAGCTCCTGGGTCCAGGTGTTGAAGTGGTCGGTGAAATCCACCGGGGAGGCCAGGTTGCCGAGGATGTAGTCGTTGTCGTGGGCATGCGTGGTATACGGCGCCACGCCGGCGGTGTCGAGATAATATTGCGACAGCGCGGCGCTGTTGAAGTAGGTGCCGTCGGTGATGCGATTCACGCTGCGGCCCACATAGCTCGTGATGCTGGTAAGGTCGGCGAAGCCCAAGCCCGCTTTGACGGTGAGGCTCGGCGCGATCAGGGCGTCGCGGTCGCTCGCCGGGACCTGGTTGAACTGCTGGTAGGTGCCCACCGCCGGAATGAACGTCGAGGTGTCGCCCGCCGCGTAGCGCTGATACAGCACCGCGGGTATCAGTGTGAGCGCGTCGCTCACGTTCCACAGGCCCTTGACGCGAATGGCCACGTTGGAGTCCGAGTTGGTGCCGCTGCGCTGCAGGGCGCCGGCGGTGGCCGTGCCTGCGGCGAGCGAGCCTGTCAGCGCATAGTTGTCGATGTAGCCGCTGTCGCGTCCATATTCCGCCGACACGCGCAGCGCGAAGACGTCGGCGATGACGGGAATGTTGACGACGCCCTGGGTGTCGTAGTTCACGCTGCCGTGCTTGGTGTAGGAGACATCCTGTTTGACGCGGGCGCTGAAGGCGTGCGAGTCCGGGTCGGGGGTGACGAAGCGCACCGTGCCGCCCTCGGAACTCGCGCCGTACAGCGTGCCCTGCGGTCCGCGCAGCACTTCCACCCGCTCGATGTCCACCAGGCGCGGCTCGGCGTTGCCCTCGTAGCCGGTGAGGGTGACCAGCGGAACCTCGTCGACATAGATGCCCACGGTCGGGTTGCCGACGGTGGAACTGATGCCGCGGATGGTGATGTTGTCCTGACCCTGGCCCGCCGGTCCGTTCTGATGCGCGGCGAAGGACACCCCGGGCAGTATGCGCGTGATGTCCTCAAGGTCCTCGACGTGCAGATTGTCGAGCGCGGCGCCCTCGATCACGCCGATGCTGACGGGGACGTCCCGTAGATTTTCCTCGCGCTTGCGGGCGGTGACCACCACCTCGTCGAGCGCGACGTCGTCGGCCGCGGCGGCGGCGGCAGGACGGTCCGGGGCGAGGCCCGACATCAGGAAAAGGGAGACGGCGGGCAGCAGGGCCGAAGATCTGGGCATACGGGATATCCTCAAGGGTGGTCGGGTGTCGTGCCCACGGCGTTGGCGGTGGGGACGTCGTGGGCGGGCGGTGGCACGAGATGATCGCCACGACGCAGGCGTTCGCGCATGCCCTCGTAGTGGGCGTGTCGGGCCGTGTCGTCGAGCAGGGCATCGGCGGCGTCCAGCCGCAATCCTTCGAAGCGGGGCACCGGCACGCCGGCGTCATGCAGGGCGCGCAGCCGGGACTTCAAGCCCTGCTTGCGGCGCGAGTGGGAGCCCTGCGCGAGCTCCAGCCCCGCGTAGTCGAGGTCCTCGGTCAGCGTGATCGCCGCCGCATTCACCGCCGCGCCGGCAAAGCTGTCCGCGATCAGTGATCTCGCCTGTTGCGTCCCGCGAAACGCGGCCTCACCCAGCACGAACTCCGTCGTCGAGCCATCGCCCAGAAAGCTCTCGCTCACATACGC
>CAZZYJ010000184.1:0-2351 GCA_964658215.1 uncultured Steroidobacteraceae bacterium | reverse complement strand
TCACCGCCGCCTGCAGCAAGCGGGCGCCGCGCCTCGTGCGCGCGATGAAGCCGTTGAACCCCAAGCCCTCGGTGTCGGGTTTGCCGCCGGGCCAGACGTCGGCCACCGTGATATCGGCGCATTCGCCGATGGAGTCCGGACAGATCTTGCAGCGGAACTGCAGCTGCCAGCGGTTCTCGTCCTCCCACATCTCGTTGTAGTCGAAGGTGAACCGCCGCCCGTCATGGGACTGCATGACCATGGGGCCGGGGCAGCCGTCACCGCGATAGCGCAGATGCGACACCTCGGCTTCCGTCAGGCCGGCCTTGCGCACGTAGTCGAGCGTCTTGCCGAATTCGGAGACGCCGCCGCAGAAGAAATTCAGGGTGTAGCGCAACAGTTCGTCGACGCGCGGGTCGAGCCGCGCGTAGTTGCGGATCGCCGAGATGTCGCAGGGCTTGCCGATGAAGGCGAACGGGCGGCCGCGGTCCAGCACCGCCTTGAAGTCGAGCAGCGGCGCGGCCGGTCCGTAACGAGAGCCGGAGGCCTGCATCACCTCGTCCACGCCGAAGCTCGAATGCGCGACCGTGCGCAGCGGCGCGTCGGCCGCGCCCGCCACGTGCAGTATGAAATCCACCTCGCCGCTGTCCAGGAGGTAGCGGCCCAGCGCGCTCAGCGCACCGCCCGACGAGGCATGGAAGCGCACCTGCGGGTCGGTGGCGTGGCCGGTGGCCATCGACAGCGTGGGACCCCAGAGCGTATGCACCTCGATGGCGGGATCGCCCGTCCCGGTGCCCACGCCCTCGCAATGGATGCCGGGGCAGGCGTCGTTGATCGCCCTCGAGGTGCCCTCGTCCAGCGGCGCGAGCGACTGCGGGCGTTCGCCGCACTCGCCCACCATGTGCAGCCGTACGCGGCCGTCGCCGGCGATGCTCTGGCACAGGCCGCAGCCCACGCACATACCCTGTTCGACGATGGTCTGCAGCGAAAGGAGCCCGGGCGCCACGCCGGCCGGATCGGACCGCACATCGGGTACGTCGTTCACGGCGCCCCTGGGTCCTTCATCAGTTCCTTGATCGGGTTGACCGCGGTCTTGTCGTTCAGCGAATGATAGATGGCGTTCGCCACGTACTCGCCGGCGAGCACGGGCGCGTACCGCGCGGGGCGCTCCGCGCTCACGCAGCCGGGCAGCGCCTCGATGAGGGCATCGGCATTGGCACCGACGAAGCAGGGCAGCGAGTAACGCGCCCGGCCGGTCAGATTCGCCACGCGATGATAGGTCGAGGCGAAGATGCCGTTGGTCCAGCGCGCCATCAGATCGCCGATGTTGATGACGAAGGTACCGCGCAGCGGCGGCGCGTCGATCCATTGGCCGCGCCGGTTGCGCACCTGCAGGGCTTGCAGGGTGTCCTGGCACAAAATGGTGAAGCACTCGTGATCGGTGTGCGCACCGGTGCCCAGCGTCTCTTCGCTGAAGGGACCGGGCTGCGCCGGGTAGTGCAGCAGACGGATCAGCGCCATCGGCGCGCCGGCGAGGTCCTTGAAATGATCCTCGGGCAGGTTCAGGGCGAGCGCGAAGGCGGCGAACAGGCGCCGCGCGAGCAGACGCATCGCAATGCCGTAACGCGTCGCGAGTTCGCGAAAGCCCGGGACGTCCGGCCACAGGTTGCCGGCACGTCGGAAATCGCCGGCCAGGAAATCGTCCGCGAGCCGCACGTCCTCCGGCACGAAATCGAAGGCCTCGTGCAGGTCGCCCGTGCCCGCGGCGGGATCGGCGTTCTCGTCGCGGAGCGCGACATAGCCCAGAAAATGCGAGGACAGTTTGACGTGCCAGCGCATCTTGTCGGCCAGCTCCAGGCCGAACAGGCGCGGTGCCAGCGCGAACATCGCGTCGATCAGATCCTGCGGCACGCCGTGGTTCGCGATGTAGAAGAAACCCACGTCGATGCACGCATCGCGCAGCCGCGCGGCGACGCGCTCGCGCGCCACCGGGCCGCCGTCGAGCATCGCCGCGAGATCGATCAGCGGCACGGCGTCGAAGTCGCGGCGTCCGGCGCCCACCGCATCGAGCGGCGATGTCGCGGTGCGGGTGGTGGAGGTGGTGGAGGTATCGCTGGACATGACCATTCCTTTACACCGATAGATTGTTAACAATCTTTATATGGATTGATAACAATTGCAACGTGTCAGTCAAGTTATTGCCCCGGCGCGACGCGCCCGCAGCCCCGCGATCAGCAGCGCGCCGAGCGTCACGACATAGGGTGCGCTGTCCGTGATCTGGTTCGGCAGCCCCACCCCCTGCAGGCGCAGGCCGAGCGCATCGGAGAGGCCGAACAGCACGCAGGCGCCCGCCACGGCGAGAGGTCGCGCGC
>CAZZYJ010000183.1:0-6719 GCA_964658215.1 uncultured Steroidobacteraceae bacterium | reverse complement strand
CTGCGCGGCGCCGTGGTCCACCACCTCTACGAGGAGGAGGCGATCTGGTTCCTCAAGCTCAAGGACAGAGCGCCGGCGGGCGAGCAGATTCGCCTGAGCAATCACTACCAGCAGGAATTCACGCGTTACATGGAATCCACCGGCCCGTCCACCGCCGGGCGGCCGGCGGGGCGGTCGCTGTTACGGCGTCGCGCGGATCACGTCGGCGAGGGTTTCCACGATCTGCGCGATCTGCCGGGGCTCGATGATCAACGGCGGTGACATGGCGATGGTGTCGCCGCTCTGCCGCACCATGACCCCGCGTTCGAAACACCGGGTGAACACGTCGTAGCCGCGGGCGCCGGGCTTGCCGGGGCGGGTTTCCAGCTCCACCGCGCCGATCAGGCCGTAGTTGCGGATGTCGACGACGTGCGGTGCACCGCGCACGGAGTGCACGGCGTCCTCCCACGTGGCACTCAAGGCCGCGGCGCGGGTGAGCAGCTCTTCGTCGCGGTACACGTCCAGGGTGGCGAGCGCGGCGGCGCAGGCGACGGGATGCGCCGAGTACGTGTAGCCATGGAAGAGCTCGATGGCATTCTCGGGACCGTGCATGAAGGCGTCGTGAACCTTGCGCTGCGCGAACACGGCGCCCATGGGCACCGCCCCGTTGGTGAGCCCCTTGGCCGTGGCCATGAGGTCCGGCGTCACGTCGAAGGCCTGCGCGGCGAACGGTTGGCCGATGCGCCCGAAGCCGGTGATCACCTCGTCGAATATCAGCAGGATGTCGTGACTGTCACAGATCTCGCGCAGCCGCTTGAGATACCCCAGCGGCGGCAGCACCACGCCGGCCGACCCGGAGATGGGCTCGACGATCACGGCGGCGATGGTGGAGGCGTCGTGCAGGGCGATCAGGCGTTCGAGTTCGTTGGCGAGGTGCATGCCCCAGTGCGGCAGTCCGCGTGAATAGGCGTTGTGGCCGATGTCGAGGGTGTGCGGCAGGTGATCCACCCCGGGCAGCATCGAGGCGGCGAAGGCCTTGCGGTTGTTGATCATGCCGCCCACGGAGATGCCGCCGAAGCCGACGCCGTGGTAGCCCTTCTCGCGCCCGATGAAGCGGGTGCGCTGTCCTTCGCCGCGGGCGCGATGGTAGGCGATGGCGATCTTCAGCGCGGTATCGACGGATTCCGAGCCGGAGTTGGTGAAGAACACGCGGTCGAGGCCGGGCGGCGCGAGTTCGGCCAGCCGCGATGCCAGCTCGAACGCGATGGGGTGTCCCATCTGAAAAGTGGGGGCGAACTCCATGGTATCGAGCTGCAGCGCCACGGCCGCGGTGATTTCGCGCCGGCAATGGCCGGCGTTGACGCACCACAGGCCCGCCACGGCGTCCAGCACTTCGCGTCCTTCGGGGGTCCAGTAGTACATGCCCTCCGCCCGGGCGAGCAGGCGGGGGCTGGCTTTGAACTGGCGGTTGGCGGTGAAGGGCATCCAGAACGCATCGAGGTCGACAGGCGCGGGGGCGGGGGTGAGCTGGGCGTTCATGGCGGTCCTCTCCAGGTTGGTGGTCCGATGATAAAGAAAATCGACACCAGGCTCAATTTTTGCTCGCTACAGGCGTCAACTGTTTAATATAATGCACAACATGAGCATCGACGTGGGTTCCCATCTGAAAGCCGTACGGCAGATGTACGGGCTGTCGCAGCGTGAACTGGCCAAGCGCGCGGGGGTCACCAACGGCCTGATTTCGCTCATCGAGCAGAATCGGGTCAGCCCGTCGGTGAGTTCCCTGAAGAAGGTGCTGGACGGCATTCCCATGGCCCTGGCGGATTTCTTCACCTTGGATCTCGGCGGCAAACCGGAGGTGTTCTTCCCGCGCGAGCAGCTCGCCGACATCGGCACCGGCAACGTCGAGCTGCGCCTGGTGGGCGGGCGCTTGAGCAAGCGCAGCATGTCCATCCTGCACGAGCGCTATGCGCCGAATGCCGATACGGGGGACGAGATGCTGCTGCACGCGGGCGAGGAGGGCGGGGTGGTCGTCAAGGGCCGCATCGAGCTCACCGTGGGGGGCGATTCGCGGCTGCTGACGGCGGGCGACGCCTATTACTTCCGCAGTTCGATTCCGCACCGGTTTCGCAACCCGGGGCGCGAGGAATGCGAGCTCGTGAGCGCGAGTTCACCGCCCACGTTCTGAGCGGGGCGAGGTAGCATAGCGTCATGAGCAAAGTCACCGTAGCCGCCACGCAAATGGCGTGCAGTTGGGATCGCGATGCGAACATGGCACGCGCCGAAGGATTGATACGTGCGGCGGCCGCGCG
The DNA here is from genome assembly GCA_964658215.1 of uncultured Steroidobacteraceae bacterium. Taxonomy (GTDB): domain Bacteria; phylum Pseudomonadota; class Gammaproteobacteria; order Steroidobacterales; family Steroidobacteraceae; genus Bog-1198. The sequence goes on along the minus strand of CAZZYJ010000183.1, from coordinate 4,428 downwards.
CGGTGCGAACATCATCCTGATCCAGGAGCTGTTCGAGACGCCGTATTTCTGCAAGGACCATTCGCCGCGTCATTTCGACCTGGCGAAACCGCTGGCGCAGCATCCTGCGGTGGAGCACTTCCGCGGCCTGGCGCGGGAGCTCGGCGTGGTCCTGCCGGTGAGCGTGTTCGAACGTGCCAACCAGGCGTTCTACAATTCGCTGGTGATGGTCGATGCCGACGGTGCGGTGCTCGGCAGCTATCGCAAGTCGCACATTCCGGAGGGGCCGGGCTACCACGAGAAGTTCTACTTCTCGCCCGGCGACACGGGCTTTCGGGTGTTCGAGACGCAGTTCGCGAGGATCGGCGCCGCGATCTGCTGGGATCAGTGGTTTCCGGAAACCGCGCGCTGCCTCGCGCTCAAGGGGGCGGAGATCCTGCTGTACCCGACCGCCATCGGCTCGGAGCCGCAGGATGCGAGCCTCGACTCGAGTGCGCATTGGCAGCGCACCATGCAGGGTCACGCGGCGGCCAACGTCATGCCGCTGGTGGCCTCGAACCGGGTGGGCACGGAGCAGGGCGAGAAACACACCATGACCTTCTATGGCTCGTCGTTCATCGCGGCCCCCACCGGCGAGAAGGTGGCGGAGGCCGACCGGGTGAGCGAGAGCGTGCTGACCGCGTCGTTCGATTTGGACGAGGTGCGTCGCTACCGGGAAGCCTGGGGGGTGTTCCGCGACCGTCGCCCGGACCTGTATGGTTCGCTGCTGTCCCTCGATGGCAGCGGCTGAGGCCGGCCTCCTTCCGCAGGAGCTCGTGTTCGTCGATCTGGAGACCACCGGCGGCAATGCCGCCTTTCACCGGATCACCGAAGTGGGCATCGTGCGCAGGCGCAACGGCGAGGTGGTGGAGGAGTGGAGTTCGCTCGTGAACCCGCAATGCCTCATCCCGCCGTACATCGAGTCGTTCACCGGCATCACCAATGCCATGGTGGCGGACGCGCCGTGTTTCGGCGACGTCGCGGCCGTGGTGCTCGAGAAGCTGACGGCCGCGGGGGCGCCGGTGTTCGTCGCGCACAATGCCCGTTTCGACTATTCCTTTTTGCGCGCCGAGTTCAGACGGCTGGAACTGCGCTTCACGGCGAAGGTGCTGTGTACGGTGAAACTGTCGCGGCGGCTCTTCCCGGAATTTCCCCGTCACAATCTCGACGTGGTGATGGAGCGCCATGGCCTGACGTGCAGTGCGCGGCATCGGGCGCTCGGCGACGCGCGGGTCTTGAGCGATCTGTGGTCGGTGTGGTGCCGCGAACTGGCGGCGGAAAAACTCGCCGGCGCCGCGCAGGCGGTGCTGGGTGCCCACCGCCTGCCCGCCCATCTGCCGGCCGAACTGGCCGACGAGCTGCCGGAAGGGCCGGGCGTCTATCGGTTCTACGGCGAGGGCGACGTGCTGCTGTACATCGGCAAGAGCGTGTCCCTGCGCACGCGGGTGCTCAGTCATTTCACCACCGAGCACACCGAGTCGAAGGAACGGCGGCTGGCGGCGCAGGTGCGCCGGGTGGACTGGCTGGAGACGGCGGGCGATCTCGGCGCGCAGCTGCAGGAGTCGCAGATGATCAAGGTGCAGAGGCCGCTGTACAACAAGCGGCTCAAGTCCCAGGCGCAGAGTTTCACGCTGCTGACGGGCGAGGCGCCCTCGCGGGTGGTCCTGGCGGCGATCGACGAGCTCGCGCCTGTGCAACTGGCGGACTGCTTCGGGGTGTTCCATTCCCAGAAGGATGCGCGCCGGGCGCTCGGCGAGATCGCGCGGGCGCAGCTGCTGTGTCTCAAGACCCTGGGCCTGGAGGAGGGCGCCGGTTCGTGCTTCGCGCACCAGCTCGGCCGGTGCAAGGGCGCGTGTGTCGGCAAGGAGCCGCCGGCGCTGCATCACCTGCGGCTGAAGATGGCGCTGGCGGCCTTGAAGCTCAAGCCGTGGCCCTTTCCGGGCCGCGTCGCCCTCCGTGAGGGGCGCGACGAGTTCGTGGTGGTCGATCACTGGACCTATGTGGGGACGGCGCGCTGCGAGGAGGAACTCGCCGAGCTCGCCAAACGACCGACGGCGGTGGCGTTCGACGTGGACGTGTACCGCATCCTGCAGCGCCATCTGACACGCCGGCCGGATCTGCCTTGGCGCGAGCTGCCCGGTGGGGGTACGTGAACGACAACGTGCTGTACTGGATCGCGACGGCGCCGGTGGGCGCGGCCTCGGTGCTGGCCGAGGAACTGACGCAGTTCGGTGCGTCGGACGTGCGTGAGCGCAGCCACGACGTGAAATTTCAGGGCACGCTCGAGGTGGGATACCGTGCGTGCCTGTGGTCGCGCACGGCAACGCGGGTGCTCTTGAGCGTGGGCTCGATCGACGCGAGCAGCTCGAAGAACGTGTACGACGCGGTGAACCGCATCGACTGGCGTGAGCACATCGCTCCCGGCGCGACGCTCGCCTGCGACTGCAGCGGCGGCAACGAGTCCATCCGTCACACGATTTATGGCTCGCAGCTGTTGAAGGACGCGGTGGTCGACAATTTGCGCGACGCCACGGGCGAGCGTCCCAACGTCAAGCCGGAGCGTCCCGACGTCCTGCTGCATCTGCACGTCGAGGGTCCGGCGGCGTTGCTGTCGGTGGATTTCTCCGGCGAGAGTCTGCATCGGCGCGGCTACCGGGGCGAAGGGGGGCGGGCCCCGCTCAAGGAAAATGTCGCGGCAGCGGTGCTGCTCCGGGCCGGGTGGCCGGCGGTGCATGCCCAGGGCGGCACGCTGCTCGACCCCCTGTGCGGCTCGGGCACCTTCCTGACCGAGGCGGCGCTCATCGCGGCCGACCGGGCGCCGGCCCTGGGCCGAGCTTATTTCGGATTCACCGGCTGGCGGGGTCACGACGCCGCGCTCTGGGAGCGCCTGTGCGCGGAGGCGCGCGTGCGCGGCGCGGCGCGCACGCCACGGCGTTGCATCCTGGGCTCGGACATCGACGCCGAGGCGGTGCGCATGGCGCTCGCGAACGTCGAACGCGCCGGCGTCGCGGACTGGGTGCACGTGGAAAAGCGGGCGCTGGCCGAGGTGGTGCGACCGGAGGGCGGTGCCGGGGCGGGGGCGGGTGGCGGTGGCGAGGGCGAGGGCGGCGATGCCCCGCGGGCGGCGGTGCCGGGCATCGTCGTGACCAATCCGCCCTACGGCGAACGCATCGGGGCGGAGTCCGGTCTGCCGGCGCTGTACTCGGAACTCGGGCTGGTGCTGCGCGAGCGGTTCCAGGGCTGGCACGCGGCGGTGCTCACCGGTAATGCGGCGCTCGCCCGCAACCTCGGGGTGTATGCCCGGCGCACGCACCGGTTCTTGAACGGCACCCTGGAGTGCCGGCTGCTGCGCTTCGAATTGAACGAGGCGAGCGCGCAGCGCCCCGCGGCGGAAGTGCGCGCGGACTGGTCGGCGCGGCCGGGGGCGCAGATGTTCGCCAACCGGTTGCGCAAGAATCTGCAGCGCCAGCAGGCCTGGGCGCAGCGCGAGCACATCGAGTGTTTCCGCGTGTACGACGCCGACATGCCGGAATACGCCTTCGCCATCGACCTGTACGGCCACGAGACGCCGCACGTCTACGTGCAGGAGTACGCGCCGCCGAAGACGGTGGACCCGGAGAGCGCGCGCGAACGCCGCCGCGAGGTGCTCGCGGTGCTGCCCGAGGTGCTGGGCGTGCCGTCTTCGCACGTCCACTCCCGGGTGCGCAAGCCGCAGAAGGGCAGCGAGCAGTACGAGAAACGCGAGAACGTGGCCGAGCGCCACGTGGTGCGCGAGAACGGGCTCAAGTTCTGGGTCAACTTCCGCGATTATCTGGACACGGGCTTGTTCCTCGACCATCGCATGATCCGCCAGCAGCTGCGCGAGTGGGCGCAGGACGCGGATTTCCTGAACCTCTTCTGCTATACGGGCAGCGCGACGGTGTACGCGGCGGCGGGCGGTGCGCGCAGCACCACCAGCGTCGACCTGTCGAACACCTATCTGGACTGGGCACACGAGAACCTGCTGCTGAACGGCTTCGGCAGCGAGGTGCACGAGCTGTTCCGGGCGGACTGTCTGCAGTGGCTGGAGAATCAGGCGACCTGGGGCGCGCGCTTCGACCTGATCTTCGTCGATCCGCCGACGTTCTCGAATTCGAAACGCATGGAGGGCGTGCTCGACGTGCAGCGCGACCACGTCGGCATGATCCGCCGCTCCCTGCAGCTGCTGCGGCCGTCGGGGCGGCTGGTCTTTTCGACCAACTACACGCGCTTCAAACTCGATGCCGACGCCCTCGCCGACCTCGACGTCGAGGATCTGAGCGCGGCGACCCTGCCGAAGGATTTCGAACGCAACCCGCGCATCCACCGCTGCTTCTCGATCCGGCGGCGCCAGGCTCTAGGCGCTAGTCACTAGGCTACTAGGCCCTAGGC
>CAZZYJ010000182.1:0-6732 GCA_964658215.1 uncultured Steroidobacteraceae bacterium | reverse complement strand
GTCCGCGAGAGCCCGGGCGGCGCGGGACTGACCGCTCTGGCGGCGGCCGCCTCGCCTGTCGGCGCGCAGACCGCGGCGCCGGCCACCGGGGCCGCTCCCGCCGCCGCGTCCAGCACCCTCGGGCCCGAACAGCTGGTGGAAAATTCGGCGAAACGCATGTTGACCGAGCTCGACGCCAATCGCGCCACCTACCAGAAGGATCCGGCCAAGCTGGATTCGCTGGTCGCCACGGTGCTGTTGCCGAATTTCGACAGCGAATATTCGGCGCGTCTCGTACTCGGCCAGAGCTGGCGGACCGCCACCCCGGATCAGCAGAAACGTTTCGTCGACGCGTTCTACCATTCGTTGCTGCACAACTACGGCGCGGCGCTGCTCAATTTCACCGCCGACCGTTTCGTCATCCTGCCCTACAAGGGCGAACCCGGCGATACCAGCGCCACGGTGCGCACCGAGGTCAAGAAATCCAGCGGTGAGAAAGTGCCGGTGAACTTCAGCCTGCGCAGGACGGACGCGGGCTGGAAGGCGTGGGACGTGGTCATCGAAGGCATTTCCTACGTGAAGAGCTTTCGCACGGATTTCGCGTCCGAAATTCAGCAGAAGGGGCTGGACGAGGTGATCAACCGCCTGGAAACCGACGGCAAGGTCGCACCGCACAGTGTGGTGAAGGGTTCGGACAATTGAAACGGACGGGGCCGGTGACGGCCACCTTCGAGGTGCTGACGGATGGACGTTCGCGCGTCCTCGGATCGCTGGATCTGACGTCCGTCAGCGCGTTGCTGAGAGAGGGCAGTGACGCGGTGCGACGGGGTCATGCCGCCGTGATCGATCTGCAGGGCATCACTTCGAGCGACAGCGCCGGTCTGGCATTGCTCATCGAATGGCTGAGCGTCGCGCGAGCGGCGCGGCAGCCGTTACGTTACGACAACATTCCCATGCAGCTGCACCAGATCGCCCGCCTGAGCGACGTCGAGGAATTGTTGACCCTCGCCGGTTGATGGCAGGCGGTCGACGGCGGGCGGTCGGCGCGCGGGGCGGGCCCGCGTAACACCGTCCGCACGCCGCGCGGCCGCTCCGTCGCGTGCGTGCGGCGCCCGGGTCAGTGCGGAGGCGCCGCGGAGGGTACCGCGTCGGGCCGCGGCTCACCCGGCGGCTTTGCCGCATCGCGTTGGGTCGACGTGTCCGGCACGGCACCGTCCGGTGCCTCCGGATCGATCAAGGGTTCGTCCTGCGTGGCCGCGCCGTCCGATACCAGGTAGGCGCGGCGCTGCAGGTACGCATCCCTCACGAAAGCGTAAGGGTCGTATATGTTTTTCAGGGTGTCGTCCAACGACAGCAGTGCGGCGCGTCGATCTATGAAGTCCGGCAGATAGAGGCCGTAGCTGATGTAGTTGTTGTCGATGTATTGACGCGGATTGGTGTAGGTATCCACCACGCGAGCGGGCGCGTCACGCACGTCGGACGGACCGAGGATCGGCAGCTCGAGGAAAGGGCCCGGGTGCACGCCCCACTTGCCGAGCGTCTGCCCGAAGTCTTCGTTGTTGCGGTCCAGACCCGCCGAGGTCGCCGGATCGAGGAGCCCGCCGACGCCGACGGTGGTATTGAGCACGAAGCGTCCCAGGTCGTTGGCCGCGGCCAGGAACTTGCCCTGCAACGCATCATTGATCAACACCGTCGGTGTTTCGAGATTCGCGAAGAAATTGCTCACGCCGATGCGCAGCGGTTCGGGCACCACCTTCACATAGGCCTTGGCCACGGGTTTCGCCACCGCGCGGTCGAGCGTGTCGTTGAATTTATAGACGCCGCGGTTGAAGGACTCCCAGGGGTCCTGCGGCGAACGCTGCGTATTGGGCGGCAGGGTGACACACGCGCTGAGCGCGGTGGCACACACGGCGAGCGCGCCTCGCGCGAACCATTCCTTCGTCATGTCTATCTCTCCGTACGGGCTTTGATAAGGCAGCGCTACGATACAGGGTTGGCGCGGCCGGTGTTCAGTGGATCGCGGCCGGATCGAAGTGCCGCGCGCTGCCGTCACCGGGACCGCCGCCGTCCTCGGCGACGGTATTCTTTTGATCCTTTGGCATGGCCGCGCGGACTTCCTCCAGCATAGAACTCATGCGCGCGCGTTGGATGGGATTCAACTCCGGCAGGCCGAGCGCGAGCTGCAGCTGGCTGGAGGCCATCTTCAGGTCTCCGCTCATCAGGTAGAAATACGCCATGTAATAGTACGAGTCGCCGATGTTGCCGGCGGCGTACGCCGCCTTGGCGATGAGCTTGGCCTGGGCCGGGGTGGGCTGCACCGTGTTGAACAAATCGTCGAGCAGGCCCTGGGCCCGCTTGTTGTCGTTCTCGCGCATGAGCGTCTCCGCCATGCGCAGCGTGATGGGTACGTTGCGCGGAAACAATCCCAATGCCTTGTCCAGCAGCTCCTGGGATTCGCGCGGCTGGCCGTTGGCGAGATACGCCTCGCCCAGTCCGCTGTAGAACTGGATCACCCGGGGGTGCTCGCGCAGCAGTGCCTGCAGGTCGGGAATCGCCGCGGCCGGATTGCGCAGCGCGATGTCCGCGACGGCCTTGCCGTAGCGCTCCTCGACGTTGAGGCCGGCACCGTTCTTTCTGAGGTTGACGTAATACGTGCGCGCCGCCTGCGGATTGCCGGCGATCGAACGCAGGCGTTCGCGCATCAGCAGATAGCTCATGGAGTCGGTGTGACGCACCCGCCCGATCTGTTCGGCGCGATTGCGCGCTTCGGCGACCCGCTCGGCCGACAGCGGGTGATCGATCAAGAACTCGATGGCCTTGACGCGATCGGGGGAGGGCGAATTCTTTTCCAGCTCCTGGAAGAAGCTCGCCATTCCCAACGGATCGTAGCCGGCGTCCGCCATGGTGCCGATGCCGATGCGGTCAGCCTCGAATTCGTTCGCGCGCGTGTAGTTGATCTGATGCTGGATGGCGGCGCCCTGGGTGGCGAGGATGGCACCCTCCATGGCACCCGGCGAGCCGTGGCCCGCCGTCGCACCCAGCAGAATGGCCGCGAGCATGGCGGCGGTCGACATGAGGCCGGCGTGGCTCTGGTCGATGAGTCCGCGTACGAGATGCCGCTGCGTGACGTGGGCCGTCTCGTGCGCCATCACCCCGGCGAGCTGGTCCTCGGTGCGCGTCGCGAGTATCAGCCCGCTGTTGATGCCGATGAAACCGCCGGGCATCGCGAAGGCGTTGATGACGGGATCGCGCACCACGAAGTAATAGAACTGATGCTGGCCTTCCTCCGCACGGCTCGAGAGGCTGTGGCCGATCTCCTGCACGTAATCGCCGAGCTCGGGATCTTCGACGACCTCGCCGCCCTGGGCCATGCCGCGGAACCAGCCCAAGCCCGCCTGATACTCCTCGTCGAGCGAGACGGCGGCATTGGCGGGACTGCCCATGTCCGGCAGATCCTGGTCGGTGGCGCTCAACCCCACCGCCCAACCGGAGGCTGCGCCCGCGCCCAGGGCGAGGGCGGCGGTAAAGGCGGCCAGCGGTCTGTATCGGATCATTCAGCCTCCAGTAGAGACATTGGAGCCCTCGACGGGCCGCAAAGTTCGCTCAGAGAACTTCGGAGGCGTGGTCCGCCAACCGTGACCGCTCGCCCCGCACCAGCGTGATGTGCCCCGAATAGCTCCAGCCATGAAATCGATTGACGACATAGGTCAGTCCCGTCGTGGTCTCGGTCAGGTAGGGCGTGTCTATCTGCGCGATGTTGCCCAGGCAGATCATCTTGGTGCCGGGGCCCGCGCGCGTCACCAGCGCCTTCATCTGCTTGGGCGTCAGGTTCTGCGCCTCGTCGATGATGATGAAGCGGTTGAGGAACGTCCGGCCGCGCATGAAATTCAAGGATCTGATCTTGATGCGGTGCCGGAGCAGGTCGTTGGTGGCGCCGCGACCCCAGGTTCCCCCCGGCTGGCTCTGCGTGAGCACCTCGAGGTTGTCCATCAGGGCGCCCATCCACGGCTCCATTTTCTCCTCCTCGGTCCCCGGCAGAAAGCCGATGTCCTCGCCCAGGGGGATGGTCACGCGCGTCATGATGATTTCGCTGAAGCGGTTGTGGTCGAGCGTCTGGGCAAGTCCTGCGGCGAGCGTGAGCAGGGTTTTTCCGGTGCCTGCGGGTCCGAGCACGGTCACGAAGTCGATCTCCGGATCCATCAACAGGTTCAACGCGAGGTTCTGCTCTCGATTGCGCGAATTGACCCCCCAGACGTTGTTGCGCTCGGTACGGTAATCCAGCGTCAGCTCCAATACCGCCGAGTCGTTCTCGATTTTGCGCACGATGGCTTCGACGCCGTTGTCGCCGGCGTCGTACACGAATTGATTGGTCTGCCATTCGCGCACCAGCGGGCCCCGGATGCGGTAGAAGGTGCGGCTCTGCTGCTGCCAGGATTCCATGCCCTTGCCATGCTTGTCCCAAAAATTCGCCGGGAGTTTCTGCACGCCGCTGACCAAGAGGTCGGCGTCCTCGATGGTCTTGTCGCTGGAATAATCCTCCGCCTGCACGCCGACGATGGCGGCCTTGATGCGCAGATTGATGTCCTTGGACACCAGCGTCACCCGCGCTTCGGGAAATTTTTGCTGCAGTGCCAGCGTGTTCGCGAGGATGGCGTTGTCGGCGCCGTGGCCGGGTAGGCTGTCGGGAAGGACGGATTCGAGCAGCTGAGTCTGGAAGTACAGGCGGCCGCCGGGCTGCCTCTTGCCGGGACCGATGGGCGCGGTCGACGGCAGGGCGAGCCCGCGATCGATCTGCTTCTTGGTGGCGTCGGTCATCAGCTCGTCGAGGAACCGGCTGACCTGGCGCACGTTGCGCGCGGCTTCCGAGAGGCCTTTCTTGCCCGCGTCCAGCTCCTCGAGCACGGTCATCGGAATGTAGACGTCGTGTTCCTCGAAGCGGAATATCGCGGTGGGGTCATGCATCAACACGTTGGTGTCGAGCACGAAGATGCGCCGCCCCTGCTTCGCCTGGCGCCCGCGGACCGCCGCCACCGCCTCCGTCCGGCCCTGCTCCGTCACAGCGCCTGCACTGCGGCCAGCACCGCCTCGGCATGGCCCGTGACCTTGACCTTGCGCCATTCCCGGCGCAGCACGCCCTGCGCGTCGATCAGGAAGGTGCTGCGCTCGACGCCCAGGTATTTTTTGCCGTACATGCTCTTTTCCCGGATCACGTCGTACAGCTTGCACACGACCTGCTCGGGATCGCTGAGGAGCTCGAAGGGAAATGCCATCTTGGCCTTGAATTTCTGGTGCGACGCCACGCTGTCGGGGGACAGGCCGAACACCTCCGTGCCGAGCTTGGTGAACTGCGGGTGGGCGAGGCCGAAGCTTTCACCCTCCTGCGTGCAGCCCGGGGTGTTGTCGCGGGGATAGAAATACAGCACCACGTTGCCCCCCGCCGCGTCCCGCAGGGACCAGGGGCCGCCGGTGCCCTCGAGGGTGAAGGCGGGCGCCTTCGCGTTCAGTTCGCACGTGTTCGGTTCGTTGGTGGTCATGGTCTCGGGCTCAGTTCTTCACAGGTTCGAAAATGGCGTCCAGGTTCAAGTGGTCGCAAAAATCCATGAACTCCTCGCGCAGCACGCCGATGTGCAGCCGGCTCGGGACGTTCACGATCATCTGCACCGAGAACATCGGCGCGCCGGTGTGCGCGGCGGCGTAGGCGCGTGTCGACAGTTCGGCGATGTCCACGCCACGCTGCGTGAAAAAACCCGCGAGCCCCGCCACGATGCCGGTCTGGTCCAGACAGACGACGTCGATGGAGTAGGGCAGCATGTCGTTGCGTGCCGCACGCTCCTCGGTGCGCCGCAGTTGGATGTTCATGCCGGTGGCGTCGCCCAGCTTCTTGAATTCGCCCTCGAGCTTCGCCAGCGTATGCCAGTTGCCGTTGACCAGGAGCACCATTGCAAATTCGCTGCCAAGCGCAGTCATGCGGCTTTCGCTGATGCTTCCGCCGCAGTCGGCGATCGCCTTGGAGAGTTCATGGACCATGCCGACGCGGTCGCCGCCCACGGCGGAAATCACGATATGTTGTTTCATCGGCGCAAATTCTACCGGATGGACGCTTGCCAGGGTGCATGTCCGCAACTTAAGGTAGTTCTATTTGCCGGGGAGCGCCGATGTTTTCTGGAAGCCTGGTGGCAATGGTCACGCCGATGACGAACGACGGCAGCGTGGATTGGCCGGCCTGGGATCGGCTGTTGGATTTTCATCTGGACCAGGGCAGCGACGGCATCGTGGTCGCCGGGACCACGGGCGAATCGCCGTCCCTGACGGGCGCCGAAATCGGCGAGCTGACCCGGCGGACGGTGGCGCGTTGCCACGGCAGGTTGAGCGTGGTGGTCGGAACCGGCACGAATGCCACCGCCGCCACGGTGGCGCGCACGCGGGAACTGTCGTCGCTCGGCGTGGATGGCGTCATGGTGGTGACCCCGTATTACAACCGGCCGCCGCAGGAAGGGCTGTACCGGCATTTCTCCGCCGCGGCGGACGCGTCGGCGGTGCCCGTCATCCTGTACAATGTGCCTAGCCGTAGTGCGGTCGATCTGCTGCCTGTCACCGTCGCGCGGCTGGCGCGCCATCCGCGCATCGTCGCGGCAGACGTGCAGCAACGCACCCGTGTGCTCGGCCCGGCGACGCGCGAGCAGCAGGGCGTCGTAGCCCTCCGGAGCGCCGTAGACGGTGGCCGTCACAGGATGCGGCCTTCGCCGGCCAGTG
>CAZZYJ010000181.1:0-6751 GCA_964658215.1 uncultured Steroidobacteraceae bacterium | reverse complement strand
GATGCGGGATGCGGGATACGGTTGGGCCGCGAGAGGCGTCATCGGGCGGCGGAGCGCCATCATACGGCGCCGAGCCGCGATCCGGCGCGAGAAAGTGCTTGGCACCTCGGCCGAGTCGTGGCTCGCGATGCAGCAACCTATGACTTGAATTTAGCCAAAAATAAATACCGCCCAAAAGTGAAGCGAATCAACACGGAAGCGGTCTTAGCCAGCGACGCCGATGGAACAGACTGGGCTGTGTGACATGAATACGCATGGCTTCAACGTGGGTTGCCGTACGGCCGATGTGTACGATGCGGTCCAAGGCGCCGCCATCCCGATAAAGTTGTTGTATCCCACGAAGGCGCCGGAATGGACGGTCCGTTTCGGGTCCTATGAGATCAGCGTTGCCCTGAATGCGCCCGTGGCGAACGGCCGGTTTCCATTGGTGGTCGTCTCCCATGGCGGAGGTGGATCGTCTCTGACCTATCGCGACCTGGCTTCGAGCTTGGTACGAGCGGGCTACGTGGTCGCATTGCCTGAACATCCGGGGAACAACCGCCTCGACAACAGTCTCGAGGGTACGACCGAAAACCTGGAAAACCGGCCCCGGCACGTCTCGCTGGTCGTCGACGCGGCATTCGCCGACGACGCGGTCGGCGACTCGCTGTTGCGTGATCATGTCGCCGTCGTCGGCCACTCCATGGGCGGATACACCGCCTTGGCGGTTGCGGGTGGTCGGCCCGATACGGGGCCCGTTGAAACGAGGGACGGGAACCCACGGCGCATTATCGTTTCGCCCGACCGCCGGGTGCGCGCGCTCGTGCTACTGGCACCGGCCTGCGGCTGGTTTTGGTCCGAGGGAGCGCTGGCCGACGTGGATGTTCCCATTCTACTTTTCACAGCAGAAAAAGACGAACACGCGCATCACCTGCACGTAAACCTGATTGAGCGCAGCGTCCGTGACCCCCGGCAGGTAGATCACCGTATCGTTCCCAATGCCGGACACCATGCGTTTCAGACCCCGTTTCCGGCGGCCATGTCGGGACCCCACTTCGCACCATCGCGAGATCCCATTGGCTTTGAACGTGCCGCATTTCAGCCCGTCCTCCATGCAGAGATTCGGTCTTTTTTAGGTGGTGTGCTCCAAGCTGCCGCGGTCAGCAGGTGATCTTGCTGCGCCTTCGGCGGGTGCGCGAAATGATCCCAGACAAGTTTGACGACATGGTGGTGGCCGCGATGCGGCAACGTCATGAACGGCCGCACCAGACTTATCGATATACGGTAGAACCATTGAGTTACTGAGATGCCTATATTAATGTCAATGACGTTGCAGTTGATTGCTGCTCTCGCTTCCTCATACTCGGCGTTCTGCGACCATGAATAACCCGAAACCTGTCGCAATCTGGGCAAGAATCGGCGCCGGCCTGCTTGTCGGCGTCGGCGCGGCAGCGGCGCTGGGTGTGGGACTGATGTATTGGCGCGATCGGGTGATACCCAATTTATCCGGGTATGAGTGGGTTTTTCTCGCCTACGCGGGGTGGGGAATACTTCCTTCGTTGTTGTCCGTCGCTTTGAAAGGCGACGTATCTTGGGGGAGGGTACCTGCTCCACAAAGCTCCCGAATGGGCAGATACAAATGTCATCTGAGCGCTGCGTTCTTGGTCGTATCGCTCGGAGTCGGCTGGCGCTACGAACCGATAGCGACGTCGGTTTTTGCCATTTTTTTTGCGTTCATCATGCTATGCGTTGGACTTCGAATATATTTCATGCCAATAAAGACAAAATTCGAAGGCATCGCTAAGGCAAAAGCGAGACACGGTATCCCCTTGGGCCAGCCGCACCATACAGATAGGATCCTAAAATCCGGGTACTTCCGCATTCCTTGAAATCATGGCCGGTGTAGGAATACCTGACTCGCCAACCGTTGCACTCTGCATATGAGTCATCCTTCTTCACAACAACCTGGTTACAGAGGTTTTTATGGCCCAGTCTATTCTCAAGGGCGGTTGCTTGTGCGGTGCCGTGAAGTATGAGGTCACCGGCGCGCCGAAACGCTTTTATCACTGTCACTGTTCCCGCTGCCGCAAGGTGTCGGGAACGGGGCATGCCTCGAATCTTTTCCTCCAACCGGCCGCGCTCACGTGGCTCAATGGCGAAGAACGGGTTCGTGCATTCAAGGTCCCTGAAGCCAAGCGCTTCACCAACACCTTCTGCACCGATTGTGGCAGCCGCCTGCCACGTCAGCCCAAGGACTCCGACATGGTGATGATTCCGGCAGGCTCCTTGGACGATGCCGCGCCCATCACGCCGCAGGCGCACATATTTTCCGAGTCGCGCGTCCACTGGTCATGTACCGATGGCGAACTGCCCGCCTATCCGGAATTCCCGCCTCAATAGCACTGAATCCGCCACTGCGGGCAGGAGGGACGTGGCGCACCTACGGCTTGCGCGGTGCGTAGACCTCTTGGTTGCGACTCTCTTCGCACACGTACTCGCGAATCTCGTCATTGGCAGGAGCGCGCTTCAGCTTCGAGTCGATCACCAGAGGATGCACGAACGCCACCGGGTCCTCGATCGTGGCCTCCCAATCGAGCGTATCGGGTCCGGTGGCGCGGACACGCTCTATGATGTGCATCTTGTCGCTGTGCGGCTGTCCCAGCGCGGAGAACACCGTGTCGGCGCGCACGCCGACGGTGTCGACGACCAGCGTCTTGCCTTCCCAATGGCCGATGGAATGTCCGCGAAAGGTCGGTTCCAGGTCGTCCGCCGGCGGGTGTCCACGGCCATCGGTGAAGATGCGCCGCGTCTCGTTGAAGTATTCGGCCAGGGTGGTGACCTGGCCGGGCGTCATCAAAATCTCGATGGGATAAATGAAAAAAAAGAAATGCGGCATTCCCGGCGGCAGGCACTCCGAGGTGCCGTCGTGGATGCGTTCACCGCGTGCGCCGCGCTCGCGGATCTGCTGGTAGCGTGCCGCCCAGTCCGGCCGGTAGGGCATCTCCAGCTTTTTATTGAATCGATCGGCCTCTTCCGCATGCATCCAGATGCCGCTGAAATCGGCGGCGTGCGTGGGTGCGACGCCGGGTGCATGCACGGCACTTTGCGCCACCGCCACACCCACGAGCGCGACCGAACCGAACACCGCCATCATCCACCGCATGCCCATGACACGCCGTCCGTATGTGATAACTCGCATTGCTCCCCCTTGCCTGCCAGCCCTCGCGACGTTACGCGGAGACGATACTCCTTTCCAGCTAACATTCGACAAACGCGCTCAGCGATAGAGCGAAATACGCATTAAGCGATAATATTGACAAGTTGCTGGCATGCGCCGCACTATCCAACTGCTGGTTTGCACCTCGATAAGAACGACATTGGGGGTGGAAGACAACGTGAAGAGCGATGCACAGTCGCCGGTGGCCGCGACAACGATGATTGCCGATGCACATCGTCGCGCTGTGATTGCGGGCGCTGCCTCGACGCGTGACGCGCCAGTACGCCCCGCGCACCGGGCTCCACCAAAATTCGTTGCTTTCCCCACACCGCACCCTATCGGCTCAACCCCGCAAATTCGTGACGCGGCGCCCCCCTGGCGTCAGCGCCAACCCGGGTGAGCGGAGCATCTCAATAACAATTCGATCGGGGAGTGGGCCCATGCAAATTTCGAGGTTCGATGGCGGCTTAATCTGCGGGCTCGTGGGCGTGCTGAGCATGCCGCTCTGTGTAGCCGGTACCGATGCGTTCAAGGGTGGGGCGGAATCGCTCGACGAGATCGTGGTTACCGCCACCAAGCGTGCCGAGAGCCTGCAAACGGTGCCGTTCACCGTGTCGGTGCTCTCTCAAGCGGACCTGCAGGCGCATGGATTCGCGGATACCGAGGATCTGACCCAGGTGATCCCAGACCTTCAGTATCACCATTCCGATACACCGGGAAACGAGGCGTTCGGCATACGCGGTGTGAGCACGCTCGGCATCGGACCCGGCCTCGAGCAGTCGGCGGGCGTCGCCTTCGACGGCGTACCGCTCGGACGCGTGGTGGGATCGATTGCCGATCTCGTCGACATCCACAGTGTCGAAGTGTTGAAAGGCCCGCAGGGGATGCTCTTCGGCAAGAACGCCTCGGCCGGACTCATGAACATCGTCAGCAACTCACCCGAGCTCGGCAAGACGGAGACGAATCTCCGGGCATCGTTCGGCAGTCTGAATCTGCGGCAGTATTCCGGCACCGTGAATCTGCCGGTCACCGCCGATTCCGCGCTGCGTTTGACCGCCTGGAAGTTCAGCCATGACGGGACCGTTCACGAGGTCAACACCGGCCAGGACATGAACGACAAGAACAGCGCCGGCGCGCGTTTGAAATACCGCTGGCAGGCCACGGAGGATTTCGATCTGAATTTGAGCGCGGAATGGACCAGCCATGATGCCAACGGCACGGCCTACACCATCCGTTCCTTCGATCCCGCCAACTTCACGCCGTTCAACTCGGGCGCGTTGGTGCAAGCCTATGAACTCGCCCACGGCACGACCCCGTCGACCACCAATCGCACCGCGCGCGGCATCGACGCTCCGTATTACGACAAGGGCCACACTGCCGCCTACACGGCGCAGGGCGACTATGCGCTGGGCAACGGCACCATCACCACCATCGTTTCCTACCGTAGCATCTATAACGACAACCCCTTCGACCCGTGGCCCACGGACAACCCGTACAATCAGGAGTCGATCAACCGCGACACCATCAAATACGATCAGAAATCGGAGGAGATTCGCTATCTTTCGCCGGTCGAAGACCGCTTGCACTATGTCGTCGGCCTGTTCAACTTTCGGATGCACCTGCGCGACGATCTGGCGATCAGCTTCAGCCCGCCGTATTTCGCGGACAACTTCGACACGGGTCTGACCAACGACAATTACGCAGCCTTCGGCGAGGCGACGTTCAACGTCACATCGAAGCTGCGTTTCATTGCCGGCGTGAGGCGATCCACCGACAAGGACTACGTGTCCATGGACCGCACCTATCTGTCGGCTTTCCCCCTCATCCCGGGTTACACCACCGGCGTCGACGCGCCGTTCGGACCGTATGCCACGTCCGTGTCGACCACCTACAACAACATCTCGTACCGCGCGGGCCTGCAATACCAATTTCTGCCCGAGGCCATGCTCTATGCCACGGCGTCGCGCGGTTACAAGGGTCCCGGTATCGGTTATCAACTGAGCACCACCGCGTCCTCGCTCGCCGCCAGCAACAATGGGGTCGTGAAACCCGAAATCGTCCATTCGTATGAGGTGGGCCTGAAAACAACATGGTTCGACCGCCGGCTGACGGTGAACCTGGCCGGCTATCATGAGGTCTTCGACGACTTCCAGACGACCATCGTCGTGCCCGGCGCGGGCTTCCTGCTGGTCATCGAGAACGCTCCGCAATTGCAGAGCACGGGACTCGACTTGGACGCCAGTTGGGCCATCACCCGCGAGTTCAACCTGCTCGCCAGCGTCACCTATGACAACGTGCGTTACACGAATTTCAGCAACGCGAGCTGCTATTCGGGCCAGACGGCCGCACAGGGATGCCATGCCAACGTGCAAAGCCTGACCGGCCATCCGCTGCCGAACACCCCCAAGACCACCACCAACGTCGGCGCCCGTTACGAACATGCCCTGGGCGCGAAATTCACCGCCTTCATACAGGCCAATCACGCCTACCGCAGCGCCGTGAATTTCAGCACCGTCGGCGATCCGTTGGACGTACAGGGCGGCTATTCCATCGTCAATGCCACCACGGGGATCAATACCACGGACGGCCGCTGGGGCGTGTCCGTCTACGGCAACAACGTGTTCGACAAACACTACGTGGACTATTTCGGCTCCACCGGCGGCGGGTTCATGTACCTCAATCAGATCAACTATGCAGATCTGCAAACCTTTGGGGTTGCCGTGAATGGGCGCTTCTAACGGAGTCCCGCCCGTCGCTATAGCCCGCCGAACCAGCTTTCGCCGGAATTCTCCCAATAGCCGCCGGGGTAGCGGTTGGTCACCTCGATGGCGGTGATCCACTTCGGGTTCTTGTAGCCCAACTTGGTTGCCATTCGCAGTCGCAATGGAAACCCAAACGGGTCGGCCAACGTCTCGCCCGCGTAGCGGGTCGCGAGCAGCGTCTGCGGATGCAGCGCGGTGGCCATGTCGATGCTGCTCGGATAATCGTCGGCCGTTTTGAAGGCAACGTATTTGGCATGCAGGTCGGCGCCCACCCGCTCCAGGAAACTGCGCAGGGTCGGGCCGGACCAACCGCCGATGTAATCCCATCCCTCGACGCAGATGTGCCGGATGACCATCTGGGTTTCCGGCAGGGTGGCGAAGCGCTCCGCGGTCCATGGTCGCCTGTCGCCGATCAGCCCGGACAGCTCCAGGCGCCATTGCGCCGCGTCCACGGGCTTGACCTCGGTGATGTCGTAGTAGGCGTTGAACTTCGGCGGCTTCAAGATCATCGACGCCGGATACGTCGGCGCCAGATGGTTCGGGTCGAACAGGACGGCCTGGACGCGGTCGTTCCACGCGGAGATCAAGTTCAGGCCCCTGCCCACCGAGCTCGAAGAACTGACGTCGCAGCCGGTGACCATCGCCAACGCACCGAGCGATATACCGCCGCGTAGCAAGCCGCGGCGTTCCAGGGAGCGCAGCAACGGGCGATGGTCGTCCAAGACCGCGGGTGTGGGCGGACGGTCGGGGCGGAACGGCGATCTCATGTGCCCATCCGCTTCACGTGCTCCGC
>CAZZYJ010000180.1:1256-6799 GCA_964658215.1 uncultured Steroidobacteraceae bacterium | reverse complement strand
GGGCAGCGCGAGCGCGCCGGCGAGCAGCAGCGGAGCGCACCTCACGCGCCGCTCCTACCCGCCGCGGCGATGCGCGGCAGGAACTCGTTCGCCCAGACTTCGGGCGTCATGGGCGAGATGAACTTGTAGATCACCCGCCCGCGCGCATCGATCAGGAAAGTTTCCGGCGCGCCGTACACGCCCCAGTCGATGGCGGTGCGGCCGTCGTCGTCGAAGGCGACCGCCTGGTAGGGATTGCCGAGCTGCTCCAGCCACAGCTTCGCGCGCGGCTGCTGGTCCATGTAATCGAGGCCGATGAGGGGCACGGGGCTCTGCCGGGAGATCGTCAACAGCGCATCATGTTCGGCGCGGCACGCCTCGCACCACGTGCCCCACACGTTGAGCACGTAGGGACGGCCCTGCAGCGACTTGTTGGTGACGGTGCGCGACGGATCCAACACGTCGGCCAGCGCGAACTGCGGCGCCGGCTTGCCGATGAGCGGGGACGGCAGCGCATGGATGTCACGCGCGGGGTTCAGACCGAACGCGAACAATACGGCGAGCGCGACGAACGCCGCGAACGGCGCGAGAAATTTCCACATCACGCTGTCCGGGGGGAGGGCTCGCTGCCGGGCGGCGCGTGCGACGGAGCCGGGGGCGCGGCCGCCGCGTCGCGCCCGGCCGCCGGCGCCTTGACACGGTAGCGACGATCCGTCGCCGCGATCAGACCGCCGAGCGCCATCACCAGGGCGCCCAGCCAGATGTAGCGCACCAGCGGCTTGTACTGGATGCGCATGCTCCAGGCGCCCTCGCCCAGCGGATTACCCATGGCCACGAACAGGTCGCGCGAGGCGTTCACCGCGATGGCCGCCTGACTGTTGTCGGTCTGCTGCACCCAGAAATGACGCTTCTGCGGTTTCAGCACGGCCACCGGCGCGCCGTTGCGGGTGACCTCCACCAGGGCCTCGACGGCATCGTAGTTCGGACCCTTGACGTCCACCGCATTGACGAAACGGAACGCATAGCCCGCGATCACATAGCTGCTGCCCGGTTTGAGGGCGACGTCCTTCTCGATCTTGTAGCTCTCGACGCCGCTCGCACCGATCGCGAACAGACCCACCCCCGCGTGGGCGACGGCCATGCCGAGTACGGCCGCGCTTAAGGTCTGGCCGCGGCGCACGCGTTGCAACGGATCGAGCAGCGCCGAGAAGATGATCCAGAACCCGAACGTGAACCCCACCAGGCCCACCCAGTGGTAACTGCCGAACACGACGCCCTGCACGGCGACGGCCAGCGCGAGCGCGCCGGCCAGCATCCACCACAGCGGCCGGGCGGCCACCGTGAGCCTGCCGCGGCGCCACGCCGAATGCATGCCCACGGCCAGGAAGGCCAAGAGCGGCAGGATGGGAACCAGGAACATCATCGCGAACACCGGCGGTCCCACCGAGATCTTGCCGATGCCGAGCACCTCGTACAGCAGCGGCGCGAGCGTGCCCCACAGCACCAACCCCGCCACGCCCACCAGGATCACGTTGTTGACCAGCAGGAAGAACTCACGCGAGAACACCTCGAACCCCCCGGGCACGTACAACTTCGGCGCGCGCCAGGCATACAGCGTGAGCGAGCCGCCGATGGTGAGCACGAGGAAGGCCAGGATGTACAGACCGCGCGTCGGATCGGTGGCGAAGGAATGCACGGACACCAGCACCCCGGAGCGCACCAGGAAGGTGCCGATCAGGCTCAACGAAAAGGCGAAGATGGCCAGCAACAGGGTCCAGCTCTTGAAGATGCCGCGCTTCTCCGTGACCGCCAGCGAATGGATCAATGCCGTGCCCACCAGCCAGGGCATGAACGAGGCGTTCTCGACGGGATCCCAGAACCACCAACCACCCCAGCCGAGTTCGTAGTACGCCCACCAGCTGCCGAGCGCGATGCCGATGGTCTGGAACAGCCACGCGAACACCGTCCACGGCCGCGTCCAGCGCGCCCAGGCCTGATCGAGCCGTCCTTCCAACATGGCCGCGATGGCGAAGGCGAAGGCGACGGAGAAGCCCACGTAGCCCGTGTACAACATTGGCGGGTGGATGGCGAGCGCGAAGTCCTGCAGCACCGGATTCAGGTCGGCGCCGTCCTGCGCCGCCGGGAACAGCCGCGCGAACGGATTCGAGGTCCACAACGTGAACAACATGAACCCCGCGCTGACGAGACCCATGACGCCGAGCACCCGGCTGGAAAAGCTCAAGGGTAGCGTGCGGCTGAAGGCCGCCACGGCGACGCTCCAGATCGCCAGAATCAAGATCCACAACAGCAACGAACCCTCGTGCGCCCCCCACAGCGCCGCCACCTGGTAGAACAGGGGCAGATGCGAGTTGGAGTTGCGCGCGACGTACAACACCGAAAAATCGTTGTGTACGAAGGAATATACGAGACACGCGAACGCAGTCGCCACGAACACCAGCTGCCCGGTGACGGCGGGGCGCGCGACCTGCATCCACACGACGCGGCCGCGCCAGGCACCGGCCAGCCCGAAGAACGCCTGCGACAGACTCAGCACGAAGGCGAGGATGAGGGCGAAGACGCCTAACTCGGGTGCCATGCGAGGTTCAGCCGCTCGGACTGCGGGTGGTCGAATTCTGCGCCGCTTTGCCCTTCAAGGACGCGGCCACCTCGGGCGGCATGTACTTCTCGTCGTGCTTGGCGAGCACCTCGTCGGCGACGAAGGCGCCGCGGCCGTCCAGGGTGCCGTGGGCGATGACCCCCTGGCCCTCACGGAACAGATCCGGCAACACGCCGGTGTAGTGCACCGGCACTTCATGGGCGAAATCGGTGAGCACGAAGCTCACTTCCAGGTCGCCGGACTTGCGCGCGACGCTGCCCTTCACCACCATGCCGCCCACGCGAAAACGCTTCGCGGCCGGCGCCTGGCCGGCGGCGATCTGCGTGGGATCGTAGTAGAACATGATGTTCTCGCGCGAGGCCATGACCGCCAGCGACACCGACGCGGCCATGCCGCCCAAGATGGCGAGCACCACGAACAGACGCTTGCGTCGCGGAGTCATACCGGATCATACCCCGCGGGATCGGCACCCGGGTACTGCCCGGGGCGGGCCGCCACCGCGGCACGGCGGGCGCGCAGCACGGCGGCCGCGTGCAACCGGCGCGCGGCCCAGAGGTTCCACCCGAGCACCGCCGCGCTCAGGGCGAAACACGGCCAGACGAAACGCGCGTAGCCGCCCATCGTCCAAAAACCGCCGCTGGTCATTTGATCGCCTCACGCACCCAGGCCGCCTGCCGCTCCCGATTGAGCACCTCGCCGCGCACCCGGGTGCACAGCACTGCACCATAGAACAACATGAACCCGAGCAGCATGGACAGCAATGGCCAGAGCATGCTGCCCGGCATGGAAGGTGCACCTAGTTTAGCAACCGTCGCCCCCTGGTGCAGCGAGTTCCACCAGAGAACCGAGTAATGGATGATGGGCACGTTCACCACCCCGACGATGGCGAGCAGCGCCGCCGCCCGGTCGCCGCGCGCCGGATCCTCGAAGGCGGAGCGCAACGACATCACGCCCACGTAGAGAAACAGCAGGATGAGTTCCGAGGTCAGGCGCGGATCCCAGGCCCAATACGTACCCCACATGGGCCGGCCCCACAACGAGCCGGTCACCAGCGCGAGCAGCGTGAAGGACGCGCCGAGGGGCGCGGAAGCGGCCGCCACGGCATGGCCGATCTTGATGCGCCAGATCAGGGCGATGGCGCCCGCGAGCGCCATGCTGGTATACGAGAACAGCGACAGCCACGCACTCGGTGCATGCACGTAGATGATGCGAAACGCGTCGCCCTGCTGGTAATCGGGGGGCGCGAATACCAGCCCGTCGATCACGCCATAGCCGATGCACAGCACGGCCGCGCCGAGCAGCCAGGGTGCCCAGGCCGCGGCGACCCGGTACACGTGGGGGGGCGAGGCCAGCCTATAAAACCAGGTCCACATAGTCCTCTCGTCATTCGAGCGTGATGCGCACCGCCGCGGTGGCGGCGAACGGCGCCAGCGTGCAGGTCGCCATGCACAGCGCCGCCAGCAGATACAGGGGCCCCGCCGTGCTGGTCCCGCCGATGGCCCGATCCGTGGCGGCCGCCCCGAAGATGAGCAGGGGCATGGCCAGCGGCAGCACGATCAGCGACACCAGCACGTTGCCCCGTTTCAACCCCACGGTGAGTCCCCCACCGATGGCGCCCAGCCAGCTGAGCGTCAGTGTACCGAAGGCGAGGCTCAGCATCATCGGGCCGAAGGCGAAAGTCGGAATGGCGAGCGCGGTGGCCACCAGCGGCGAGACGAGCACCAGGGCGGCGCCGCTCACCGCCCAGTGCGCCAGGGTCTTGGCGATCACGATGACGGTGAGTTCCTGACCGCTCAGCGCGAGCTGCTCGAGCGTGCCGTCCTCGGCATCGCTGCGGAACAGGGCATCGAGCGACAGCAGCGAGGCCAGCAGCGCCGCCACCCAGAGCACGCCGGGCGCCATCTCGCGCAGCAACGACAGCTGCAGGTTCAACGCCAGCGGAAACAAGGTGGTGACGATCAGAAAGAACACCAGCGGCTGCAGCAGCTGCTCGGGCCGCCGCCAACTCAAGGCCAGTTCGCGTCGCAGCATGAGGAACAGCGCCGCCCACGCCCCCACCCTCATTCCTGCAGCTCTAGGCGCCGCGCCGGCGCGCGCACGCCGAGGTCATGATGCGCCACCACCAGCGCCATGCCGCCGGCCGCGACGTGCGCGTCGAGCAGCGCCGACAGGAGCGCGGCGCCCGCCGCATCGAGATTGGCATAGGGCTCGTCGAGCAGCCAGAGCGCGGCGTCCATGGCGAGCACGCGCGCCATGGCCACCCGGCGCCGCTGACCCGCCGAGAGCACCCGGGCGGGCAGCCGCGCACAGCCCGCGACGCCCACGCGCGCGAGGCCCGCCTCGAGCTCGCGGTCGCTGACGCGGCGCTTCAGGCCCACCGTGAAACGAAGATTTTCGAGCGCCGTGAGGTCGCTCTTCAGGGCCGCGTCGTGCGACGCATAGGCGAGCGCGCGCTGGAACTCGGCGCGCACAACTACGATGGAGCGGCCGCCCCACGCCACCCTGCCCTGCTCGGGCCGCAGCAGACCGCTCGCCACGCGCAGCAGCGTGGTCTTGCCGCTGCCGTTCGGACCCGTGACGTGCAGCAGCTCGCCGCGGCCGAGCCGGAAATCGACGCCGCGCAGCACGTGTCGGTCGCCGCGCCAGACGTGCACGTGTTCAACGAGGAGACCGGGCGCGGCGCTGTTCATCAGGGCGCGAGCTTAGGCCAACTTCACACAGCTTTGCATCGATTATCACGAAGCGGCGGCGGCTGCGGCGTATATTCCGATGAGCCGCTCACCCGGAGACCCGCATGATCTTCTACCTCAAGACACTGACCACCGTGATCTCGACGTTGGCGCTCGCCGCGCTCACCGTCGGCACGCTCGTGCTGAGCGCTACCGAAGAGAACAACCCGCGGTCAACCGCCGCTCCCCGACACGCCCCGTCCTTGGCGGCGCAATCG
>CAZZYJ010000180.1:0-1246 GCA_964658215.1 uncultured Steroidobacteraceae bacterium | reverse complement strand
CCCCCGCCGCGGGCTGCACCGCCCGCTAGCGTTCCCAATGACCCCGCTCGTGGTGCCAGCGCGGCCCACGCGGATCCCAGCGATCCGGCACCCAGCGGTAGCCACGCCGCTCTCCCATCCAGCGGCCGGGAACCCAGACGTGGCCCTGACCGCGATAATCCCAATATCCCGGCGCCCAGAAATAGCCCGGGCGCGGTGGCGGCGGCGCCTCGATCCGCGGCGCCGGCGGCGCGATGTTGATGTCGATGCCGATCCCCGCCGAGGCGACCGCCGGTGCGATCGCCGCGCTGCCGGCGATGCAGATGCCCAACAGCCATGCCGTGCCACTGCTCTTCATCGTGTGCTCCTTACTTGGGTTCTAGCCTGCCTTTCGTTGACAGGCAGTACCCGTAACGTGCGGGCTCCGTCCACGGTTGACGGTCGTGCGTCACGGTTGCATGAAGAGCGGTTCATCCACGAAGCCGTTCGTCCGGCGCGCCGTTCATCCGGCGGCATACGGGGTCACGGCTTCCTCCTTCACGGTGGGCAGCGTCCGCACCGAACGGATGGCGGGCAGCCGGCGCGCCACCAGCGCCAGCAACAGCGCCGTCGTCCCGGCAAATGCCAACGCCACGCGCAGGCCGAGGTGTTCGCCGAGCCAGCCGCCGAGCAGCGCGCCGGGCCCGGCGGGCAGCAGGATGAGCCAGCGCATGGTGCTGGTCATGCGGCCGAGCATGCGCGCGGGCGTTACGGACTGCCGCAGCGACAGGAAATTGATGAAGATGAACACCGCGCCCACGCCGAAGGACATCAACATGTAGACGTACGCGGCGACGCCGAAGGCGTTGAGCGGCGCCACGGCGAGCACCAGCCAGCCGGTGCCGCAGATGGCGAAGCCGAGCACCAGGGTGGGCCCGTTGCCGACGCGACGCACCACCCGGTAGCCCACGGCACTCGCGGCCACGGTGCCGACCCCGAGGGCGACGTAGCTCAAGCCGACGCCGCGCTCGGTGAGGCCGAGCTGGCGGGTGGCGAACAATATCTGCACGACCATCGCCGCTTGATTGCACAGTTGATAGATGCCGACGCAGGCCGCCATCGTGATCAGCAGCCGGTGACTGCGCACGAAATTCAAGCCCTCGCGCATGGCGGGCCAGAACGGGGCGTGGGTGCGCGCCGGTGTCTCCTCCACCGCCACGCCGCGCAGGATGGTCGAGGAGATCAGCAGCAGCGCCGCGGTCGCCAGCAGCGCCGCCGGGGCGCCCAG
>CAZZYJ010000179.1:0-6892 GCA_964658215.1 uncultured Steroidobacteraceae bacterium | reverse complement strand
TGTGGAAGCCCAGCGATATGACATCACGCTGGCACGCACGGACCTGACACGCGCCCGCGGCGGCGGCAATGGCCGGCATGCCGTTTTGGGCGGCAAACCCGCCCAAGGAGCCGAAACAGGTGATCGCCGCAAAGATCGGCGCGGCAGAGACCCGGCCGCCAAATGCCCGCGAAGGCAACCACCAGAAACACGGCACGAGCAAGGAAAGGCACGGCGTGCCGCAGGCGAGGGCGGCGAATCGGAGAGCTTTGCCGTGGGCGCCGATGCTGGTCAGAAAGCAGACGATGCCGAGCATCGACAAGGTGATCATCACGTTCAGGACACGCCGCTCATCGATCAGGTATCTCGGAAGAATGATCAGCATCACCGTCGACAGCAGCCAGGGAATGCTGGTGAGCAATCCATTCTGCGTGCCCGTCACGCCGAACTCCCTGATCACCGTCGGCAGCCAGTAGGTGACGCCGAACAGGCTGGTCAGGATGACGCCATACATTGCCGCGAAGAGCCCTGTTCTGCGATTGAACAGGGTTCGCAGCGACAGGCGAGCGTCGCCGCGGGAACCCGTCGGCGCCTCCAGCAGCGTGCTCAAGCGCGAGCGCTCACCGACGCTCAGAAACGACGCGGTGCCCGGCTGGTCCGGCAGCCAGATGAGCACCGCGATGCCTACCAGCAGCGACAGGGTGCCGGTGGCCATGAAGATCCATTGCCAGCCTTGGAAGCCGAGCAACCCGTTCTGGTCGAGCAGGAACCCGCCGATCAGCGAGCCGAGCACGTTGCCGACCGGACTGCCGAGGGTGATGACGCCGATCGCCCAGACCCGATACCGCTGCGGAAACCACAGCGTCAGATAATAGATGATGCCCGGATACGCACCGGCCTCGGCCGCGCCGAGCAGGAATCTCAAGGCATAAAAGCCCTTCGGCCCCTGCACGAAGGCGAGGCCCACGGTGACGACGGCCCAGGTGATGAGTATGCGCGCGAGCCAGACGCGGCCGCCGACCCGGGTCATCACCATCGTGCTCGGCACCTCGAAGATGACGTAGCCTATAAAAAAAATCGATGCACCGAGCCCGAAAACCACCTCGCTCATGTGCAGCGTGCCCGCCATCTGTAGCTTGGCGAAGCCGATATTCGCGCGGTCGAGGATGGCCATCAGATACAGAAGTCCCGTCAAGGGAAGAACCCGGTAGCCGATTTTCCTGACCAACATCTGGTCCTGTGCGGACATCTCCATAACGTTCCCCGCGGTGCGCCCATCGGATCATCCGACCGCCGTCCGCCGTGTGCAGCGCCGACCTCAAGCCCGGATCATTTGGCTTCGCAGTCGCGTCGTTTCCTCGACATCGATGCGCAGATCGTCGCCTGCGACCACACCGTAGGTCTGGCGGGCGGCGTCGGGGGAGACATAGCCCTGCAGCAGATCGTTCTGCACGCTCGCCAGCGGGCGTTCGAGCGGGTTGCCGAAGCCGCCGCCGCCACCGCTCAGGACCCGGATGACATCGCCGGGATGAAGCTCACGATCCCCTTTGGTCAGCGTTTCCACCAGGCCGTCGGTGCGCTGGATCTCCACATGGGCCGTGGCTCCCGGCCCGCCACCGTCCAAGCCCCAGGGCGGGCAGTGCGTGCGATCGAATTTGACGATGATATTGCAGGGATTCTGGATGGTGTACACCTTTTCGACGCCGAGGCCTCCGCGGAATGTGCCCGCACCGCCGCTGTCCGTGCGCAGCCCCTTCGCCACCAGCCGGTAGGGGTAGAACGCTTCCTGGAGTTCGGCCGGCACATCCGGCACGTCGCCATGGGCCATGGAGCGGAACGGACCCGGGCCATCGCCCGTGGCGCTGGCGCCCCAGCCACCCGTCACGGTGTCGAGATTGGAGAAACGCTCGTCGCTGCCGGGCAGTTTGCCGTAGAGGCTGTGCACGCCGTAGATGCCATGGTGAGCCGCCGTCCGGCGCTCCGGAAACGCCTTGCCGAGTGCCATCAAGATCGTATCGACCACGGTCGGAATCATGGCGCCCGAGCCGCCGATGGGCGCGTCGGGGCGGGCGCTCAGAAACGTGCCCTCGGGAATGTCGACGTCGAGGCGCACGAAATCACCCTCGTTGACCGGCGAGTCCGGCGCCAGCAGGTATTTGTACGCGATTCGCGACGCGGCGACGGCGCCGCCGTTGCGTCCGGCGTTGAACGGGCCGTCGACCTGCGGGCTGATCCCGGACAGGTCGATCTTCACCTTGCCCTCACCGACCGTCACGCTGACGCCGACGGGGATGCGGTCGGCGAGTCGTATCCCATCGTCGTCCAGCACCGACATCGCCGTATAGGTGCCGGCGCGCGCCGCATCGATGGCCCGGCCCACCGCCGCATTCGCATCGCCCCACATGTCGGCGATCGCGGCGTCGACGGCGCCGCGGCCGTGCGTGCGAAAGATATCGAGCACCAGATCGTGGCCCATGACGCAGCCGCCGATCTGCGCTTCGAGATCGCCCATGAGCAGGCGGGGAAAACGCGAATTCGTCGCGATCATGCGAAACATTTCCTCCCGGCGCCTGCCTCGCTCGACGAGCTTGATCGTCGGGTATTGCACCCCCTCCTGCCAGATGTCGGTGGTGGTCGTCGACTGACAGGATCCCGGCACCGAGCCGCCCAGATCGATCCAGTGGACGAGCACGGCGAAGAAGCCCACCAAGGCGCCCTCGTAGCGCACCGGCGTGTACGCCGCGACGTTGTTGAGATGCTGCCCGAGGGTCGCGGCCGTATTGGAAATGATGATGTCCCCGGCGTTCATGCCGTCGCTGCCGAGCAGCCCCAGACCCTCGCGCACCGCGGTCCCCAGGGCGTTGGCGACGAAGATCGGCAAACTGCCGCGCGACTGCGCGACCAGGCGACCCTCGGCATCGACGAAACCCACGGAATAATCCTTGTATTCCTGCACCAGCGGGCTGAAGGCGGTGCGTTCGATATTCTTCTCGATCTGATTCGGCACGGCGATCAATTGGTGACGGATGATCTGCTTCGCGATCGGGTCGGCCTTCGGCGTGTTGCGGGGGGCCGTTACCTCAAGGGGACTTGTATTCATGACGACTCTCCGGCTCGTTGCGTCGGGGCACAGGTGATGTGCAGTTCGCCCAGCGCACCCACGACCACGTGGTCGTCGGGCCCGACGAGGGTGGTCGAAGTGTATTCCTCGATGACGAGGGGACCGTCGCAGGCGAATCCCGTGGGCAGATCCTCGCGGCGATAGATCGGCGTGTCGAGACGGGTTCCCAACGTCCCGAAGTAGACCGGGCGATGCGTGCGCGCCGTCGGGGCAGGGCCTCCGCCCTGGCCCACCTGCTGCAGGTCGGGCTTCGACGTCGGTACCAGGGCACCCACGTGTAGCGAAATGAACTCGATGGCGGTCTCGTGGTTGAGATGCCCGTAGCGTCTGACGTAGACGTCCTCGAAGGAGCGGCGTATTTCCTCCGCGCGCAGGGTGCGGCCGAGATCGACCCGGACCGTATGCTTCTGCCCCCGATACCGCATCTCCGCCTTGTGCTCGTAGGCGATCTGGCTCACGTCGAAATCCTTGGCCATCTCCGCGCGTGCCTCCCGTTCGAGCGCCCCCAGCACCTGTGCGGCGGCGCCGAGCTCCTCGTCGGCCAGCGAGATCACGAATGTCTGGGCAAGGTCCGTGCGCGCCTCCGCCATCAGCATGCCGAGGCAGGAAAAGGCGCCCGGCTGCGGCGGCACGATGACCTCGTGGATTCCCAAGGCGCGGGCGAGATCGGCGCCGAAGAGGGGACCGCCACCGCCGAACACGAACAGCGCGTAATCGCGCGTGTCGCGCCCCCGGTCGACCGTGATCTCCTTGATGGCGCTGGTCATCTTGACATTGGCCAAGTCGAGGATGCCCTGGGCCACCCGATCGACGCCGCCGGCATCGTGATATCCGAGCGGGGCGGACAGCGTCTTTTCTATGGCCGAACGGGCGGCGTCCACGTCGAGCAACAGTTTGCCGTTCATGAAGCTATCGGACCCGATGCGGCCCAGTGCGACGTTGGCGTCGGTGACCGTGGGCTCCGTCCCACCGCGCCCAAAGGCGATGGGGCCGGGTTCGGACCCGGCGCTGCGCGGGCCCAGATTCAGGCGGCCGTTGTCGTCGAGCCAGGCAATCGAACCGCCGCCGGCACCCACCTCGACGATGTCCAGCACCGGCGTGCGGATCGGGAACCCCTTCTCATAGCCGCCCACATAGTAGGTCGATTGCACGTCGAAATTGCCGTTCTCGACCAACGCGCATTTCGCGGTCGTACCCCCCATGTCGAAGGCGATGAGCTTCGGCAGATCGAGCGCCAGCGCATAGGCCCCCGCGCCGATGCAGCCACCGATGGGGCCGGACTCCAACAGAGCGATCGGTTGAGCGACCGCCTGGTCGATGGCCATGACGCCGCCGTTCGATCCCATCATGTACAGCGACCCCGGAAAATCCCGCGCACGCAGACGATCACGGAAGCCGGTGACATAGTGATTCATGCGCGGCCCCACATAGGCGTTGGCCACTGCCGTCGACGTCCGTTCGAACTCCGACCATTCGCGGGTCAGCGACGTCCCGGTGCAGATGAAAACCTGGGGCAGCGCCTCGCGCAGTAGCTGCTCGGCACGCTGCTCGTGGACTGGATTGCTGAACGCGTTCAGAAAGGAGATGGCCACCGCCTCCACTTTTTCCTGGCGCAAGCTATCCGCTATCCGGCGGACCCCGTCCTCATCGAGCACCGTGACCACCTGCCCGCTGCCGTCGATGCGCTCCGCCACTTCGAAGCGCAACCGCCGCTCGACCAGCGGTGGCAGCCGGCGATAGGCCAGATCGAAAGGCGTCGCCCGGTTGCCACGACCGATCTCCAGAAGATCCCGAAATCCCGCCGTCGTCACCAAGGCGGTGCGTGCGCCGTTGCGCTGCACGAAGGCGTTGATGACGTGCGTCGTGCCGTGTTTCAGGAATGCCGCCTGGGCGAGATCGGCGCGCGTGTCGCTCAAGCCCTCGATGACCCCCGCGACCAGGTCGGTGTAATGGGTGAGCGTCTTGCCGAAATGCGTGGCGCCCGTATCGGCATCGTAGACCGCAAGATCCGTGAAGGTTCCGCCGGTGTCCGTCGCGATCAGATAACGCATACTGTTCTTCGTCGCCCGGTCTCGAGCGTTGCCAGTGCCATTCCCCTGTCTCCCGTTCGAGCCCGCAGGCCGACGACAGATCCTCGTCGGTCCCGACGCCCCGCACTAGTCCGGTTCTTTGCACAAGGGTCGTGCCATATACGAACGAATCCGGGATGGGGGAGGGCGGGGGAGGGAGGAGGCGGTATGCTGGGCAAAGCGCGTCGAATGGCACTACGACACCCGGTTGACGTGCTCCCAGCCCAGCGGTAATAATGGGTGGGCCGCCGGGTCGCAGAGGGTGCCCGTGTTTTCGAAGGCGATCCTGCGCAAGGCAGGCTCATTGCTTCCCGGATGGCGGCGCTCACGGTATTCGAAAGAGATCTGCTTACGTGAACCGAGTGATCAGACGGTGGCTGGCAAAAGTGCCGGTGTTGCTGACCGCGTACCTCGTGTGGGTAAATCGCGGTCGGCGGCGAGGGCGAAATGGACTGTTAGCTTCACTAGCACTTTTTGTTGCTTGGATGGCGGCAGCGTCGATATATGAGCACGCCGATCGGAGGGAGGCGATATCTACGCTCGCATCGCTCCATCGACATGATCTGTTGTGGGCCACGATCTGCGCAATTGCGGCGGCGGTGCTGGTCTCACGTCGTCGCGCGCTGAACCAAATCGTGGCATCCCGTTCCTGGCTGGCCGCGTTACCGGTCGAGCGATCGACCGTCAAATGGCAGGCGATTGTCGTCGATTCGGTACCGGCCCTGGTCTTGGTAGGCATCTTGGCTGCCATGTTCGGTAGCCTGAGCTTGATCGCTTTTTTTGACCCCGGCATACCGGCGCCAATAATCACGTGGGCTGCAACAACGGGAGGGATCGTGCTGGGCGCTGGACTCAGCCATGTGCTGCCATCGGCCAGGCAGGAGGAACTATACGAAAGCTCTCGATATGTGCCACACCGTCGCCGGGCTGGAACGGCCATTCCGACCGGGTCGCTTTCAGCACTCGGATCTTGGCCAATTCGCCAAATGTTCGGGAGCGCCCGGCCGAAGACAATCGCACGTGCACTGATTCCGATATTGCTTTCCGTACCACTAGGATCCACGGCTGCCGACGCTATTCTCGCGATTGGGTTGCTGACTGCGATCGGCGCGCTCGTACTTGTGGTAGCAGCGGCCATTTCAGTGAGTGCCAAGGCATCCCGCTGGCTCAAGCCCCTACCGATTCGTTCGGGTCTCTTGGCGCGAAGGACGTTGATCCCTGCTCTCGCGTTCATGCTTTGCGCGACGGTGATCGAAGCATGGCTAATCTGGCTGCTCGGGTCAGCCGTCCCTCGATCTATCGCGATCGGAGTCCTCACACTGGTCGCCAGTATGATCTTCGCCGTTGCAGGGAGCTTTTTCGCCATTTACGCGACCGTTAAGGCACACCGTGACCGCTTGTAACCTGGAGGTGCGTGGTCTCGGCGCGGCGTACGGTCGCCACGTAGTTCTCAAAGACGTTTCTCTACGCCTGCCTTCTGGTGAATGGTTCGCTTTGATGGGTCCGAATGGCTGC
This sequence comes from uncultured Steroidobacteraceae bacterium, assembly GCA_964658215.1. GTDB lineage: Bacteria > Pseudomonadota > Gammaproteobacteria > Steroidobacterales > Steroidobacteraceae > Bog-1198. Next base: position 208 of record CAZZYJ010000179.1, on the reverse strand, counting down.
GGGAAGAGCACCTTATTGGACTGTATCGTCGGCAAGCTCGCCCCAACCGCAGGCGATATTCGCATAGCCGGCCATTCTCTGTTGACGGACCCAGCAAATGCCAAACGCCAGCTGGGCTACGCCTGCGCACCGGAGCATCTGCCTCCGCTTCTCACCGCGCGGCAGTGCTTCGAGGTGCATGCCGGCGCGAAGGGAATACCGACCGTCG
>CAZZYJ010000178.1:0-7075 GCA_964658215.1 uncultured Steroidobacteraceae bacterium | reverse complement strand
AGGCTCAAGCCTCCGCGCACCGTCCCGTTACTTGAGCTGCCCCAGCACGTAGTCGGCCGCGGAGACTTTGAACTCGCCCGGCCCTTCGATGTTCACGTGCGTCGCCACGCCGTCCTTGACCACCAGCGCAAAACGCTGCCCGCGGGTGCCCATGCCGTAGCCCGAGGCGTCCATTTCGAGCCCCAGCGCCCTGGTGTACTCGGCATTGCCGTCCGCCAGCATGAGGATGTCCGAGCCCACGCCGCCGGCCTTGCCCCAGGCATTCATCACGAACACGTCGTTGACCGCCATGCACGCCAGGGTGTCGACACCCTTGGCCTTGAACTGTCCGGCGTGCTCCACGAATCCCGGCAGGTGCTTGGCATCACAGGTGGGGGTGAATGCGCCCGGTACCGAGAACAACACCACCGTCTTACCCTTGAACAACTCGTCCGTGGACACCTTCTGCGGACCGTCCTTGGTCATGTGCGTGAGCTTGCCGTCCGGCATCTTGTCGCCAATTTTGATGGTCATCGTCGATTCCTCATGAAGCCGGTGTGCCGAGTTTGTCGGCGTACAGATCCCATAGCTTGATCGTGCGCGGGCTGACGCCCGGCGCCGTCTTCAAGCCGGCAAAGGCTCTCTTCGCCTCCGTGTAGTTCTTCAAGGCAGCCTGCGACCGGCCGAGATACACGAACGCCTCGTCCATGTGCTTGATCTGTCCCTTCTGCAGCCCGCGGTTGATGGCGGTGACGGCATTCTGGTAATCACCCGAGCCGAAATACACCTCGCCGAGTTTGACGTCGAGTTCGCCGGCTGGATTCTTGGAGGCTTCGGCATCGAACTGAGCCTGACCCTTCTTGTCGGTATCGGCGCGGGTCTTCAGCAAATTGAGCAGGCGGGTGGTGCGATCCTTCTCGGGGTCTTTGATCTGGCCCGAGGACATGGCCTTCTCCAGCACCGCCTGGGCTTCACCCGGCAGTGCCGCATCGCCCAGCAACTGCGCCATTTCCATGAAATCGGAGCCCGCGTTCATGGCGTTGGTGTCGTACATGACCCGGTAGATCATGAGCAGGTTGTGGTCGTCACGCTCGTCCTGGCGCTCGATGCGCAGCAGCGTGTTCCAGTAGGTCGTCTTGTTGGTGAGCTTGATCAGATCGAGCAGCGTCGTGCTCATCGCCGCCGTGTCGCCCGCGTCCGAGGCGCATTGCAGCTTGAACTGAAAGAGATTCTCCTTCGGCAGCTCGCCCGCCTTGCGCGCGGCGGCCACGGCCTTGTCGGCCCAGATCGCGGAGTCCTTGCAGTCCTTCTGCAGGTAGTAGAGCTGGCTCATCACGCCAAGATCGTCGGCATTCGCCGCCCCCGACTCGGCCACCTGCTTGCCGTAGTCGATGGACTTGGCGTATTGCTGGTTGCCCGCGGTCAGACGGAACAGCATGCGCGTGGTCTTGGCGGCGTCTTCCGGCGCGTACTGGCCGGTGGCGAGGGCCGTCTCGTAATCGGTTTCCGCATCCTTGAGCTTGTTCAGGCGGACGTTCGCGAAGCCCTTGAAGTCGTAGATGGTTTTCTTGTCGAACGGGGTGAGGCTGCCCTTGGCTTCGGCGGCGTCCAGGTTCTTCAGCGCCTCCTGCCACTGGCTGGCCTGCAGCGCCTTTTGCGCGGCGGTCATTTCCTTGGCGATGTTCCTGCTGATTTCCTGGCCCTTCTTGTCGGCGGCGTACGAACCCGTCGGTGCCGCGGCCACGCCGGCGACGGCCAATGCCACGCCGCACACCACTCCCAGCCGCACATTCTTGATCACATGAGTCATTCGCAAACCTCGCTGTTGCCCAATCTTTAAGGGATCGTTCAAGCAAACGGCGCGTGAACCCGGGGTGCGGGCTGACGCGCCGTCATCGCCTTTCGCCTCTCCGACGTACACGGAGGTGGCGCCAGAACCGCTAGAACAGATCGTTGTTGACGAATCCAATCTTCTTCAACCCGCGGCTCTGCAGATCGGCCAGGGTTTGCGCCACCTTCTCGTACTTGGCGAATTTGTCCACGGTGATGTGGATTTCCGGTTGAGGATCCTTGCTCGCTTCCTGACCGATGTAGCCCTGCAGCGTCGTCCGGTCCACCGGCGTCTTGTTCCACAGCAGCGTGCCATCGAAGTCGATCGACAGATCGATCACTTCGGGGGGCGGCGGCGGCACGAAATTCGGCGGCGGCGGCAACGGATTGTCGATCTTCACCGCGTGGGTCACGGGCGGAAGCGAAATGATGAATATGATCAGCAACACCAGCATCACGTCGATCAACGGCGTCATGTTGATGTCGGTGAAGGAGCCACCTTCGTTACTGCCTATGGTCATCGCCATCTGGATATCTCCTCAGGTCCCGTCACCGGGATGAAGCGGCTCGGTCAGAAATGCGACCTTGCGTATGCCGATCTGCTGCGCCGCCACCAGCACCTGCCCCACGTACATGTAGCGCACCTCCATGTCACCGCGGATTTTCACCTCGGGCTGGGGGTCTTGGTGCGCGGCCGTACGCAACTGTGCCTTCAGGGCTTCTTGGTTGGGCAGCAGCGTGGTGTTCCAGTAGATGCCACCGGACTTGTCCACCGTCACCGTGACGTCTTCCGGCTTGGTCTGCGTGGGCAGATTGCTCGCCTTGGGGAGCGTCACCTTGATCTGCTTCAAGGCCACCGGCACGGTGATGATGAAGATGATCAGGAGCACCAACATGACGTCCACGAGGGGCGTCACGTTGATGTCCGAAAGCACCTCGCCTTCGCTGGAGCCGCCTACGTTCATCGCCATATGAAACTCCTAGCGGGCGGCGGCGGGCGTGGGCTTGATGGCGGGGGTCGGTCCCTTTTCCATTCCCAGTCCCATCTTGACGCCCGAGATCAGGTAGGCATGCAGCTCGTGGGTGAAGTGGCTGACCCGTTCCTGCACGTTCTTGTTACGACGCAGCAAGACGTTGTAGCCCAGCACCGCCGGAACGGCGACGAACAGACCGATGGCCGTCATGATCAGGGCTTCGCCGACGGGCCCGGCCACCTTCTCGATGGAGGCCGATCCCGACGCGCTGATGGCGATCAGGGCGTGGTAGATGCCCCACACCGTGCCGAACAGGCCGACGAAGGGCGCGGTGGAACCCACCGACGCCAGCACCGGCAACCCGGCCTGCATACGGCTGACGACGGAGTCGGCCGTGCGCTGCAGGGACTCGGTGATCCATTCGCTGGTGCCGATCGCGCTCGACAGGCGGGCCTTGTTGACCTCGTGATATTCGAAGGCCTGTTTGCCGGTCTCGGCGAGCGCGCGGAAGGGATTCGCATTGCCCTTCAGCTTGCCGAGCGCGTCGGTGAGGCTCGAGGAATTCCAGAATTCCTTCTCGGCCTCGACGGCCTGCAGGCGCAACCGGCGCTGATCGAAGAACTTGGTGATCATGATGAACCACGTGAGCAGCGACATGATCAACAAAATGACGAGCGTGGACCGTGCGACCAGGTCGCCTTGCGCGATCAGTGCACCAAGTCCAAACGGGTTTTCAACGGTAGTCTCTTGCATTGACCGGTCCTCTAATAAAGATGCGTGATAGACAGTTTCAGAATGAACAGAATCGGGCCCGCGGCGCTAGCGCGACGTGAGCTTCCAAACAATGGGAATGGACACCGTCTTCTCGACCGGTTTGCCGTCCTCGGTGGCCGGCTTCATCTTCTGTCCGTGCACGCCCTTGAGGCAGGCTTCGTCCAAACGCGGAAATCCCGACGTGGTCTGGATGCTCTCGTTCTTGATGGTGCCGTCGGCGCCCACCGTCATGGAGACGATGCAGCGGCCCTCCTCGTTGGCCCGCTTCGACGCATCCGGATAATAGTCCTCGCCGATCTTCAACGGATGGCGCGGATCCGGACCCACGTTGGTAGTCGCCTTCGGCGCCGGCGGCGGTGCGGCGACCACCGGTGCGGCCACCGGGGCCTGCACGTTCGGCGTCACCACGGCGATGGCGTTGGTGGGCTCCGCCTGCTGCTGGATGTCGACGAATTCCGGCGGCGGAACGTAGGGCTTGATCTCTTCGAGTTTGGGCGGCGGCGGCGGCGGCTTGTCGACGTCCTTCGGCTTGTCGATCTGCGCGATCTCGACGGGCGGTATCACCGTCTGCACCAATCGCATCGCGAGGCCGGAATAAAATGCGTAGCCGACGATGACGTGCAACAAAATCACGACCAGAAGGGCGAGGCCCCGCTTGCCGGAAAACATGGATGGCTCTTCGTATTTATACATAAGTCTGATGCGACCCTAACCCCTGAACAAATCTATAAGCGCGCATGCGCATGCCATTGATGCGCGGACTCACACCGTCGTCGATAGCGTGACAGCGGCGTTCCTTCGTGAGTCCCTTCGGCGAGTCAAGAGACTGACACATATCCCGCCCGCACTGCAAGCACGACGTCGGCTCACTCGAGGTCGGTCACCGCGCCCAACGATGCGCTGCTCACCGACTTCGAATATTTCGCCAACGCACCGCGGCGCGCAAAGGGTTGCGGTGCCACCCAACGCTTTTTACGGCGCTTCAACTCCACGGCGGTCACATGCAACGTAATCTCCCGGCTTTGCGCATCGATGGTGATCTCGTCGCCGGTTTCGACGAGCGCCAACGGGCCGCCGAGCGCGGCTTCCGGCGACACGTGGCCCACGACGAAGCCGTGGCTGCCGCCTGAAAAACGCCCGTCCGTGATCAAGGCCACGTCCTGTCCCAAGCCCTTGCCGATGATGGCGCCGGTGGGACTTAACATCTCGCGCATGCCCGGCCCGCCCCGGGGACCCTCGTAGCGGATCACCACCACGTCGCCGGCCTTCACCTTGCCGCCGAGGATGCCCTGCAGCGACGCTTCCTCGGAATCGAACACCCGCGCCCTGCCTTTGAAATTCAGACCCTCCTTCCCTGTAATTTTTGCAACGGCGCCCTCCGGTGCCAGGTTGCCGTACAACACGACCAGGTGGCTGTCCTTCTTGATGGGATCGGTGAGCGGGCGGATGATCTGCTGGGCGACCGGATAGGGCTGCACCGCATGCAGGTTCTCGGCGAGCGTCGCGCCGGTCACCGTCAGGCACTCACCATGCAGCAGTCCCGCATCGAGCAGCGTCTTCATCAGGGGTTGGATGCCGCCGATGGCCACCAGCTCGGACATGGAAAAGCGCCCGCTCGGGCGCAGGTCGGCGAGCACCGGCACACGCCTGCCGATGCGCGTGAAGTCGTCCAGGGTCAGCTTGACGCCGGCGGACGAGGCGATGGCGAGCAGATGCAACACGGCGTTGGTGGAGCCGCCGAGCGCGATGGACACCGTGATCGCATTTTCGAACGCCTTGCGCGTCATGATCTGCCGCGGACGCAGGCCGAGGGCGAGCAATTTGACCGCCGCCGCACCCGCCCGCGTGCAGTCCTCGCGTTTGTGGTCCGAGACGGCGTCCTGCGCCGAGCTGTTCGGCAGACTCATGCCCAGCGCCTCGATGGCGGAGGCCATGGTGTTCGCGGTATACATCCCCGCGCAGGAACCCGGACCGGGAATGGCCGTGCGCTCGACGAACTTGAGCTGCTGGTCCGACACGCTGCCCTGCGCGTGGCCGCCGACGGCCTCGAACACCGACACGATGTCGCGGTTGTCCGCACCGGGCCTGATGGTGCCGCCGTAGACGAACACGGCGGGTCGGTCGAGCCGGGCCAGCGCGATGAGGCAGCCCGGCATGTTCTTGTCGCAGCCGCCGATCGCGACCACCGCGTCGAAGCCCTGCGCGCCCACCACCGTCTCGATGGAATCGGCGATGACCTCACGGGACACCAGGGAGTAGCGCATGCCGGGAGTGCCCATCGAAATTCCGTCCGACACGGTGATGGTGTTGAAGGTCACCGCCTTGGCACCGTTCGCCTCCACCGCGGCGGCCGCCAGCCGGGCGAGTTCGTCGATGTGCATGTTGCACGGCGTAAGGTTGCTCCACGTCGAGGCGATGCCCACCTGCGGTTTGTCGAAATCGGCGTCGGTGAAGCCGACCGCATGCAGCATCGCCCGCGCGGGGGCCTGTTTGACGCCGTCGACGACCAGACGGGAATAGCGGCGCGAATCGACGGGTTTGGATTTACTGGCCATGTTCTTGAGGTAACTCGGGTTGGTGTAGAGGGAAGGCCGCGCCGTAGCGCTCGACCAGAAAGCGGAACACGCCGCGCACCGCATGGGCCTCCGCCCCCACCGCGCGGCCCGGGCGATCCTTCGCATTCCAGGCGTACAGATCGAGATGCAGCCAGCGCGGCGATTCGGTGACGAAGCGCCTGAGAAACAAGGCACCGAAAATAGCCCCGGCGAAGCCCGAGGCGGCGACGTTGTTGAGGTCCGCGACCTTGCTGCCCAGTTCATCGTCGTAGCCCATCCACAGCGGCATTGGCCACAGCGGATCGTGCTCCGCCGCCGCGGCGCGCGCGAGTTGGCCGACCAGGTCGTCGTCGTTGCCGAACAGAGCCGGCAGTTCGGGGCCGAGCGCCACCCGCGCGGCGCCGGTGAGCGTCGCGAAGTCGATGAGCAGGTCCGGCCGCTCGACGTCGGCGAGCGCCAGCGCATCGCACAGCACGAGGCGGCCCTCGGCGTCGGTGTTGCCCACCTCGACGGACAAGCCCTTGCGCGTGGCGATGACGTCGCCCGGCCGGAAGGCATTGCCGCCGATCGCGTTCTCGACGGCCGGTATCAGCACCGTGAGATGGGCCCGCAGGCCCGCACTCATCAGGAGATGCGCGAGTCCCAGCGCCACGGCGGCGCCGCCCATGTCCTTCTTCATCAACCCCATGGCCGAACTCGGCTTGATGTCGAGGCCGCCCGAATCGAAGCACACGCCCTTGCCGATCAGGATCAGCCGCGGCAGACCTCGCGCGTCCGGCGGCGACCAGTTGAGTTGCGCGAGGCGCGGCGCCGAGGCGCTGGCGCGCCCCACGGCATGAATGGCCGGAAAGTTGTCGGTGAGCAGTTCCTCTCCCACCCATTCGCGATACCCGGCGCCGTGGCGGCCCGCCAACTGCTCGACCGCGGCGGCGAGCTCGGCCGGCCCCAGGTCGTTGGCCGGCG
>CAZZYJ010000177.1:0-7191 GCA_964658215.1 uncultured Steroidobacteraceae bacterium | reverse complement strand
GCAACACGGTGAGCGCGGCCTCGGAACGCGCGAGCTGGGGATCCAGGCTCTCGGGCTCCGCGCCGTTACCGCGGCGCAACACGATGGCTCGGGGTGGCGCCGCCCCGTCGTTGCGGAGGAGGTGGCAGGTGGCGAGCGTTGCGGCCACCAGGCTCACGCCGGCCAGCCATCCCGCCCGCACCCAGCCCCTGCTCAAAGTCGCCCGTCAGGCTGCGTGATCGCGCTTCTTCAGGTGCACCAACAGCAGGGAGATGGCGGCGGGCGTGAGCCCCGGTATGCGCGCCGCCTGACCGACCGTCCCGGGACGCACGTCGCGCAGCTGCTGCCGCGCCTCGTTCGACAGCCCCCCCACGTCGGCGTAGTCGATGTCGGGCGGCAGCGGCATTTCTTCGTGACGGACCTGACGGTCGATCTCCTGCGACTGGCGCCGGAGGTACCCCGAATACTTGGCCTGCACCTCGACCTGGAATTTCACCTGCGCCGCGAGGCCTTCGTCCGCGAGCCATCCACGCCGCGCGGCGGCGCCCGGCGCGCCGGCCTCCTCGCGAGTAGGCGCCAGCGAGGCCACGTCGTCGTAGCACAATTCCGGCCGGCGCAGCAGTTCTATCGCGTGCGCCTCGCGCAGCAGGGGTTGCCCGAGCCGGGCGCGCAGGGCTTCTCCCACCTGCGCCGGATGCACGACGGCCGCGGACAACCGCGCGAGTTCCTCCGTCACGGCAGCGCGTTTGCGCACGAAGAAACCCCAGCGGGCGTCGTCCACCAAGCCCAGCGCGCGGCCCTGCTCGGTCAGGCGCAGGTCCGCATTGTCTTCGCGCAACGACAGCCGATACTCGGCGCGGCTGGTGAACATGCGGTACGGCTCGGGGGCGCCCCGGGTGATCAGGTCGTCGACCATGACGCCGAGGTAGGCATCGCTGCGCTTCGGATACCAGGCATCGCGTCCGGCCGCCGCCAGCGCGGCATTGGCGCCGGCCAGTAGGCCCTGCGCGGCCGCCTCCTCGTAGCCCGTGGTGCCGTTGATCTGCCCGGCGAAATACAATCCTGCGAGGGATTTCGTTTCCAGGCTGGCTTTGAGGTCGCGCGGGTCGAAGAAATCATATTCGATGGCATAGCCCGGCCGCGTGATGTGCGCCTGCTCGAACCCCCGGATGGAACGTACGAACTCGTGTTGGACGTCGAACGGCAGGCTGGTGGAAATGCCATTCGGATAGATTTCGTGGGTGTCCAGTCCTTCGGGCTCGATGAAGATCTGGTGCGACGTCCGCGCGGCGAAACGCACCACCTTGTCCTCGACCGAGGGGCAGTAGCGGGGACCCACCCCCTCGATCAGACCGGTGAACATCGGTGAACGCGCGCTGGCGGCACGGATGATGTCGTGCGTGCGCTCGTTGGTCGCCGTGATGTGGCAGGGCAGCTGCCGCGGCTGCGCCGCGCGCGTGCCCAGATAGGAAAACACGGGCCGCGGCTCGTCGCTGTGCTGTTCGGGGAGACCGCTGAAATCGATGCTGCGGCCGTCGATGCGCGGCGGCGTTCCCGTCTTCAGCCGACCCACGCGCAGCGCGAGGTCGCGCAACCGCGCTGCCAGGCGATTGGAGGGCGGCTCGCCGGCCCGTCCGCCGGCGTGACTTTCCAGCCCGACGTGGATTTTGCCGCCCAGGAAGGTGCCGACCGTGAGCACCACCGCCCGTGCCGCGAATTCGATGCCGCTCTGCGTGACCACGCCGGTCACGCGTTCGCCCCGCAACACGAGATCGGCGGCCTCCTGCTGGAACAGCGACAGATTCGGCTGGTTTTCCAGTCGCCGCCGGATCGCGCGCTTGTAGAGTTGCCGGTCGGCCTGCGCGCGGGTGGCGCGCACGGCCGCACCCTTGCTCGCATTGAGGGTGCGAAACTGGATGCCGGACGCATCCGCCGCGAGCGCCATGGCACCGCCCAGCGCATCGATCTCCTTGACGAGGTGGCCCTTGCCGATGCCGCCGATGGCGGGATTGCAGCTCATCTGGCCGAGCGTCTCTATATTATGTGTGAGCAGCAGCGTGCGGCGGCCCATGCGCGCCGCGGCCAGCGCCGCTTCGGTGCCGGCGTGACCGCCGCCGATCACGATCACGTCGAAGGCGGACCCGAAACGCATTACGCGACCGTCACCGGAATGCCGGCGAACTTGCCGGCCCACGCGCGCGGACCGGTGTCGTGGACGGATTCTCCCGCGGCGGTGACGGCCACCGTCACGGGCATGTCGCGCACTTCGAATTCATACACCGCCTCCATGCCGAGCTCGGGGAAGGCCACGACGCGGCTGGCGCGAATGGCATTCGATACCAGAAAGGCGGCGCCGCCCACGGCGATGAGATAGGCCGAGCGATATCTGGCGATGGAGGCGACCGTCTCCGGGCCGCGCTCCGCCTTGCCCACCATCGCGAGCAGACCGGATTTGCCCAGCATGGTGTCGGTGAAACGGTCCATGCGATTCGCCGTCGTGGGACCTGCGGGTCCGACCACTTCGCTGCCCACAGGATCGACCGGACCTACGTAGTAGATCACCCGGCCGGTGAAATCCAGGCCCTCGGGCAGCGGCTGGTTCGCGTCGAGCAGGGCACAGATCCGCTTGTGCGCGGCGTCGCGGCCGGTCAGCAGTTTTCCCGACAGCAGCAGGCGCTCGCCGGACTTCCAGCGGCCGATCTCCTCACGGGTGAGCCCGTCGAGCGACACGCGGCGCGCGCCGGCGTCGGCCACCCATTGCACCTTGGGCCACAAACTCAGGTCCGGCGGCTCGAGCAGCGCCGGCCCCGAGCCGTCGAGCGTGAAATGGATGTGCCGGGTGGCCGCACAGTTCGGGATGACGGCGACCGGCAGCGACGCGGCGTGCGTGGGATAGTCCAGCACCTTGACGTCGAGCACCGTGGTCAAACCGCCCAGGCCCTGCGCGCCGATCCCGAGGGCGTTGACCCGGTGGTAGATCTCCAGACGCAGCTCTTCGAGCGAGGTGCGCGGCCCGCGCGTGATCAATTCGCCGATGTCGATGGGCTCCATCAGCGACTTCTTGGCGAGCAGCAGGGCCTTCTCCGCACTGCCGCCGATGCCGATGCCGAGCATGCCCGGGGGGCACCAGCCGGCGCCCATCTCCGGCACCATCTCGAGCACCCAGTCGGCCACCGAGTCGGACGGGTTCAGCATGGCGAACATGGATTTGTTCTCCGACCCGCCGCCCTTGGCGGCCACGGTGATGTCCACCTCCTCGCCGAGGACCAGTTCGGTGTGGATCACCGCGGGGGTGTTGTCGCGGGTGTTGCTGCGCTTGAAGGCGGGATCGGCGACGATGGAGGCACGTAGTTTGTTGTCCGGATCCTGGTAGGCCCGCCGCACCCCCTCGTTGATCATGGCGTCGAGATCGCGCGTTCCCTGCCACGTCACGCCCATGCCCACCCTGACGAACACCACCACGATGCCGGTGTCCTGACAGATGGGCCGGTGCCCTTCGGCACACAACCGGGAATTGGTCAAAATTTGCGCAATGGCGTCGCGTGCGGACGGGCTCTGCTCCACGTCGTAGGCACGGCCCATGGCCTGGATGAAATCCGGGGTGTGGTAATAGGAGATGTACTGCAGCGCATCGGCGACGCTGGCAATGACATCGTCTTCGCGGATCACGGACATGGGGTATACCTGGGCTTAAGGCGAACTGGGACGCAAATCTACCAAGTCGCGGGTGTACGTGGGTAGCGAATCGATACACTGCTGTCGTAAGACGGAGAATTGGATGCGGCTGGTGTGGATGGCTCTCATTTGCGGCGCCTTGGTCTCGGGCGGCCGTGCGTCGGCGGCCGGCTTGCCGGCGATCGACGCCGCCGCAGGCCGCGAAGCGCCGGCGCAGCCGCTGTCTCTCGTCGAGTGCCGCCTCGAACACCCGCTGCGCCTGACCTCGACCGCGGCACGCTGCGGCACGCTTGCCGTGCCGGAGGATCCCGGACGTCCCGACGGCGCCCGCATCGCGCTGCGCGTGGCCGTGGTGCGCGCGCTCGACCGCCGCTCCACGGCGGCGCCGCTGTTCTTGCTGGCGGGCGGACCGGGGCAGGCGGCGACGGATCTGTATGCCGGCAACGCGGGCGCCTTCGCCCGCGCTAATCGCAGCCACGACATCGTGCTGATCGATCAACGCGGCACGGGACGCTCTTCTGCGCTCGACTGCCCCTATCCGGACGACTGGCAGGCGGCGGCGGCGGCGCTGCCCGCGCTGCTCGAGGCGACGCGGGCCTGCCTGGCGAAACTCGGACCCCGCGTTCGCTTCTACACCACCAGCGTCGCGGTCGGCGATCTGGAGGCGGTACGACGCGCACTGGGATATCCGCGGATCGATCTGTACGGGTCGTCGTACGGCACCCGCGTGGCGCAGCTGTACATGCGCCGCCACCCCACCCTCACCCATGCCGTCATCCTCGACGGAGTCACCTATCCCGAGCAGGCCATCGGCCCCGACACCCCGGCCGATGCCGAGCGGGCGCTCGGCCTCATCGTCGCGCGCTGCCGGGAAGCGGCCGCCTGCGCCGCCGCGTTTCCGGCCCTGACGCAGGAACTCGCCGCGCTGCGCCAACGCTTCGGCCCGCAGCGGCAGTCCCTCGAATTCAGCGATCCGAGCAGCGGGGAGCCGATGCGGCTGGAGTTCGACCGCAGCGTGCTGAATGCGGCGTTGCGTTTCCTCTCCTACAACGCCACCGAGGCGTCGCTGCTGCCGGCGTTGATACACGCGGGGGCGCTCGGCCATCTCGAACCGTTGGCGAGCCAGACCGTGATGCTGTCGCGCCAGATCGGCGACCAGCTGGCGAGCGGCATGCAGAACAGCGTCATCTGCAGCGAGGATGAGCCGCGATTCGCGGCCGCGGCGGCCCTGCCGGGCGTGGGAAAGACCTATCAGGGCGCGGACCAGCTGCAGGCGTTCGAGGCCATCTGCCGGATCTGGCCGCGCGGTCCCGTGGATGCCGACCTGCACGACGTGCTGCACAGCGCGGTACCCACCTTGCTGCTCTCGGGCGAGGCGGACCCGGTGACGCCGCCGGCCGATGCCGGGCGCGCGGGCGCGGGACTCGCCCGGGCCCGCCAGCTCGTGTTGAAGGGCGAGGGACATGGTCAGCTGGCCACCGGCTGCGTGCCGCTGCTGATGGCGCGGTTCCTGGACGATGCCGATCCGGCGGCGCTCGATGCGGGCTGCCTGGAACGCCATCGCCCCGCCCCGTTCTTCGTGAGTTTGACGGGCCCAACGCCATGATCGAGGCGCGGGCGTTGAGCAAGCGGTTCGGTCGGGTCGATGCCGCGAGTCAGGTGTCGTTCACCGCGCACGACGGCGAGATCACGGGATTGTTGGGGGCCAACGGCGCCGGCAAATCCACCTGCCTGCGCATGCTGTACGGGGTGCTGACCCCGGACGGCGGCAGCGCCCGCATCGACGGGCTGGACATCCTCGGTGCGAAATCCGCGGCGCGCGCGCATCTCGGCGTATTGCCGCATGCGGCCGGGCTTTACAACAATCTGACCGCGCGCGAGAACGTTGCCTACTTCGGCGCACTGCAGGGAATGAGCCGGGCGTGGCTGCGCGAGCGCACCACCCTGCTGTCGCACGCGCTCGGCATGGACGCCTTCATCGAACGGCGCGTGAAGGGTTTTTCGCAGGGCCAACGCATCAAGGTAGCGCTGGCCCGCGCCCTGGTGCACGACCCGAAGAATCTGCTGCTCGACGAGCCGACCAACGGCCTCGACGTGATGGCGATCCGCAACGTGCGCGACATGCTGCTCGGCCTGAAGCGCCAGGGGCGATGCATCCTGTTCTCCTCGCACGTCATGCAGGAGGTGGCGGCCCTGTGCGACCGGGTGGTGATCATCGGCAGCGGACGCGTGCTCGCCGCAGGCACTCCCGACGAGCTGCGCGCGCGCAGCGGGACGAGCAGTCTGGAAGACGCCTTCCTGCACATACTCGGGCGCGCGGAAACGCCCTGATGCGTGCGCTGCTCATCGTCCTCTTGAAGGAGGTTGTCGAGAACCTGCGCGATCGGCGGACCCTGGTCTCGGCCCTGTTGTTCGGTCCCCTGTTCGGACCGCTGCTGTTCGGTGCCATGGTGTCCCGGATGCTCACTCAGAGCGTGGTCGAATCGGACGAGCCGCTGCAGCTCACCCTGTCGGGCCGGGCGTACGCGCCCGGGCTGGTGGCTTATCTTGAGGTGCACGGCGTCCGGCTGGTGTTCGCCGACCTCGGCGAAGAGGCCGCGCGGGCCCTCGTGCGCGGCGGCGGCGCGCCCGTGGTGCTGGTGGTGCCGCCGGATTATCCCGCCCGCTTCAGCGCCGCCGCGCCGGCCCCCGTGCTGCTGGTCGCCGACAGCGCGGACTCGCAGAACCGCAAGAGCGCCGAGCGGACGCGGCTGCTGCTGAGCACGTACGGCAGCGGCATCGCGCAGCTGCGGCTCCAGGCGCGCGGCGTGAGCCCTCTGCTGGCGGTGCCCGTGGCCGTCAACGAAGTCGACGTCGCGACGCCGGCGGGCCGCGCCGTGGTGGTGCTCGGCTTCATGACCTATTTCGTGCTGTTCGCCGTGCTGATGGGCGGGCTCTACCTCGCTATCGACGCCACCGCGGGGGAGCGCGAACGCGGCTCCCTGGAAGCACTGCTGAGTCTGCCGGTGGCGCGCGGCAGCCTGGTCGGCGGCAAGATCCTCGCCACCTGCGTCTTCATGTGTCTCTCCCTCGCCATCAGCCTCACCGCCTTCGTCGTCGTGTTTCGCTTCGTGCCGCTGGAGCGCCTCGGCATGAGCGCCAATCTGGGCGTGGGTACGGCGGTCGCTTTTTTCGCCATCTGCCTGCCTTTCGTGCCCCTGGGCGCGGCGCTCATGACGCTGGTGGCCTCGTTCACGCGCAGCTACCGGGAGGCTCAGACCTACCTCACCAGCGTGCTGCTGGTGCCCACGCTGCCCATTGCGTTCGCCAGCATCTACTCGTTGCGGACGCACCGTGCGCTGATGTTCGTGCCCTCGCTGAGCCAGCATCTGCTGATGACGAGCGTGCTCAAGGACGAGCCGGTCGCCGCGCTCGACGTCGCGGTCTCGGCGGGCTCTTCGCTGACGTTCGCACTGCTGCTGAGCGTGTTGACGGCCCGGCATTGGCGCCGCGAGACCATGCTCGGGTAGCACCTCGGGACGCCGTCGACGACCTTCG
>CAZZYJ010000176.1:0-7195 GCA_964658215.1 uncultured Steroidobacteraceae bacterium | reverse complement strand
CACCGCGCAGCGATTCCCACACCTCGCGCGGCAGCACGAAGAGGTGGCAGTCCCACCAGCGGTTCTTCGCGCGGCGGTGTTTGCGGAACACCGCCTCCCAGCGCATGCCGATTTTTTCGAGCACGTGGATGGAGGCTCGATTGTTGACGTCGACGGTGGAGATCACGCGCGCCGCGCGCAGGTCGCCGAACGCCGCGTCGAGCAAGGACCGCGCGATCTCGGTGGCGTAGCCCCGGCCCCAGGCGTCCACCCCCAGCATGTAGCCCAGATCGATCACGTCGCGCTCGATCACGGACAGGTCGCACGCCCCGATGACGCGGCCGGACGCGTTTTCCACCACGGCCAGTTCGAAGCGCGTGCGGGGGTGTTCGCGCTGCGATTCGAGCAGCCCCTCCAGATATTCCGCCGTGGCGTCGGCGTCGCGCGGACCGAAAAACAGATAGCGCGTGACCTTCGGGTCGCAGGAGTAGGCGAGCACGGCCTCGAAATCGGTCATGACGAATTCGCGCAGGGTGAGCCGCGCGGTGCGGACGGGCAGCGTGAGCGCGCGCACGAGCTTAAGCGGTCATCAGGACTTTTCCCGGGTTCAAGATACCCGCAGGATCGAGCGCCCGCTTCAAGGTGTGCATGACGGAAAGTTCCACGGGATCGGCGCGCCGGGCGAACTCCCGCGTCTTCTGCTGACCGATGCCGTGTTCGGCGCTGATGCTGCCGCCCAGGCTTTCGACCAGGTCGAACAGCGCCGTCTGCAACGGCGGCCCGCGTTCGAGGAACGCCGCCTGCGGCACGTCGGGGCGCTGGCTGACGTTGAAGTGAAGGTTGCCGTCGCCCAGATGTCCGTAGCTCACCACGGCGCCCTCCGGCACCAGACGGCGTACCAGTTCCTGGCCCGCCTCGATCAAGCGCGGCACGGCGGACACCGGCACGGAAACGTCGTGCTTGAGGCTCGCGCCGAGATGGCGCTGGGCCTCCGGGATCGACTCGCGGAGCTTCCAAAAGGCCCGCGCCTGGCCCACCGACGTGGCGATCAGCGCATCGCCGATCGCCCCCGCCGTCGCCGCCGCCTGCAAGACCTCGGCGAGCCCGGTGGAAAGATCCCGCTTCGCCTCCGACGACGTCAGTTCGACCAGCACGAACCAGGGCTCGGGCTGTGCCAGCGGGTTCGCCACCCCGGGCACGTGACGCACCGTGATCTCCACGGCGAAGCGCGGCATCAATTCGAAGGTGGTCACCTGGTCCCCCATGAGCAGGCGCAGTCGCGACAAAAGATCGAGCGCCGCCTGGGGTGTCGCCAGGCCGACGAGGGCGGTCGCCGAGTCGGCGGGCTGCGGAAACAGTTTCAAGGACGCGGCCGTGATCACGCCGAGCGTGCCCTCGGCGCCGATGAACAACGACTTCACGTCGTACCCGGTGTTGTCCTTGCGCAGGCTCTTAAGACCCGCGACCACGCGTCCGTCGGCGAGCACCACCTCGAGGCCGAGCACCAGATCGCGCATCATTCCGTAGCGCAGCACCGCCGTGCCGCCGGCATTGGTGGACAGGTTGCCGCCGATCTGCGCGGTCCCCTCGGAGCCCAGGCTGAGGGGGAACAGGCGCCCGGCGGCGGCCGCGGCGTTCTGCACCTCCAGGAGCGTGCAGCCGGCCTCGACGACGATGGAATAGTCGAGGGCATCGAGGCTGCGCACGCGGTTCATGCGCCGCAGGGCGAGCACGATCTGCGAGTTGCTGTCGTCGGGGGTGGCGGCGCCGCAATAGCCGGTATTGCCGCCGCTCGGCACCACGGCGGTTGCGTGCCGGCTGCAGATGCGCAGAATCGCACACACCTGGGCGGTGTCGTCCGGCATCAACACCAACGGCGTGGCGCCGTGATACTGGCGCCGGAAATCGACCACGTAGGGCGCCACGTCCGCCGCCGCGTCGAGCCACCCGCCCGCGCCCACCGCGGCCTTCAGTTCACTCAGGCATTGCGGGCTAGGGGGACGCGGCATTCACGGTGCCGAGCGCGGGGCGACGGGAACGGGGTTTGGTCAAGAGCATCTGCACGTCGCCCAATTGTCGCTCCTCGAATCCGCCCTCGCAATAGCACAGATAATACTCCCACATGCGCACGAAACTCTCGGGATAGCCGAGGGCGCGCACCTCGCTCTGACGGGCGAACAGGCGCTCGCGCCACAGCTTCAAGGTACGGGCATAGTGCGGTCCGATGTCCTCGAGCTGGAACAGCTTCAGATCGGTGGCGCGCCTGACGGAATCGACGATGGCCTGCACCGAGGGAATGCAGCTGCCCGGAAAGATGAAACGCTTGATGAAATCGACGGACCGCCGGGCGGTGTCGTAGAACTGGTCGCGGATGGTGATGGCCTGCAGCAGCATCGCACCGTCCTCTTTCAGCAGACGGGAGCACTGCGCGAAGTAGGTGTCGAGATATTGATGTCCCACCGCCTCGATCATCTCGATCGACACCACGGCATCGTACTGGCCTTGCAGATCCCGGTAGTCGTCGAGCAGCACCTCGATCCGGTCCTGGAGACCGGCCTCGCGCACGCGCTGCGTCGCGAAATCGTATTGTTCACGGGAGATCGTGGTGGTGGTCACCCGGCAGCCGTAGTGGGTGGCGGCGTGGATGGCGAGTCCGCCCCAGCCGGTGCCGATTTCGAGCAGATGCTGGCCGGGCTTGAGATCCAGCTTGCTGCAGGCGGCGTCGAACTTGGCGCGCGAGGCCTCAAGCAGCGTGGACTCGGCGTGCTCGAAGATGCCGCAGGAGTAGGCCATGGTCTCATCCAGGAACAGTTCGAAGAAGGCGTTCCCGAGATCGTAATGGGCCGAGATGTTGCGCTGCGAGCCGGACTTGTCGTTGCGGTTCAGCCAATGCGCGAATTTGAGCAGTGGCGCGCTCACCCGCGACCAGCCGGAGTCGACGTCGTTCATCAGCTCGCGGTTCGCCACCATGAGCCGGACCAGTCCGGTCAGATCGTCGCAGTGCCAGTAGTCGTTGATGTACGCCTCGCCCGCGCCGACGGTGCCCGCGAACACGACGTCCGAGTAGAAACGGGGGTTCTTGACGCGGATGGTGACGTTGAACGGCGAGGCGCGCGTGACGCTGCCCAGGGTCTCGTCGAGCACTCCGTCGACGATGCGCAGTCTGCCGTAGCGGATCTTGCGCAGCTGCGAGAGCAGGGCCGCGCGCGCGACCCGGGTCAGCAGCGATACCGATTCGGTACGCACGTCGGCATCCGCGGGAATGATGTTTTGTTTCAAGTGCTTCTCGTTCTGGCGGCGGGGGCCGCGGGTGCATGGGCGAAAAAGGGCGTCCGCTTGAACCAGAGCCGCAAGGCCTGCCAGTGGATGGCCGTGATCACCTTGAGGGTCATCAGCGGGAAGCCGGCCAGCGCGCCCAGCAGCGCCCCCCGGGAGACCGGCTGAGCCCGCAAGGCGAGAGTGGCGTCGAACAGAAGCTCGCCGTCGCGGTAGTTCTGCATGTTGACGAACAGGCGCGGCGCGGGCTCGTTGAAGCTCCAGCGGTACTGCAGATCCATCGGGAGAAATGGCGACACGTGAAATCCCTTGTCGAATTCGAAGCGTTTTAGTGAATCCGTCCCCTCGCCGACCTCGAGGACGTATTGATGGCGTTCCTTCCAGGGAGTATTCGTAATCTCTGCCACGATGGATTCGAGCCGCCCATCGTTTGCACCGAAGCAATAATAAAAGCTCACCGGATTCATGCAATAGCCGAAGTAGCGCAGGTGGGTGAGCAGCCGGATGGGCCCCGCCGGCCGCCGGCCGGTGCGTGTTTCGACCAGGTCGCGCACCGCCTGGTCCAGCGGCACGTGCGCGGGACCCAGATAATCGCTGCGCTTGAACCAGGCGAGGGCGCGGCGCCGCGCGGACCACAGGGGAGTCCCGTCGAACAAGCCGGGCAGCTCGGCGAGGTCCACGTACAACATGAACAGCCGATAGCGGAAGCCGTGCGGAGTCGGCGCCGTGCGCCGGTGGCTAACCCACCCTTTGTAGATGCGACTGTGCATGGCTCACGCGACGGCCGAATTCCTCGAGCGACGCCAGCGCGCTCTTCACGCCGTCCTCGTGGAAACCGTAGCTCCAGTAGGCGCCGCAATAGTAGGTGCGCCGCGCTCCGTTGATCTCCTGCCGGCGTGCCTGTGCCGCCACCGCCTGCGTGGTGTACACCGGGTGGTGATAGACGAAACTGCCGAGCACCTTGCGGGGATCGACGTCCTCGTCGCGGTTCAAGGTGAGCAGAAACTGCGCCGGGGCGGTGAGCGACTGCAGGATGTTCATGTTGTAGGTGACGGTGACGCGCTCCTGCGGCGCGCGCGGCAGGTGATAGTTCCACGCCGCCCACGCCAGCCGCCGTGTCGGCATCAGACGCACGTCGGTATGCAGCAGCGCAGCATTCGCCTGGTAGCGGATGGCACCCAGGATGTCGCGCTCCTCCGGCGAAGGATCCGCGAGGAGTTTCAGCGCCTGATCGCTGTGGCATGCCATGAACACCTGGTCGAAATGCTCCACGGTGCCATCCTTGAGCCTCAACACCACCTGGTGCGGCTGACGCTGCACCGAGGCCACCGGCGTGGAGAGCTTGATGCGGGCGGCGAACGAGGCCGTCAGACGCTTTACATATTCCCGTGAGCCGCCCTGGATCACCCGCCACGTTGGACGTTCGTTCACGGACAGAAAGCCGTGATTGGCGAAGAACTCGACGAAGAAGCGGGCCGGGAAGCTCAGCATGTCGGCGGGGCGTGACGACCAGATGGCCGCACCCATGGGGATGATGTAATGCTCGACGAAATAGCGCGAATAGCCGCCGGCGGCCAGATACTCACCCAGGCTCGATGTGTCGGCGGGATTCCCGAGCAGGGCCGGGGCGCTGCGGTTGAAGCGCAGTATGTCCGCCACCATACGCAGAAACGACGGCCGTGCGAGGTTCGAGCGCTGCGCAAACAAGGAATTAAGGTTCGTGCCGTTGTATTCGAGGCCGGACTTCTCGCAGCGCACGCTGAAGCTCATCTGGCTCGGCTGCCAGGGCACTTCGAGCTCATCGAGCAGCCGGATGAAATTCGGATAGGTCCAATCATTGTAGACGATGAAGCCGGTGTCGATGGCGTAGCCACGCCCTTCGTGTTCCACATCGACGGTGTGGGTGTGCCCGCCGATGTAATCACCCGCCTCGAAGACCGTGACGTCGTGGGTTCGGTTGAGGTGATATGCCGCCACCAATCCTGAAATACCGGAGCCGATCACCGCAATTCGCATGGGCTTCATCATTTATCGCGCCGGGTTACCCGACTTACGGATGTTATTCGTCCTTCTCCCTCCAACGGATTCGCCCGGATGATTAAACCACAGGCTACAGCCGCTTGCCGGCTCCCTCGCGCACCGCCGCAGGCACCGGCTTCAGATCCCAGATCACGCCGACGAACGACAGCAGTTTGAGCACGTAGAAGGTGATGTCGAACTCCCACCAGTAGAAGCCCTGCCGCACGGAGGCCGGGTAGTGATGGTGATTGTTGTGCCAGCCTTCCCCCAACGTGATGAGGGCGAGCCAGACGTTGTTGCGGCTCGCATCGCCGGTGCGATAACGCTGCCGGCCGAACACGTGGGAGAGCGAATTGATCGTGTACGTGCCGTGATAGACGAGCACGGTGGAAATGAAGAATCCCCAGACCAACATCTGCCAGCCGTTGGTGCCGAGGCCCGGTGCGACATGCTTCAAGAGCACCCCGAGCAGGAAAACGCCGATGCCGAGCGCGACGGGCACCGCGATGTCGAAGCGGTCGAGGAAGCGCAGCTCGGGATATTTGAGCAGGTCCTTCACCCGCGACAGATCGGCCTCGAAATGCTTCTTCGACATGAACCAGCCCATGTGGCTCCAGAAGAAACCGTGCTGTACCGGGGAATGCACGTCCTCGGGCTTGTCCGAGTACACATGGTGATGACGGTGATGGGCGGCCCACCAGATCGGTCCGCGCTGCACGGCCGACGCACCCAGCACGCCGAAGAGGAACTGGCCCACGCGGGAGGTCTTGAAGGTGCGGTGCGAGAAATAGCGATGGTAGAAACCCGTGATCGCGAACATCCTCACCACGTACAAGATGCCGGTGACGGCGAGCGCCGCCCAGCTGAATCCCACCCAGATCACACCGAGGCAGGCGGCATGCAGCAACAGGAATGGCATGACGCGCGCCCATTCGACGCGGTGGCTCGCATCCTCGAACGTAGGGCCCCGCTTCGGCCGCGTCGTCGCTTCCTCGTTGTCGAACCAGCGCGCCAGTTCATGCCCGGCACGTTCCGCGATGGGCGGCTGCACACTCATTTCGTTCTCAGCACTCATTCATTTCCTCGCAGTTCGTAGGTCCGGGCGGGAACAACACCCTATCACCGTTCGCAGGACCTGCTTCGCCGGACGCAGCGCAGGCCCAAACAGCCCGTGCGGACACGCGGCCGGGCACAAAGACCTCCACCGAGGCCCTTTTCTTTGTGGAAACTGTCCACAATATGGTATTGGCTGTGACAAATGGTCGGGGCGTTCGATTTCAATTCAAGACACGCAGCATCCGCAGCTTGGGTTCGAGCCGCGGTCATGAATACCACTATAACGTTCTAGGGTTGGGCATGCAGTTCAAGGATTATTATGAAACATTGGGCGTTACGCGCGCCGCCGATGCGGACGAGGTAAAGCGCGCCTATCGCAAGATGGCCCGCAAATACCATCCCGACGTCAGCAAGGAGAGCAACGCGGAAGCCCGCTTCAAGGACGTGCAGGAGGCCTACGAGGTGCTCAAGGACACGGGCAAGCGGGCCGCCTACGACCAGCTCGGCCGCGACTACCGTTCGGGCCAGCAGTTCCGGCCGCCACCGGACTGGGGTCAGCGCTTCGGGCACGGCACCGCCCAGGCCGGCGGTCAGCGGTTTTCCGACGCGAACGGCTTCAGTGATTTTTTCTCCAGCTTGTTCGGCGGCGCCGCGGCGGGCGCTGGGCCCCACGCCCAGCAGTCGCCGGAGACCGAGGCCGGCTTCGTCGAGGTGACCGTCGAGGAAGCCTTCGGCGGCACCCGTCGGCGCGTCACCATCACGGAGGGGGGGCGGCAGCGCCAGGTCGACGTGCAGATACCGCCCGGTGTCGCCGACGGACAGGCGCTGCGCATCGGCGGCGGCCGCGCGTCGCTGATCTTTCGGG
>CAZZYJ010000175.1:0-7206 GCA_964658215.1 uncultured Steroidobacteraceae bacterium | reverse complement strand
AGCTCGGCGCCGCCGACCTGACCTCGGTGACCGGCTATTTCTGGCGGCATGACGCGCGCAACATCGACGGCACGGTGTACGACAGCCAGTACATCGGCGGCTCGTTGCAGCAGCAATACGGCTACGGCGGCGCGGCCCTCGCGGCGTTGCCCGCGCCCGTGCGGTTCGACACCCACGTCAACCAGCTGCACCAGGAACTGCGGCTCGCCTCGAGGCCATCGGCGGCGGGGGAGCGCTGGTCGTGGCTCGCGGGTCTCTATTATTCGAAGACGCGCACGGCGCTGCTCGACGACGAGCACATTCCGGGCTTCACCAGCACGTTCGAATCCACCTACGGCGGCACGCCCGCGGATCTGCTCGGCACCGCGTTTCCCGACGATCTGGTGTACTACGCGCTCAGCGAGTTCGTGAACACCCAGAAAGCCGCTTTCGGCCAGGCGACCTTCACGATTCTGCCGGGCCTCAAGCTCACTGCGGGGGCACGCTACGAGGAGGCCACCGAGGAACTCGCCTTCACCACCGCCGGGTATCTGAGCGGCGGCACGGCGCCTTTCGCCGGCTCCACGCAGGGTCATGCCCTGACGCCGAAGGGCGTCCTCGCCTACGACGTCGGCGCAGCGACATTGATCTATGCGTCCGCCGCGGAGGGCTACCGGGACGGCGGGGTCAACCGCCCGGTGCCGGTCCCGCTGTGCAGCGCCGACCTCGCCGGGCTGGGTTTGAAGCAGGCCCCCACGCAGTACAAGTCCGACAAACTCTGGAGCTACGAACTGGGCCTCAAGAGCCGCGTGTTCGCCGATTCGCTGGTGCTGAGCGGCGCGCTGTACGACATTCGCTGGAGCGACATCCAAACGGACATCACCCTGCCGACCTGCACCTTCGACATCAAGGACAACATCGGCAGCGCGGACAGCAGGGGCGTGGAAGCCGAACTCGAGCAGCGCGTGGGCGAGCGGGTGAAAGTGACCCTGGGCGGCAACTACACCGCGGCGAAGATCGTCGAACCCGTCAGCCTGCTCGGGGTCCGTCGCGGCGACCGGGTGCCCGGCGTGCCCGAGTATTCGGTGAACACCGCGCTGGACTACTCCGCGCCGTTCACGTGGGGACGCGGCACGCTGCGCATCGACGGGCAGTGGAGCGGACCGAGCCAGGGCACCATCCTGCACGGCGATCCTGACTTCGACCGGCCCGGCTACTTCGTCATGGGCGCGAGCGCCGGCATCCACGCGGGCGCCTTCGCCCTGTCCATGTTCGTCACCAATCTGCTCGACGAGGACAAGGCCATACAGCGCCCCAACGTGGCCGGCGTCGAATACGGGGTACGGGTGCGGCCGCGCACCGTCGGCATCGGCGGCAGCTATTCGTTCTGAGCCTGCTGCTGCCGGTGGCGCAGCAATAGCTGGCCAAACCATTGGCGGGTGGAAACCGGTGCGTCGCCTGCGCACCGGATCGCATAAGGTCGGCCGCTCAGGCTGCTCTGCGACGCCGCCCGCTCGATGAAATCCATCGAGTCATGGATCAAATCCCGTTGCAACAGGGCGTCGTATTTCAGCCGCAGATGAGCGGCGGCGGCCTTGGCGTCGTACCACGTGCCGTTGCGATAAAATTCGCACCCGGAACCGGCGACGGTGGACAGCAGGAAGTCGACTTCCGCGCGTACCTCGGGCGGGGGCGCGGCCTGGCCCGGGGAGGCGAACGCCACGGCCAAGGCCATGGCGAAGGTGAGCAGAGCCCGCGGGGCTCCGCCCGCCCGAGGACGCCGCCGGCGTCGTACCGCCGCAGCGCGCGCCGCGACGGATGTTGCTGCCTCGCCGCGGTTCATGCGTCCGCCGGCTCCTCCGCCGCAGGATACGTCACGTAGCCCTCGGGGCCCTGTGAGTACCAGGTTTTCTGCTCGTCGCTGTTGAGGGCGAGGCCCTTCTCGAAGCGGTGCGGCAGATCGGGATTGGCGAGGAACTTGCGGCCGAAGGTGATGGCATCGGCGGCCCCGCTCGCGATGGCCGCCTGTCCGCGTGTGTAGTCGTAATCCGAATTGAGCACCAGAATGCCCTTGAACACCTGGCGGATGAGCGGCGCGACGGGGGGTCGAGCTGACCGGCCGAAGGTGCCGTCCGGGCCGGGTTCACGCAACTCGAGGAACGCGATGTTCTCGGCGTCGAGCGCCGCGGCGGCGGCCGTGAACAGCGCGGCCTGATCGCTGTCGTCGACCCCCTGGATGGCGCCGTTCGGCGACAGACGCACGGCGGTGCGCTCGGCACCGACGGCACCGATCAACGCCTGCACCACCTCGCGCAGCAGACGCAGCCTGTTCTCGATGACACCGCCGTACTCGTCCTGGCGGTGGTTGCTGCCGTCGCGCAGGAATTGATCGATGAGATAGCCGTTCGCGGCATGCAGCTGGACGCCGTCGAACCCCGCCTCGAGAGCGTTGCGGGCGGCCGTCACATAGTCGCCGATCAGCCGCGGAATCTCCTCGCGTCCGAGTGCGCGCGCCTGCACGTAGGGCTTCTTGCCGTCGTAGGTGTGGGCCTCGTCGGGTGCCGTGGTGGCGCTCGCGGACACCGGCTGCACGCCGTGCAGGGACGGATGCACCAGCCGTCCCATGTGCCAGAGTTGCGCGAACATGCGACCGCCCGCGGCGTGCACGGCATCCGTCACCGTTTTCCAGTGCGTCACCTGCGCGGGACTCCACAACCCGCCGGCGTACGGCCAGCCGCTGCCCTCGGCCGAGATCCCGGTGGCTTCGGAAATGATCAGACCGGCCGATGCGCGCTGCGCGTAGTAGGTGGCCATGAGGTCGGTGGGCACGTGCTCGCGTGTGCCGCGGCCGCGGGTGAGCGGCGCCATCCAGATGCGATTGGGGCAGTTCAGGCGGCCGATCTCGAGTGAGTCGAAAAGCGTTGTCATGTAAACCTTCACAGGTGACGTTTGGGGGTAGCGGGGAGCTTAGCAATAGGCCGGCGCCCGAACCAAACGGACGCAGCCTCGATCCAGCTGTCGATCAGGCCCGCTCGAAGCAGGCCAGCGTCTCGACGTGTTCGGTGAACGGCAGCAGATTGAACGCGGTGAGCGCGGCGAGGCGCGACGCGCCGCCCGCCGTGAGCGCGGCCGCGTCGCGCAGGAACGAGTCGATGCCGCAGCTCACGTAGATCAAGCGGTCGGGGGGCTGCTCGCTCAAGTGGCGTACGAGCGCGGGGTCCAGGCCCTTGCGCGGCGGGTCGACGATCACCACCTGTGCCCCTTCGACGGCCTGCAGAGCGGCGCCGGCGGGTCCCGGCACCACGGAAATCTTCGCCCGCGCGGCGGCATCCAGGCCGGCGAGTCCGAATTCCAGACCCTGCAGCGAGTGTGCACTGACCTCGTTCAGGCAGAGATCTCCGACGCGTTCCAACACCGACAGGCCGATGGCGCCGACCCCCGCATAGAACTCCGCGACGCGTGCTCGAGGCGGAATGTAGTCCCGCACCTGCTCGATGATGCGCTGCGCGATGTCCAGGTTGTTCTGCCCGAACGCCCCGGGCGGATAGTGCACTGCGTGTCCGCCGAAGCGTTCGACGACGCTCGGCGGACCGCACCAGGATTCGAACGCCGCGCCGAGAATGGTGTTCGATCGTTCGCTGTTGGCGTTGAACCACAGGCTGTGCAGAGCGCTGCCGAGCCGCTCGCGGATCAGATCCAGGCACGCCGCCACCGGTTCGACGTCCGTGGCGTTGACGACCAACACCACCTGTGCCGTCTGCGAGCTGCGCTCCACCACCACCTGCAGGTAGCGTGCGAGACCGAGCTGCGCGCCGTCCGAGTAGCAGGTGACGCCGGTCTCGACGAGCGCGCGGCGCACCACCGAGGCGACGTGATTGATCAGGGGATGTTGAATGCTGCAGTTCGGGATGTGCACCACGCGGTGGGTGTCGAGTTCGAACAAGCCCACCTTGGGCGCACCGAGCCTGCCCCGGATCGCGAGTCGCGCCCGCAGCCGGTAGCCCGCACTCGCTCCGGAAACGACGGGGACGCCTTCGAGCCCGTGGCGCTGCGCCAGCGCCTCGAGTGCGCCGAGCGCGGCCGGCGCGACGCCGGCCACACCGAATCGCGGACATCCCGCGCACGGCGGCCGATGCGGACACGAGGCCGCGCCGACGGCGGGCGCCGGCTCGCGCGCCGCGGCAGGTCGAGAGGTTTTGCGCATGGCCGCGACGCTAGCCGAAGAGGCGAGGTTGCGAACGGGGCGGGCTCGCGGGTGCCAGGTCCGTCAGCAGCACTTCGACCACGCCTTCCTCGTGTACGACGATGCCGCGCGTCGACAGGGTGTCGGCGAGCCGAGCGTCCCACCGCGCGAGGACGCGACGCTCGCCGGCCAGCGCGATTTCGTGGTCGGCGGACGCGGCCAGGTAATCCGCCGATGCAAAGCGCCAGGCGGTGGCGCCGAACCGGCGCATGACGAAGTTGGCGATGGCGAGTCCGGGCCAGTCGAAATCGCCGTGATAGCGCAGACGGGCGCCGCTGCCGGCGAGCTGTGCCAGCAAGGTTTGCTGGGCGGCCGCTGGCATGCCGTCCGTGCAGACCAGCGGTGCGCAGGCGGCGCCGAGGCGGTCGGCGGCGATGGCGACGACGTTGGGATTCTCGCAGACGAAGACGTCGCGACCGGCCACGTTCCAGGGGGGCGGGCGGCGCAGCAGCCGGCGCAGGGACAGGTGCAGCGGCTCGCCGGCGCTGGCGCCGACACCGTCGCCGCCCTGACCCGCGCAGGGGCGGTTCAGGCACAGCGCAGGCAGCGCAAGTTCGTTGACCGTGACGCCGAGCCGGGCCCAACGTGCGCGTAGCGATTCCTCGGGGTCCGGCGTGAGGGTGGCTTCCACGGGCCCGACGAGCTCGACGGGCTCGGTGGCATCGATGGTCTCGGCAGGGTCGACCGCACGCGCCCGCAGCACGAGGGTCGCGACCGGGCGTCCGGCATCGAGGGCGTGCGAGTCGCCGAGCACCTCGGCGGCGAGTTGGGCGCGTGAGATGCCCTGCGCGGGCAGCCGGTGCAACACGCGGGCGGCCTGGGTCAGCAGCACTCCGGCGCGCGCAGGCTCGCCGGCGGACAGGCGTTTGAGCAAGGCGGTGCCGGCGCCGCCACCCACCCCGGCGCGCAGCCGTGGCTCGTCGATGCGTGAGAGCGTCGTGCTCCAGGCCTGCTTGCGAGCGGCCCGCTCGGCCCCGCGGTCGGTGAGGGGTCCGTCCAAGGACTCGAGGGCGTTGCGCAGCGACCCGGCAATGCCGGCACGGGCGAGCGCGTCGTCGAGTTCGGAGCAGCGCACGCGCATGGAGTTCGCGGCGAGGACGCGCCGGCCCAGGAGGCCGGTGAGCGCGCGCCGTTCGCAGTCCGCAAGATCGGTGAGGGTGAATTCGTCGCGGCAGCTGCCCCGCTCGTAGCGGGCGCGCAGCCGCTGCCGCAGCCCGGCGAGTTCGCTTCCTCCGAGCAGCCGGCTCAGGCGTGCGGCGTCGATCTGCACCCTCAAGCCGCCGTGGCCGGCGGTGCTGGAAAGCGGCGCACCTGATCCGCTTCCTCGCGCCGCTCGCGGCCGTTCCACGACCAGCGCGAGACGAACACGGCATCCATGCCTTCGCGCCGCACCAGCTGGCAGATGTTGAGACCTGAGATCTCGGCGTAGCAACCCCACTCGCGCTCGCTGGTCATGACGAAATCCAGGTCGAATTCACGGATCAGCCCCATGCAACTGGCGCGTGCCTCGTCGTCGATGCCGGCGAAGGCTTCGTCGAGCAGCACCAGCCGCGGGGCGTGGGGGTCGGCACTCTCGTAATGGCTGCTGGCGGCGGCGAACAGCGGCACGGTGAGGCCGAGCGCCCGCTCGCCGCTGGAGGCGGGACCCGACAGCGGCTTCCACTGTCTGTCCTGCCGGCGTTCCACCGTGAAGCGATGCCATCGACGATAGTCGAGGGCGCGCGACAGGCTGTCGAAGAGCGTGCCGTGTTCGTCGCGCTGTCGTTCGGCATCGATGCGTGCCTGCAAGAACCCGCCCACCTGCGTGCGGTCCGCGGCGGACCACGCGTCGGCGTTGGTATTGAGCAGCCGCTTGCGCGCGACGTCGAGGCCGGGGACGGCGTTCTCGTCCTTCTCGGGCAGCGGTTGCCACACCAGCCGGTAGCACATGCCGGTGGAGGTGGGCCGCTTTTCGAGTTCGACGTTGATCGATGCCACGCGCTCCTCGGTGTCGCGGATCATGCGCTGCAGGTTGGCGGCGATCTCCTTCTCCAGGTGCTCTTCGAGCAAGGCACTTTCCTGCGCCGACAGGATGAGGCGCTGTTCGGCGAGTTCGCCGTCGAGACGCTGCTGCAGCAGGTCGGGACGGGCCAGTTGTTGTTGGTAGACGATGCGGACGATGAGCCCATGGTCGCTGGGTTCGGCCGCCGCGGAATGACCCTGGGCGGACATCGTGCTCTGCAACTCGGTGAAGTCGCGCCCGATTTCTCCCTGAATGCGCTGCCAGTCGGCATCTTCGGCCGGCACGTCGTCCAAGGCCTGCTCCGCGCGCCTGGCCACCGTCAGCGCCGCTTCGACGCTCCATGGCGCCGCGCTCTCGGGCAGCGCCAGATCAGGCACGGCGATGTTCACGAACCCGCTGTGTACGGTGAAGGCGTGCAGCGTCTCGGCGGCGCTCCGGCGTGCGTGCGAACGGTCGTCGAGTTTTCGTTCGAGCTCGGCATGCTTCTGCTCGGCGGTGCCGCGCTGGGCGGTGGCTTGCAGGAGCTGATTGATCGCCTCTTTCAACGCGCTCTGCTGTGCCTGCTGCGTTTTTTGGGTGGCTGCGATGGCGCCCAACAATTCACTGACCTGTTTGCCCACCGTGGCCTCGAGGGTGGCGACGGTCTCGGCGGCGGCGCTCAGCAGGGTGTGCTTGTGGCGGTGGTCGTCGCGCGCGGCCTGCAACGCGTCGCGGGCTGCGCTTTCGCGCAGGGCCTGCGCGGTGAGTTCGGCGAGTGCCGCCTGGTGTCGACGCAGAGCATTGACGAGGTTCGTGACGGCCACGCGGTAGTTGACGAGGCTCGAGTCGATGCGATCGAGGTCACCGGCGTCGGCGGGCAGACTCAGGTCGCGGGCGTCCAGCTCCAGCTCATCGCGCGCGCGGGCGAGGGCGTGGTCGGTCTGCGCGAGTTGGGCTTCGGCAGCGCCGAGACGGGTTTGATCGTCGCGGCGGCGCTGCTCCG
>CAZZYJ010000174.1:0-7208 GCA_964658215.1 uncultured Steroidobacteraceae bacterium | reverse complement strand
CACGACGCCGCCGTTGTATCTGGCAAACCCCTCGTCGGTGCCCGATCGCGTGAAGGTGGCGGGCACGTTGTTGATGTAGCCGCCGCGGTTGTCGCTGTAGATCACGCCGCGGACGGCGAGCGTGTCGGGAATCAACGGCAGGTTCAACATGGCGTCGACGTTGCTGTTGGGGTCGCCGTGCGCCGTGTAACTGTAGCCGCCGTTGACGGCGCCCTCGGTCACGTCGAGCTTGGGCTTGTTGGTGATGTAGCGCAGCACCCCCGCCTCGGCGCCGGAGCCGAACAGGGTGCCCTGCGGACCTTCGAGTACTTCGATGCGCTCGATGTCGGCGGCGTAGACGTCGAGGTTGCGGCCCGGCAGCGCGCCGGACTGTTCGTCGAGATACACCGCGACGTTCGGGATGGGGCCGGTGGTGCCGGTGCCCTGCTGGCCGGTGACGCCGACGCTCAGACCGCGCATGAACACGCTGCTCTGGCCGGGACCGGCGCTGGCCGTGGTGACGTTGGGCACGTATTTGACGAAATCGTCGAAGGTGGTGACGTTCAGCTGCGTCAGGGTCTCGGACGTCAGCGCCTGGATGGAAATGGGCACATCCTGCATCTTCTCGACGCGGCGTTGCGCCGTCACGGTGATTTCCTGAATTCCCTCGGAATCGGCGGCGTCGTCGGTGGGCGCTGCATGGGCGAGGCCCGCGCAGCTCCCTAAAATCGCGGCAATGGCACAAGACAACTTCGAATTCGAGTTCATACCCTTACATCCCTCAACTATGTTTTATCGGCGCAACGCTTACATGGTCTTTATTTTTGGAGAATAACACCGTGTGCGCAAACGGGAAGGGTAAAGCGGTGCGCGTGGGGCGCTCGATGCCGGGGTAGAGGTGTTGCGTCGATCACACAGTGGTCGGGCCGGGCGGACGGCCAGGCCGGACCGGGGCGGACGCGACGTTCAGCCGAGCGGGGCGCCGATCATCTCCAGATGCAGGGCGCCGGCGCGGGGATAGGGATTGGCGAGCGCCACGTCTTCGTTCAGTTCCACGCCGAGGCCGGGTGTGGTGGGCGGAATCACGTAGCCGTTCTCCCAGCGCAGCGGTGTCTTGAGAATCTGCGCGTGAAAGCCGTCCCAGCGCTCGATGCCCTCGAGGATCAGAAAATTCGGTGAGCAGGTGGCGAGCTGGATGTTGGCCGCACCGACGATGGGACCGCAGTACAGATGCGGCGCGAGCTGGGCGTAATGGACCTCGGCCAGTGCCGCGACTTTTTTCGCCTCCAGCATGCCGCCCACCCTGCCGAGGTTCAGCTGCAGGATGTTCGCGGCGCCCGCCGCGAGCACGCGCGCGAACTCGTATTTCGTGGTCAGGCGTTCGCCGGTGGCGATGGGAATGCAGGTGCCGCGCGCGACCAGCGCCATCTGTTCCGGCATCTCCGGCGGGACGGGTTCCTCGAACCACAGCGGATCGAAGGCTTCCAGCCGGCGGGCCAGCCGGATGGCGCCGGAGGGGGTGAACTGGCCGTGGGTGCCGAGCAGGAGATCGGCCCGCGGCCCCACCGCCTCGCGCACCCGACGGACCAGACGTACCGTACGCTCCAGTTGCTCCTGGGTGGGTTGACGGGGGTCATAAGCGGAGAAACCGCCGGTGGGATCGAACTTGAGGCCGGTGAAGCCTTGGGCGACGTATTCGGCGGCGCGTTCGGCCGAGCGGTCCGCGTCGTGATAGAACTCGTCGCCTTCGCCGGCACCGGGATACAGATACGTGTACGTGCGCAGGCGCTCGTGTACCTTGCCGCCCAGCAGCTTGTACACCGGCTGGCCGACGGCCTTGCCGATGACGTCCCAGCACGCCATCTCGAGCCCGCTCAGCACGCCCAGCAAGGACAGGTCGGGCCGCAGGCTGAAGCCCGACCCGTAGGTCTCCCGCCACATCGACTCGATCTGGAATGGATCACGACCGAAGAAGCGCCGCCCGAACACATCCTCGATCATGGCGGCGAGTACGTGCGGGGAGAAGGTCGCGGCGTACACCTCGCCCACGCCCTCGATGCCGCACGCGGTGCGTAGCTTCAGGAACACGAAGTAGCGGCCGCCGAAGCTCGGCGGCGGGTTGTTGACGACGAATACCTTGACGCTGTCGAGTTGCATGCCTTCCCCTTGAGGATCAATCCGCGAGTATGAGATCCGCGGCCTTCTGCGCCACCATCAGCGTGGGCGCATTGGTGTTGGCGGCGGTCACGGTCGGAAAGACCGAGGCGTCCACCACCCGTAGGCCTTGCACGCCGTGCACGCGCAGGGCGGCATCCACCACCGAACCGTCGCTGCCGCGGCCCATGCGGCAGGTGCCGACCGGGTGGTATACGGTCGCCGCACGTGCGCGGAAATCCGCGAGCAGGCCGGCATCGTCGAGTGCGTCGAGGTCGGGCGCCAGCGGCGCGCGAATCAGGCGGCGCATCGCGCGGGTGCGCATGATGGCCTGCAGCAGGCGCCCGCCATGGACCACGTCCTCGGCATCCCGCGCCGTCGCCAGATAGTTCGGCGCGATGCGCGGCGGCATGCGGAAATCCGCACTCGCGAGGTCGATGCGGCCCTCGCTGGTCGGCCGGGTGGGTTGGAAACAGACGTAGAAGCCGGGGAAGGGGTCCACCGCGATGCGGGTGCGGGCGGCGTCCCCCGTAGCGTAGGTGACGGGATTGAAATAGAGCTGCACGTCGGGACGGGTGGCCGTGGGATTCGCGCGCAGGAAGCCGCCGAACTGGTTGACGCTCAGCGCCAGCGGCCCGGATCGTGCGGCGAGATATTTGATGCCCGCCCACAGTCGTCCGCGGCGCGAGCCCAGCTGGTCGTTCAGCGTGGGCTGCGTTGCCTGGTAGGAGTACACGGCGGCGAGGTGATCCTGGAGATGACCTCCCACCGCTGCATTGTCGACGACGGTCGGGATGCCGAGATCCGAGAGCAGCGCGCCGGGACCAATGCCGGACAACTGCAACAGCTGCGGTGAGTTGACCGTGCCCGCGCAGACGAGCACTTCGCGGCCGGCGCCGGCCCTGCGGTGCCGCCCGTCGCGCCACCACTCGACGCCCGTCGCGCCGCCCGCGGCCAGCGTGATCTTGCTGACCCACGCGTGGCTTTCGAGCTTGACGTTGCCGCGGGCGAGGGCCGGGCGTAGGAAGGCATCCGCGGCGGAGCGGCGCCGGCCGTCACGGAGGGTCACCGCGTAGGGGCCCAAGCCTTCCGGGCGCGGGCCGTTGAAATCGTCGGTCACCGGCAGACCCAGTTCGGCGGCGGCTTCGTACCAGTTCGCGCCCATGGCGTGCAGGGAGGGCGAGACGTCCATGACGTCGAGCGGGCCGTCACCGATGACGTTGCCGGCGGCATCCACGCGCCGTTCCGACATCTCGAAATACGGGCGGACGTCCGCCCAGCCCCAGCCCGTGTTGCCGAGCGCCTGCCAGTCGTCGAAGTCGGCGGGCATCCCGCGGCAATACACCAGCGCGTTGATGGAACTCGAACCGCCGAGCACCCGGCCACGCGGCCAGTACATGCCGCGGCCGCCGAGGCCGGCGCTCGGACCCGCGTGATACTTCCAGTTCACCGCGGCGTCGGCGAAGGTGCGCCCATAGCCGACGGGCGTCCTGATCCAGAATCGTGCGTCGGACCCGCCTGCCTCGAGAACCAGCACCCGGTGACGTCCGCTCGCGGACAGCCGGTCGGCGAGCACGCAGCCGGCGCTGCCGGCGCCGACGATGATGTAGTCGAATTGCTCCACGCCCGGAGCTTAAGCCTATCGCGTGGCCGCGTCGCGAATCACGGACGAACCCTGTATGGTGCGCGAAGAACAACTGCGAGGTTGCAAGGTTTGAGCACAACGGCCGTGGGCATTTCGCGCAGTCGAACCTCCTCGTCGCTGGAGCGTTGGTACGTGCTCGTGCTCATGTGCCTGATCTATTCCATCAACATCGCGGATCGTTACGTGGTGTCCACCGTGCTCGAACCCATCCGGATCGAACTGCATCTGAGCGACGCGGGCGTCGCGTTCCTAACCGGGGTGCCGCTGGCGATGTTCTACGTCGGCTTCGGCATTCCCATTTCGTGGCTGGCGGATCGCTCCAACCGCCGCAACATACTCGCCCTGTCGCTGGTGATCTGGTCGGCTTTCACGGTGCTCTGCGGACTGTCCCGGAACTACGTGGAATTCCTGCTGGGCCGCATCGGCGTCGGGGCGGGCGAGGCCGGCGGCACGCCGCCCTCGAGTGCCATCGTCGCGGATCATTTCCCGGCCGACCGCCGCCCCATGGCGTTGGCGGTGCTCGCGCTGGGTGCACCCATCGGCGCCTGGCTGGGCGCCGACATGGCAGGCGCGGTGGCGCACGCCTACTCGTGGCGGGCGGCGTTCGTCGCGCTCGGCATCCCGGGCCTGCTCGTGGCCGCCGTGGTGTTTCTGACGGTGCGCGAACCGAAGCGGGGGCGCCTCGACGCGACGGCGCAGGAGGGGGGGGCCTCGCTGGCCGAGTCGTTGCGGTTCCTGTGGCGTCAGAAAGCGGCGTTTCACATCGTGACCGGCGGCGGCTTGTGCGCGCTGTGGGGGTGGGGCCTGATCTACTGGACGCCCACTTTTCTGCAGCGGGCCTATGCCCTCGACGTCGCGCAGGCCGGCGCCGTGACCGGCAACATCCATCTCTGGGGGGGCTCGTCCGCCACGCTCGCCACGGCCTGGGTCCTGTCGCGGCCGTTCATGAAGGACCCGCGCCGCGTGGTCTGGCTGCTGGCGGGCGGCGTGGGCCTCGCCACCGTCCCCTCCATCGTCGCCTATGGGACGCATTCGCTCGTCCTCTGCAAGCTCATGTTCGCGCTGTTCATCCCCGCCATTTATTTCTACATCGGTCCGTGCTTCGGGCTGCTCAACAACCTCGCGCCCTGCCACATGCGCAACATGTTCATCGCTATCTGTCTGCTGGTCGCCAATATCTTGAACTTGATGGTCGCGCCCTGGCTGGTCGGCCTCCTGAGCGACCACTTCGCCGCCGGGCACGCGGGGGATGCGTCGTCGCTGCGGTGGGCGCTGCTGGTGCTCGCGCCCACCGGCCTGTGGGCGGCGTATCACCTGTATCTCGCCTCGCGCACCATCGTGGACGATCAACGGCGCGCCGTCGCCTACACCCGGGCCTGCTCGCCGTGAGCGGTGTGCCCCAGTCGTCGATACCCGCGGAGCTTTCATGAAAACCCATGCCCGGGCGGTGGTGATCGGCGGCGGCGTGGTCGGCGCCAGCGTTCTGTACCATCTGACCAAGGCCGGCTGGCGCGACGTGCTGTTGATCGAGCGGGCGGAACTCACGGCGGGCTCGACGTGGCATGCGGCGGGCGGCATGCACACCGTCAACGGCGATCCCAACGTCGCCAAACTGCAGCAGTACACCATCGAGCTGTACCGGGAACTCGAGCGCATCTCCGGGCAGTCGTGCGGCGTTCACATCACCGGCGGCATCATGCTCGCCGGGACCCGCGAACGGCTGGACTGGCTCAAGATGGCGCAGGCGCGCGGCCGCTACCTCGGCATGGAACTCGACATCATCTCGGTGGACGAGGCGGCGCGGCTGTTTCCGTTGATGGACAAGAAACATTTCAAGGGCGCGCTGTACGACCCAATCGAGGGCCACGTCGATCCCTACGGCGTGACCCATGCCTATGCCAAATCGGCGCAGATCGGCGGTGCCGAGATCGTGCGTCAGACGCGCGTGACCGATCTCAAACAACGGCCCGACGGCACCTGGGACGTGATCACCGAGCAGGGCAACGTGCACGCCGAACACGTGGTGAACGCCGCCGGTTTGTGGGCGCGCGAGGTGGGCCGCATGGTGGGCATCGAACTGCCCATCCTGGCGATGGAACACCAGTACCTCATCACCGGCGACATGCCGGAACTCGCGGGCCGTCCGGAGATGCTGCACGCCATCGACTTCGAGGGCGAGATCTACCTGCGGCAGGAACGTGGCGGCGTGCTGATGGGCACCTACGAACGGGCGGGTGTGCCGTGGTCGGTGGACACCACGCCCTGGGAGTTCGGGCAGAACCTGCTGCCGAACGATCTGGAACGCATCGCCCCCAGCCTGGAGGTGGGCTTCGAGCATTTCCCTGCGCTGGGCGATGCCGGCATCAAGAAGGTGGTGAACGGTCCGTTCACCTTCGCCCCCGACGGCAACCCCCTGATCGGACCGGTGGCGGGGCTCAGGAATTTCTGGGTGGCGTGCGGCGTCATGGCCGGTTTCAGCCAGGGCGGCGGGGTGGGGCTCGCCCTGTCGCGCTGGATGGTGGACGGCGATCCCGGCGCGGATGTCTGGGGCATGGACGTGGCCCGCTATGGCGACTGGACCACGCTCGCGTATACGAATGCCAAGGTGCGCGAAAACTACTCGCGCCGCTTCAGCATTCGTTTTCCCAACGAGGAGCTGCCCGCGGCGCGGCCGCTGCGCACCACTCCCATCTACGAGAGGCTCGAGGCGCAGCATGCCGTGTTCGGCGACTACTGCGCGCTCGAACATCCGCTGTGGTTCGCGCCGAGCGCGGCGCAGGCGCACGACGAGGTGAGCTTCCGCCGGTCGAACGCGCACGCGCACGTGGCGGCAGAATGCCGCGCCGTGAGCGAACGGGTGGGCCTCCTCGAAATCTCCAACTACGGCAAATTCGAGGTGACCGGTGCCGGCGCCGAGCAGTGGTTGTCGACGGTGATGGCCAATCGGGTGCCGCGCGTGGGGCGCATCGCGCTCACGCCCATGCTGAACGAGCGCGGCAAACTCATCGGCGACTTCACGATGTGCCGGGCTGCCGAACAGCATTTCTTGTTGATCGGCACGTATGCCGCGGAAACCTTTTACCGGCGCTGGTTCGAACGGTCGCTGCCGGCCGCGGGCGTGACGGTGCGTCCCTGCGCCATGCAGTACGCCGGCCTGTCGGTGGCGGGACCGCTGGCACGTGATCTGCTGCAGAGCCTGGTCCGCGATGACCTGTCGAGCGCGGCATTCCCCTTCCTGTCGTTTCGGCGCATGGAAGTGGGCATGGTGCCCGCCTTCGTCGGCCGCATGTCCTTCACGGGCGAGCTCGGCTATGAAATGTGGGTGGGCGCGGAGTACCAGCGCGCGTGGTACGACGCGCTGGTCGCCGCCGGGCGCGAGCACGGCCTCACGCATTTCGGCGGCCGGGCCCTCAACGCCCTGCGCATCGAG
>CAZZYJ010000173.1:3907-7230 GCA_964658215.1 uncultured Steroidobacteraceae bacterium | reverse complement strand
GTCGCGCGCGAGCGCCCCGGGCCGCGTGAGTGTGCTCGGCGAGCATACCGACTACAACGACGGCCTCGTGCTGCCCACCGTCATCGCGCAGCAAACCCGGGTGGCGCTCGCCGAGGCTGCGGACGGCGTAGAGCGGATTCATTCCGCGCAGCTCGGCCGCAGCCCTGCGGCCACGGCCGGCACGCCCATGACGGCGGCGGCTGCGCCGGCCGGCGAGGCGTTCGGGCGCTACGTGTCGGGCTGCGCCGCGGTGGTGCGCGAGCGCGGTCATCGCGTGCCACCGCTCTGGGTGTACGTCGACTCGCAGGTGCCCATCGGCGCGGGTCTGTCGAGCAGCGCAGCGCTCGAGGTGGCGACTTTGCGCGCGCTGCGCATCCGCTATGGCCTGCCGTTCGACGACGTCCAGATCGCGCGCCTGGCGCAGGAGGCCGAGGTGCGCTTCGCAGGCGTGCAATGCGGCATCCTCGATCAGATGGCGTGCAGCGTGGGCGCCGCCGGCAAACTGCTCTTCCTCGACACGCGCAGCTTCGCGACCGCGCTGGTACCCCTGCCGGACGGCGCCGAACTGTGCGTGATCGACAGCGGCACGTCGCGCACGCTCGCGGCCAGTGCCTACAATCAGCGCCGTCATGAATGCGAGCAGGCCGCCGTGTTGCTCGGCTGCTCCTCGTTGCGCGACGTGTCGGGGCTGTCGGCGCTCGCCCCGCTGCCGCCACCGCTCGGGAGGCGGGCGCGGCACGTCCTGACCGAGAACGCACGAGTGCGGCGCGCCGTCGCGGGCGTCTCCGCCGTGGCCTTCGGCGAACTCATGAACGCCTCGCATGCGAGCCTGAAGGCGGACTACGAGGTGTCCGAGACCTCGGTCGACGTGCTGGCGGGCTGCCTGCAGCACCACCCGGCGGTGTTCGGCGCCAAGCTCACCGGGGCCGGTTTCGGTGGCGCCTGCGTCGCGCTGGTCGAGCGCGGCGCGAAGGCGCGGGTCGAGTCCGAGACGCTCGCCCGTTACGCGGCGCAGGGTTATCGTGGCACCGCGCTCGTTTGATGCCGCCGTTGGCAAGGTTCAGCCGTTCGGCACACTGCCCGACGGCAGTCCCGTGCAGCTGCATACCTTGCGCTCGGACACGTTGGCGGCGTCGGTGGCGACGTACGGAGCCCGCCTGGTCGCTCTCGAGGCGCCGGACCGGCACGGTGTGCCGGGCGACATCGTGCTCGGCTGCGACACGCTCGAGGGCTATCTGCGCGACCAGGATTATCTCGGCGCCACCGTGGGCCGCTATGCCAACCGGATCGCGGGTGGCCGCTTCGTGCTGGACGGCGTCGAATACCTCGTCGCGCAGAATCAGGGGCGAAACTGTCTGCATGGCGGGCGGCAGGGTTTCGACCGTCGCCTGTGGCGGGCCACCCGGGCCGGGCAGCGTTTGACGCTGCTCTACTCGAGTCCGGCCGGCGAGGAGGGGTTTCCGGGCACCCTCGACGTTGCGGTGAGCTACGCCGTCGACGGCGGCGAGCTGCGCATCGATTACGCGGCGCAGGCGGGCGCCGCGACGCCCGTGAACCTGACCAATCATTCGTATTTCAACCTGACGTGCGACCCGCGCCGCACGATCCTCGGCCATCAGGTGACGCTCTTCGCCGACGCGTACTGCCCGGTCGACGATGAACTCTTGCCCACGGGCGAGCTGCGCGACGTGCGTGGCACAGCCTTCGATTTCTCCCGGCCGAGCGGGCTCGACAGCCGCATCGACTCGACCGATCCGCAACTGGTCGCGGCCGGCGGCTATGATCACAACTGGGTGCTGCGCCCGCCCGCCGGGTCCCTGCGCTGCGCAGCCGAGGTCTACGAACCGCGGACGGGCCGCGTCCTGCAGGTCTTCACCGACCAGCCCGGGCTGCAGTTCTACACGGGCAACCAGCTGGGCGGCCGGCCCGGCAAAGGTGGCATCGCCAACGCGCGCCGCGGCGGGTTGTGCCTGGAGACGCAGCACTTTCCGGATTCTCCCAATCACCCGGCGTTTCCCTCGACGGTGCTCGAGGCGGGCGCGGTGTACCGCTCGAGCACCGTCCTGCGATGCTCGACGCGCTGACCGCGCATGTACGTACCCGGCGCATTCTTACGTGCGCTAGCGGCCCGTGGCGTGTACTGCGGTCGGCGGGCGCCCTGCACGATACGCAGGCTGCCTCGCAACCCGCGCGCCTCGTGTGTCCCGGGAGGTATTTTCCCAGGGTGCACGCGTGAGACATGATTTACGTTCCTTTTTCATGGCAGGCTTCGAGTGTTCCAGCCACCAGCGGCCCGACGGTTTACGCCTGGACTTGATCGCCGCCACCGCCCACGACCGGTGGGCCGTCCAGGACTACCAGCAGGTGCGCCGTCACGGCATGCGCTGCGCACGTGACGGTGTGCGCTGGCACCTCGTGGAGCGCCGTGCCGGCGTGTATTGCTGGGACAGCTGGCTGCCCATGCTGCGCGGCGCCCGTGCCTGCGGCGTACAGGTGCTGTGGGATCTTTGTCACTACGGCTGGCCCGACGGGCTCGACATCTGGTCGGCGGAGTTTGTCGACCGCTTCGCCCGCTATGCGCGCGCGGCGGCGCAGCTGCTGCGGGACGAGAGCGACGAGATTCCCTACTTCTGTCCGATCAATGAAATCTCCTATTGGGCGTGGGCCGGCGCGGAGGTGGGCCGCATGAATCCGGGCTGTCTGCAGCGCGGGGCCGCCCTCAAGCGTCAGCTGGTACGCGCCTTCCTGGCGGCGGTGCAGGCCATCCGTTCGGTGCACCCGCGAGCGCGCATCCTCGTCGCCGAACCTTTGATCCACGTCGAGGCCGGAACCACCGACGACGCTGCCCGGCGAGCCGCGGCCGGCTACCGCGAAACACAATTCGAGACGCACGACCTCCTGGCCGGACGGCTGGAGCCGGAACTCGGCGGCTGCCATGCCCATGTCGATCTGCTAGGCGCGAACTTCTACCCCGACAACCAGTGGTACTTGGGCGGCAGCACCATTCCCCTCGGCCACCACGCCTATCGGCCCCTGCGCAGCATGCTCGAGGAGCTGCACGTGCGTTACGGCAAACCCGTGCTGATCTCAGAAACCGGGGCCGAGGGTGCCGCGCGGCCGTACTGGTTGCACCACGTCTGCGCGGAGGTCATGCACGCGGTGCGATGCGGCGTGCCGGTGGCCGGCGTCTGCCTCTACCCCATCCTCGATTATCCCGGCTGGGAGGACGGCCGCACCTGCCGCGCCGGCCTGCTGTCGATGGCGACCGCGGACGGCAGGCGGCAGGCGGAGCAAGCGGATCGTGTTGCTGATCTGGGGTCGCG
>CAZZYJ010000173.1:0-3897 GCA_964658215.1 uncultured Steroidobacteraceae bacterium | reverse complement strand
CGGCAGGCGGATGCGGACTTTGCCGAGGAGTTGGACCGGCAGGCCGCCGCGCTCGCGGGGCAGCCTGCGGTGCGTCTGCAGCGGGTTGCAGAGTCTTGAAGCCCCACGAGCGTTTGGCTCGACCACGCTTCGCTCACCTGGTCCGGCCCGGCCCGTTCATCTGGCACTACGTCGCGGCCGAACGCTGGCGCTTCGCCGGCCTCGGCGCCGCCGTGATCGCCGCCGCGTGCTGCGCCGTGACCGCCCAGTACCAGATGAAGCTTCTGGTCGACGCGATGGCGCGGCGGCATCCGGTCTACGGCGTGTGGACCGCGTTCGGCGTGTTCGTCTGCCTGCTGGCGGCGGAGAGCGCATTGTGGCGCTTCAGCGCCGCCCTCACCTGCCGGGCGACGATCAGCGTGGGCGTCAAGATGCGCCTCGATCTGTTCGATCATCTGAGCGGTCAATCCATGCGCTATTTTGCCGACAATCTCGCCGGGTCGCTCGGGCAGCGCATCACCGGCACCGCCGGGAATTTCGGCGGCCTTACCCACTCGGCCGTGTGGCGCATCGCGCCACCCTGCGTGGACTTCCTCGGCGCCATTGCCATTTTCGCCACCATCGACTGGCGTATGGCGGCCGCCATGGGCGGCTACGTCGTGCTGGTCACGGCCGTCCTCATCGTCATCGGCGAGAGGGGCCGCGCGCTGCATGCCGCCTACTTCGCCCGCGCCAGCGCGGTGGCCGGCGAAATCATCGACGTCATCTCGAACATGTGGGCGGTGAAAGCGTTTTCGGCGCGGCGCCGCGAATGGCTCCGCCTGAGCGGGCAGTTCGACGTCGAGGCCGACAGCCAGCGCAGGAGCTGGATGCATACGGAAAAGACGCGCATCTTCTATGACCTGGTGATGTGGATCATGGCGGCGGGGATGTTGTTCTGGGCCCTGCGCTCGTGGAGCACGGGTGCCATCACGCCCGGCGACGTCGTCGTCGTCAGCGCACTCACCTTTCGCATCCTGCATGGGGCGCGCGACGTCGCGCTCGCCCTGGTGGACGTGGGCCATCAGCTCGGCTACATCGAGGATACGTTGCGGGTGGTCGGCGAGGCGCACACGGTGCGGGACTCCGCGGGCGCCCTCGACAAGGTGCCGGAGCGCGGCGCGGTCGTGTTTCGCGACGTGAGCTTCGGCTACGATCCGTTCCGGCCGGCGCTGCGCCACATCAACCTGCAGATCCATGCCGGCGAGAAGCTCGGCATCGTCGGCCCGTCGGGCGCCGGCAAGACCACCATCGTGCAGCTCGTGCAGCGCCTGCATGACGTGCAGGCCGGCGACATTCTGCTCGACGGGCAGCCCATCGCCCTGATGAGCCAGAACAGCCTGCACGGCGCCCTCTCGGTGGTGCCTCAGGAGATCTCCCTGTTCCATCGCACCATCCGCGACAACATCCGCTTCGGGTGCCCGGAGGCCACCGACGAGGAGGTGCTGGCGGCGGCGCGTGCGGCGCGCTGCGAAGAGTTCATCGCGCGCCTGCCGAACGGCTTCGACACGCTGGTGGGGGAGCGCGGCGTGAAGCTCTCGGGCGGCCAGCGGCAGCGGGTCGGCATCGCGCGGGCGTTCCTGAAGAACGCGCCCATCCTGCTCCTCGACGAGGCCACGTCCGCGCTCGACACCGAATCGGAGCTGGAAATCCAACGCAGCATCACCCGGCTCGAACCTGCGCGCACCGTGATCGCCGTTGCCCACCGGTTGTCGACCCTCGCGGCGTTCGACCGGATCATCGTCATCGACCAGGGTCGCATCGTGGAGGACGGCAGCCCGGGCGAACTGCGCCGCCGCGGCAGCGTGTTCAGAACGCTGTGGCGCCTGCAGGCCAACGGGCTCGCCGATCCCGCCGTGGCGGAGATACGCCGGGGATGAAGCGCGGCCCTTTCCCCCTCAACCGATCTTCACACCCTTCCAGAATGCCAGCCGTCCCTTGATCTCGGCGGCCGCCGGCTTCGGCTCCGCGTAATACCAGGCGGCATCCTGATTTTCCTGGCCGCCGACGACCAGCGTGTAGTAGTTCGCGGTGCCCTTCCAGCCGCACACCGTGGTGGTCTTGCTCGGCTTCAACAGCGACGCATCGACCGCCTCGAGCGGGAAATAATGATTACCTTCGACGACGACGGTGTCGGCGCTGTCCGCCAGCGTGACGCCGTTCCATTGGGCCTTGGGCATGGGAGGCTCCTGTCGTGATGCATGAGGTACACGGTGCCGATTGTAGCAATCACGACAGGCCGCCCGCCGCTGAATACGAACGCTCGATCGCCGTAGGTACGGTGCTCCACGGCCTGAAACCACTGGCCGGAAAGCTGCGCATCGATAAAGAGGGAGGTCGCGGCATCACGGCGCGTTCTGCGCGCGTACTTGGAATCGCGACAGCAGCTTGGCCAGGATTTGCACATCCTGACCCGCCCCGGCAACGGCGATGTAGCCGTCGGGGCGGATCAGGTAGCAGGCATTCTGTGCGAACCGCGCTGTTTCCATCGCCGCAGACCAGGCAAACTCGTGCAGCGGGACGCCGGCGGCTCGTGCCGCTTCTCTCATTGCCTTCTCGGCGTAGCCGTAGACGTGAATCTGCCACTCGAACGACCGCAGGGGCAGGTAGTTGTCGCGGGCGGCGTCGAGCGCGACCCACGGCAAACGGTCGCCGGCTTCGATGTCACCCGTCGAGCCTTCACTCAGGCGGCTGCCGCGGTAGTTCACATGGGCCTGAGAGATTCGCCGAAAGACCAGCCGGCGGGTCCGCCCATAGTGTAAGAGCCGTGGGATCACGTGCAGAAAAAGTATCCTGCGCGCGATGCGGCGGCCCATGCCGGCGCCGCTGATGCGCTGAAACAGCTTGTCGGTCGTGGCGACCAGCAGGCGCGCAAAAGGAATGCGTTCAGCCTCATAGGTATCCAGGATCGACGTGTCGGCCCGATGCTGCAAAACCGCCGCGAGTTTCCAGGAGAGATTCACCGCATCGCCGATACCGGTATTCATGCCCTGGCCACCCAGGGGGCTGTGAACGTGCCCGGCATCGCCCGCCACGAACACACGGCCGACGCCGAAATGATCGGCGACCCGGTGATGCACCCGATAGGTCGAGAACCAGTTGACCTTGTCGACGTGCACGCCGGTGGTCTTCTCGACCGTCCGCCGGATGTCGTCGAATTCCGTGGTCCCGCCGGTGCTGCCATCCGGCAACAGGCCGATCAGGCGGTATGAACCGCTGCCGCGGGCGGGCAGCACGAGCATGAAATCGGCGGCATCGAGGCAGAAGCTGAACGAGCCGGCAGCCTGCACGGGATCGGTGGCATCGCCCGTTGCCTCCACGTCGGCAACGAAGTACGTCTTCTGGGACGTCGCGCCCGGGAACCCGAGCTGCAACTCTTCGCGGACGCGGCTGCGCCCGCCGTCGCAACCGACGACATAGTGCGCGATGCACTCCTCGTCGCCGTCCTTTCCCGCCAAGCGCGCTTTGACCTCGGTGCCCGTGTCTTGCAGCGTCAGCAGTCTGCGGTTCCATTCGACATGAACGCCGAGTCCAGCCAGGTGCGACGCCAGGAGGCGCTCGTGTTCGTCCTGCGGCAGACACAGAATGAACGGAAACGCACTCAACCCCGAGCCGAAATTCGCGACGTCTATTTCGGTCACGGCGCGGCCGCGTCGCCGCATGAAAATTTTCCCTACCTGCGTCCCGGCGCTCACCACCTGGTCGGCGATGCCGAGCTGACGGTAAAATTCCAGGGTGCGTGCCTGCACGCCGACCGCCCGGGATTCGCGCACCACGCCTGGCTTCATGTCGATGATCCGTGGCGTGATGCCGCATTTCACGAGTGCGAGGGCGAGTGCAAGGCCCGTGGGGCCCGCGCCGACGATCAATACCGGACTG
>CAZZYJ010000172.1:0-7317 GCA_964658215.1 uncultured Steroidobacteraceae bacterium | reverse complement strand
ATGTGCTCGAGGCCAACGCGAATCCCAACCTGTCGGCGGAGGAGGATTTTTCCCAGTCGGCGCTCAAGGCCGGCCTCGACTACGGTGCCGTGCTGCAACGGATACTGCAGCTGGGCGCGAACTACCCGGCGGCGTGGCGCGGCGTGGAGGCCTGACGGCACCGCCAAGTCGCCGCGCCCCGGCGCGCGCGGCAACCGAGGTCGCGCGCTCCGGGCGCGCTCACGGTCGCACGCACGGCAGCCTTCACGGCCGGGTCCAGCGGTTCATCCAGGCGAGCACGGTGTCGTACCACTGAATGGTATTGGCGGGCTTGAGCACCCAATGGTTCTCGTCCGGAAAGTAGAGCAGTTCGCTCGGCACGCCGCGGCGCTGCAGGGCGGTGAACACCGCCAGGCCCTGGTCCTCGGGCACGCGGTAGTCGAGCCGGCCGTGGATCACCAGCGTCGGCGTCTGCCAGCGGTTGACGAAGTCGGCCGGGTTGTCGCGGGCAAAGCCGGCCGGGTTCAGATATTCCGGCCCGCCGTGTTCCCATTCCGCGAACCACAGCTCCTCGGTGGAGTAGTACATGGTGCGGTTGTCGAAGATGCCGTCGTGCGTGACGATGCATTGGAAGCGGTCGGGCCACTGGCCGAGTATCCAGTTCATCATGTAGCCGCCGT
Organism: uncultured Steroidobacteraceae bacterium; assembly: GCA_964658215.1. GTDB lineage: Bacteria > Pseudomonadota > Gammaproteobacteria > Steroidobacterales > Steroidobacteraceae > Bog-1198. The sequence continues at coordinate 6,658 of CAZZYJ010000172.1, read as the reverse complement.
ACGACGCGCCGAGCGCGCACATGTGGTCGCCGTCGAGCCAGGGGTAGCGCTCGAGCACCGCGGCCACCCCGCGCTTCAGGTCGTCGAGCGGTTTCCCGCCCCAGTCGCCGCTGATGGAGTCGGTAAAGGCCTGGCCGTAGCCGGTGGAGCCATGGAAGTCGATCATCACCACGGCGTAGCCCGCCGCCGCGAACGTCTGCGCGTTCCAACGCCACTGCCAGTCGTTGGCGAGGCTGCCCTGCGGGCCGCCGTGCACGACCAGCGCCACCGGGTACTTCGTGCCCTCCTTGAAATCGGGTGGCTGGACCACGTAGCCGTGGACCGTTTCGTCGTGCCAGCCCAAAAAGCTGAACTGCTCGTAGCGGCCGAACTTGCGCGCCGCGAGCACTTCTTGATTCACGTGCGTGAGCGGGCGCGGCGCGGTGCCCGCGGCCACGCGCCCCGCCTTGAGCGTCATCTCGTACACGTCGCCCGGCGCGTCCAGGGCGGCGAGCGTGTAGATCACGCGTCGGCGCGCGACGGCGAACGTGTCGACCTGACCCGGGCCGGTGAGCGCGGTGGCCCTGCCGGTGGCGGCGTCGATGGCCCAGAGCGGGTGTTGACCCAGGTCCTGCGCGGTGGCGAGCAGCGTGCGGCCGTCGGGCGTCCAGGCGAAGCTCGCGATGGAGCGATCCCAGGCCGGCGTCAACGCGCGGCGGGTGCCGGAGCGCAGGTCGAGCAGCACCAGATGGAAGCGGTCCGCCTCGAAGCCCGCCCGCTCCATGGCGGTGTAGGCAAGCTGCGTGCCGTCCGGCGAGAACGCCGGCTGCGCATCCCACGCCGGATTGTCGGCGGTGACGTTGCGTGCGCCGCCGCCCGCCGCGCCGACCAGATAGATGTCGAAGTTGGTGGACCACGGCTCGCCGCGCCCGCCCGCCCGCACCGAGAAGGCGACCTGGCGTCCGTCCGGGCTGAACGCATAGTCTTCGCGGCCGCCGAAGGGTTTGCCCGGCACGTCGCCGTCGACGTCGGCGGTGAGGTTCAGCGGCGTGCCGGCGGCGCGCCCGGCGGCGTCCAGCGCCAGCGTAAAGAGCTGCGACCGTCTGCCGTCGCTCCAGGTGTCCCAGTGACGCACGAACAGCTGGTCGTACACCTGGCCACGGGCCGGGGCCTGCGCGGCGGCCTGCAGCCGCGCCACCGTGCACGGCAGATCCGCGCAATCGCGGAACACCTCGAGACTCACCAGCAACCGGTCGGCGCGCGGCGAGACTCGGAAACTGCCGACGTCGAGCGGCAGACGGGTGATCTGTTCGGTGGCGCCGTCGCTGCCTGCGCGCCAGACCTGGTCGCTGCCGCCACGGTTCGACAGGAAATAGACGAAGCGCGAGTCGGCACTCCATTCGGCGGCAGTCGCGTTGGCGGCGACGTCGGTGAGCCGCACGCCCGCCGCGCCGCGACTCTCGAGATCGATCACCCAGATGCCGGTGCGACCCCGGTTCGCCTCCAGGTCGGTGGTGCGCAGCGTGTAGGCGGCGTGGCGGCCGTCGGGCGACAGCGCGACGTCGGACACGCGCTGCAGACGCACCAGATCCTGCACCGTGAAGGCTCGCCGGTCCGCGGCCTGCGCGCCGGCCGCGGGCGACGCCGTCGGCTGAGCGGGCGACGCAGCCGTCGTGGCGGACGTGGGCGACCCGCCCGGCACGGCGGCGGACGCGCCCACGAATACGCCGCTCATCGACAAAAGAAAGGCGACCCGTCGTCCGGCCGTCATGGCATCCCCTGCTGTTCTGTGCGGCGGCATTGTAGCCCGCGCCAGGTAGAATCGGCACATGCTCACGCCGCGCGTTCTCAGCCTCGATCTGGACGACACCCTGTGGCCCATGGGCCCGGTGATCGTGGCCGCGGAGCGCGTGCTGCTGCGCTGGCTGACGGCGCACTGTCCGCAGGCCATGGCAGGCCACGACCTCGAATCCATGCGGCAGTTGCGCGCGCGCTCCGCGGCGGAATTCCCGGGGCGCGTGCACGACATGACCTTTCTGCGCCGCCACGCGCTCACCCGCCAGGTGATGGCGGCGGGCTGCCCCGCGAGCGTCGCGGAGGAGGCGCTGGAGGTGTTCATGGTCGAGCGCAATCGCGTCGAGTTGTACGCGGACGTGCTGCCTGCGCTCACCCGTCTGCGTTCCCGCTATCGTCTGTTCGCACTGAGCAACGGCAATGCCGATCTCGGCCGCTGCGGAATCGACGCGCTGTTCGACGGCCACGTCAATGCCATCGATGCGGGCGCGGGCAAACCCGACGCCCGCATCTTCGCGCAGCTGGCGCGCACCGCCGGCGTCGAGCCGCTCGAGATCCTGCACGTCGGCGACGATCCGCTGGCCGACGTGATCGGCGCCACGCGCGCAGGCATGCAGGCGGTGTGGTTGAACCGCGATGCACGGCCGTGGCCGCCGCAGTTCGCGCCGCCGGCGCGCACCATCACGACGCTCGACGAGTTGTCGTAGCACCAAGCCAAGGCACGCGGCCCGCCGGCACGGCGCTGGCAGCCGACGACGGCGACTGCTGATGATAAATCCCTGGGGTCATGGGTGTTTTTCTGACCGTGGTTCACGTTTTATTACTTCACCCACGCCTTGCAATGTCGATAGGATGGTGTCAGCCACAAAAGGACGCCAAGCATGCAAGCGATGTCTGCGGGATCTTTGGTAGCCGTCAGTTCGTTGCGCGAATTCTTTCGCGACGCCTTCCACGCTGCGAGCGAGAAGCAGCACCTCGGCATCGACGAACATGCCGAACAGTACGTCGTCAACCTCCTCACCATGTTCGCGCGCGCCGACGCCTTGTACGAACGCACGCCGGAGGGCCTGCGCATCCGGCCGCTGGTGCAGATGCTCACCGATGCGCTCGAGGCGCCCACGGTGCTCGCGCGTCAGCGCGCCCTGCAGCGGCTGGGCGACGTGTCGCTGTTCGTCGCCGGCTTTTTCGCCCGCAGTTTCGCGCGCAAGCTCATCGACATCGACTATCACATCGCCATGGGCGGCAATGCCTACAGCTCGCTGGCGGACACCCTGCAGCGCTCGAGTTCGGGTCGCTGCGTGGCCGCGATCTATGCCCAGCTCGCGCAGAAATTCCAGCGCCTGGTGGATGCGCTGAACGAGGTGAGCGAGATGTCCTACCGGCACACCGACGCGGACATCCTGCGCCTCTACGAGGTGTGGATGAAGACCGGCAGCGCGCGGGCGCACGGCCTGCTCCATCAGCTCGGCGTGCAGCCGGTGATGCACGGCGGTCTGCGCCGCCCGCACTAGCCGGCGATGGTGCTGCGCGGGCTGCAGGCCTTGCTCGGGCGGTTGTACGACGTCGAACTCGACTACGACGTCTACGACTTCCTCGTCACCGACCGCGGCGCCCTGGTGGGCATCACGCCCCATAACGACAGTCGCCTGCTGGACGAGGCGTTGCTGGTGGCGGAGACCTCCGACGGCGCCGGTGTTTCGCTGTACCTCGATGCCGCGCTGCTCGAACGGCTGGAGCAGACCGATCCGCTCGGTGCGCTGACGGAACACAACCTCGCTGACTTTTGCACCGCGCTCGAAGGCGTGAGCCACTTCGTCTACACGCTCTGGCGGCTGGGCGGCGATGCGCCGGTGTCGCTGCTCGAACTCGAGACGCAGGCCGAGGTGGACAAGTACGCGGCCACCGTGTTCCTGCTCGCGCATCAGCAGGGCGGCCCGTTCCCCGCGCAGGTGCACCCTCGTCTGTTCGACCGCGTGCATTTCGACGCGCGCCTGCTGCCCGAGCAATATGAGCGCTATCGGACGGCGCACCGCTGCGCGGCGCAGTATTGCCGGCGCCTGGAGCAGCGCTTCGTGCAGCGCGGCGAGGCGCGGGTCGAGGCGTTGCTGCGTGAACTGCGCAAGTTCTACCGGCTCGGCAGTTGCGCGAAGTTGAGCTACGCCCACGCGGGGTAGCCGCGGGATGGGCCGCGGGTGGTCAGTCCTCGTATTGCTTCTTCGCGTCGAACTGTTTGCGCAGCCGCACCCACTCGCTCAGCTTGCGCAGATCCTTCTTGCGCGGTGCGGCGGGGTTGTCGGGTTTCGCGAGCTTGCCGCTGTCGTAGGGGTTGTAGCCTTTGATCACGCCCAACGGATTCGCCTTGACGACGTCGAAGGGGGAGGGCGCGTCCTCGGCGAGCGACAGTGACGTACGACCCGGCCGCGTCGGCACATCGGCGGCAGGCCCCGCCTCCGCCGCGGCGGCATGGGCGCCCGCCCATTCCCAGACGGCGTTGCCGCGGTCGTCGAATTTGACCCGGCCTTCCGCCTTGCCCGTGGCCAGGGCGTCGAGGGGCGACAATGCCTCAGTCGCCGAACCCTCGCCCGGAGGGGGCGCAGCCCCTGCGCCGCGCCGCGGGGCGGCCTTGGTTTTGCGTCCTGGTTTCGATTCGTGCTTGCTCACGCTCCTCTTTTAATGGATGGCACGATTAAGTCAATTGCGGGCATGCGAAAGACCGCAGCGCGTCACAGTTGCAGCCGAGTTTGCGCGCGAAGCAACGCCATGGCCGTTTTGCCGTCGTTCCACTCGCCGCGCCGCACCCGGTCCAACGCCTCGTCGAAGGGCACCCAGAGCAGTTCCAGTTCCTCGTCCACGTCGGGCGTGGCAATGCCCACGGTGAGGCCGCGCGCCAGATACAGATGGATCACCTCGGTGAAGATGCCGGGGGCGGGCAGGTACAGGCCGAGGTAGGTCCAGCTCGTCGCGGTGACGCCGGTTTCCTCCGCCAGTTCGCGCGGGGCGCAGACCTCCGGCAGCTCGCCCGGGTCGAGCTTGCCGGCGGGTATCTCCCACAGGAAGTCGCCGATGCCGTGCCGGTACTGCCGCACCACACACACGCGGCGCGCGTCGTCCACCGCGACCACCGCCGCGGCGCCGGGATGGCGGACGAAATCCAGCTCGTGCTGCCGCCCGCCGGCATAGCGCAACGTTTCCACGGAGACCTGGATGATACGGCCCTGATGAATGGGCTTGCTGGCGACGGGCGTGGGTTTCAGCATGACGGACCTGTGCGGAGAGGGGGCTCCATGATGTCCGTGCCGCAGGGCGCGGGCAAGACGCGCGCGGCCCGGGTCGCGGCGAACCGGCAGGGGAACCGGCATGGGAATTCGTAAATGGCGTATATAAATCTGATTTATAACGTATTAATAAAAATTTGAACCGGTAAAATTCCGGTATAAACTGTCGCGCTATGCATATTTCTGCCATGGAGCCCATGGTTCCCGATGAGGCATCCCACGCGCTTGACGATGACATTCTCCCGTTGATAGCTGAAGCGAATGCGCTGGCCGGCCGTATCCACCCTATCTTGCGTGAATCAGTCGGGGATCTGGTTCGGTCGATGAACTGTTATTACTCCAATCTCATAGAAGGGCATGACACCCACCCGCGGGATATTGATCGGGCGTTAGCCAATGATTTTTCATCCGAGCCTAAAAAGCGGGATCTTCAAAAGGAAGCAATCGCTCATATTCACGTCCAGCAGCTGATTGATAGCGGCCGCGATCCGGATGTATGGCCTGCCTCGGCGGCGTACGCTGCTTGGCTACACGAAGAATTTTGTTCCCGCTTGCCGACGGAGATGCTGTTCGTAACTGACAGTAAGACGGGCGAGCGTCTTGAAATGATCCCGGGCGAATGGCGAAAGCGTAATGTTGCGATTGGTCGTCATGTGCCGCCCGAGCATCATGAGCTTTCGCATTTCATGGCTCGGTTCGGCATCGCCTATGGATCACCGCCGCTGAGTAAATCGCGACAAATTCAGACGGTGGGCGCGGTGCACCACCGGTTTCTTTGGGTTCACCCATTTCTTGATGGCAATGGCCGCGTGGCAAGGTTAATGTCGCACGCGTTGTTCAAGCGACTCGGCATTGGGACCAGCCTATGGTCGGTCGCCCGTGGGCTTGCGCGGGACGAGATTCGCTACAAAGAGCTGCTCGCGGACGCCGACGGACCCCGCGGAGGTGATCGCGATGGCCGCGGCAATCTCACTCAACGCGGCCTCATCGAGTTCTGCAAATTCTTCCTCGACCGGGCGGTCGATCAAATCCGGTTCATGAGCAGCCTGCTCGAGCCCGCAACCCTGCTGACGCGCATCGAAATCCATGTCGAAGAGGAGATTCGCACCAAGCGTCTCCAGCGTGGAAGCTTTGCAGTTCTCCGGGAGGCGGTGATGAGTGGCGAGATCGAGCGCTCGAAGATTCCGTCCCTCACTGGGTACGAAGAACGAGGCGCTCGGAATGTGACGGCAGCCCTTGTCGACCGCGGCATGCTCACAGCCGTGACACACCGCGCACCCCTGCGGCTCGGTTTTCCGGCGGATGTTGCCGAACGCTGGTTTCCCAATCTCTATCCGACAAACCCCGGATCGCGATTTTCAACGGGGGCTTCTAATCAGACCGAGCGGTGAAGGCCCATCCTGCGCGTCAACCCGAGCGCGGGTGCGCGGAGTTGGCAGGCCGCATAAGCTGTATATAATACCAGCACACCCGGTCTCCTGAAGCCGAGTGAATACCCCCCTACATTCGTACAGTCCACCCCTCCCATGATGCAAGCCAGAACCGCGCGGTCGTTCGACGCCTTGAATAGCGCCCAGCGGGGCGCCGCGACCTTCGGCACGGTGCAGGCC
>CAZZYJ010000171.1:0-7337 GCA_964658215.1 uncultured Steroidobacteraceae bacterium | reverse complement strand
CGTCGCGCGACATGTATCTGGATGCCGCCGGCACGCCGCTGCCCATGGCATCCACCGAGGGTGCGCTGGCGGCCGGCATCCCGGGTGAACCCGCGGCGTTCGATTACCTCGCGCGCAAGTACGGCAGATTGCCTCTCAAGGTCAGTCTGCAGCCTGCCATCCGGCTGGCCCGTGACGGCTTTCCGATGTATGCGCGGCTGCAGGGGGGAATCCGCTTCAAGCGCGACATGCTGCTGCGTTCGCCCGCCGCGGCGCAGGTGTTTCTAACCGCCGACGGGGGCGTGCCGGAGCTCGGCGCCGTGATCAAACAGCCCGACCTCGCGGCGACGCTCGAGGCCCTCGCCGCCCGGGGCGCCCGAGGATTCTACGGCGGCCGCGTGGGCGCGGCGCTGGTGGAGGGCGTGCGGGCGGCGGGCGGCATCTGGACGCGCGAGGATCTGAGCGCATACCGGGCCGTCGAACGCAGGCCGCTGATCGGCCGCTATCGCGGCGCGCGCATCGTGTCGGCGCCGCCGCCGTCCTCCGGCGGAGTCGCCGTGCTCGACGCGCTGAACATCCTGTCGGGCTACGACCTGGGCCGCCTCGACTCCGCCACCCGCAAACATCTGGTCATCGAAGCCATGCGCCGCGCCTACCGTGACCGCGCCCTGTATCTGGGCGATCCCGATTTCGTCGCCATGCCCGTGGCGCAGATCACGAGTGCCGATTATGCCGCCGGGCAGCGCTCCAGCATCCGGCTCGACAAGGCCATGCCGAGCGACCTGCTGCCGGGCATCGACGACCCGCCGGCGGGACTGCACACGACGCACATCTCCGTCTTGGACGCCGACGGCAACCGGGTGGCGGCGACCTTCTCGGTGAACCTCTTTTTCGGCAGCGGTTTCGTGCCGCCCTCGACCGGCGTCGTCTTGAACGACACCATGGACGATTTCTCGGTCAAGCCGGGGACGCCGAACGCGTTCGGTCTGGTGGGCAATGCCGCGAACGCCATCGCGCCGAACAAGCGCAGCCTGTCGAGCATGGCGCCGAGCTTCGTCGAAACGCCGCAAGGCCTCATGATCATCGGTACGCCGGGCGGCGCCTACATCATCAGCATGGTGCTGCTGGGGACGCTCGACTACCTGGACGGCATGAATGCGCGGCAGATCGTCAAGGATCCGCGCTACCACCATCAGTACCTGCCGGACGTCGTCGAGTACGAGAAGGGGGCGCTCACGCCGGGCGAACTCGCGCGGCTGCAGGCGATGGGTCACTCGCTCAAGGAAGGCAGCCGGGACTGGGGCAACATGCAGGTGATCACCTGGGATTTCGCCACCGGGAAGGTCGAGGCTGCCTCCGATCCGCGTGGTGAGGGCGAGGGGCTGGTGTATTAGCGCAGCGGCGGCGGCGGGCAGGAGTGATTGCACCCGCCTGTCTCAGCGCTGGCAGGTGGGACACCAGTACGTGGATCGCTGCCCCTGTACGGCGTGTTTGACCGGCGTCCGGCAGATACGACACGGCTCGCCCGCGCGTTCGTAGACGTACAACTGCTGCCGGAAATAGCCGGGAACGCCGTCGGCGTTGACGTAATCGCGCAGCGTGGTGCCGCCGGTGTGGATGGCGTCCGTGAGCACGTCCTTGATGGCCTGGACCAGCGCCGCGGCCTCGGCGCGGGTGATGCGGCCGGCCGCGCGGCGCGGCGAGATGCGGGCGCGGAACAAGGCTTCGCTGGCGTAGATGTTGCCGACGCCCACCACCACGTGCGAATCCATGAGGAAGGGTTTGAGGGAGACCGAGCGCCGGCGCGTCTTCTCGAACAGCAGGCGGGCGTCGAACTCGTCGCTCAGGGGCTCAGGTCCCAGCCGCGCGAGCAGCGGATGCGCCAGCGGGTCGCCCGCGGTCCAATGCAGGCTGCCGAAACGGCGCGGGTCGTGGAAGCGCAGTATCCTGCCCGATTCCAGGCTCAGGTCCCAATGGTCGTGCGGACGTGGCGGCACCGCCCCGTCCACCATGCGCAGGCTGCCGGACATGCCGAGATGCACGATCAGCGTGCCGCGCTCCAACACCAGCAGTATGTACTTGGCGCGTCTTTCGACCCGCTGGACGACCTGGCGCCCCAGGAGGGTTTCTAGGTCGTCGACGATGGGCCAGCGCAGGCGCCGGTCACGCACCACCAGCGACACCACGCGTCCGCCGATCAGGCTGGACGCGATGCCGCGGCGGGTGGTTTCGACCTCGGGAAGTTCGGGCGTGACGCCCTACTTGATCTTCGATTCTTTGTAGGGCACGTGCTTGCGGGCCACCGGATCGAATTTCTTCGTTTCCATCTTGTCCGGGTGCAGACGCTTGTTCTTCGTGGTGGTGTAAAAATGCCCGGTGCCGGCCGAGGAGATCAACTTGATTTTATCGCGCATGAGAGTTCCTTAGACCTTGATGCCCTTGGCACGCAGGTCGGCCACGACCACATCCACGCCGCGCTTTTCGATGGTGCGCAGGCCGCGCGTGCTCACGCGCAGGCTCACGAAGCGCTTTTCCACCTCCAACCAGAACCGATGGGTGTGCAGATTCGGCAGGAACCGGCGCCGTTTGCGATTGTTCGCATGCGATACCGTGTTGCCCGATTTGGGCCCCTTGCCTGTGACTTGGCAGACTCGCGACATGGCGTACCTTCGACTTTAACACTGAAGAACAGCCGCGTTTTATACCAGGGTACGCTGCTCCCGGCAACCGTGGCGGCGTGCCGAAGATGAGAAGCACTGACCTATTCCGCCGGTTTCCATCGGTTAAGCTTGGTCGAAGGCGGGCCGTTTGACGATGCTATGAATCATCGCGAGAAATACACCGGGGACTTGGAGCAGCCGCCGCCATTCGCGAGTTTTCTCGCCGGGGGCGGCGAAATGGGCTCGCTCCTGCGCAGTTACGACTGGGCATCGACCTCGCTGGGGACGCCGGAGAACTGGCCGCAGAGTCTGAAAACGGCGCTGCGCATCATGTTGACGTCCCGGCAGCCGATCTGGATCGGCTGGGGCGGCGAGCTCACGTTTTTCTACAACGACGCCTACCGGGCCATCATGGGCGGCAAACATCCCTCGGCCCTGGGACGGCCGACGTCCGAGGTATGGCGGGAGATCTGGGCGGACATCGGTCCGTTGCTCGCCACCGCGATGGGGGGCATCGAGGGCACCTTCGTCGAGGAACAGCTCCTGATCATGGAGCGCAACGGCTACCAGGAAGAGACTTACTACACCTTCTCGTACAGTCCGATTCCCGACGACCACGGCGGTGCCGGCGGCATCATCTGTGCGAACGCCGACGATACGCAGCGCGTGATCGGCGAGCGCCAGCTGGGGCTGCTGCGCGATCTCGCAACGGCGACTGGCGGCACCCGCAACCTGCGGGACGTGTGCGATCGGGCGGCGGCCGCTCTCGCGACCAACCTGCACGATCTGCCGTTCGTGCTGTTCTACATGGCAGAGCCCGACGGGCAGACCTTGTCGCTGGCGGCTGCGGCGGGGATCAAGCCCGGCCATGCCGCCGCGCCGGCCACGGTGACGCCCGGCAGCGATCAGCCGTGGCCCTTCGCCGAGGTGATGGCACACCGCGAAATCGTGCTGGTCGGGGACCTCGCCGCGAGCTTCGGCAAGACGCTGCCCACCGGCGCCTGGCACGATTCACCGTCGCAGGCGGCCCTGTTGCCGTTGTTGCCGGCGGGCGCAACCGTACGCCGTGGCCTCTTGATCGTCGGTCTGAATCCCTTCCGGCTGTTCGACGGCAACTACCATGATTTCCTGGGCTTGGTGGCGGGTCAGATGGCGGCCGCCGTCGCCAACGCCGACGCCTACGAGCAGGAACGACGTCGCGCGGAATCGCTCGCGGATGTCGACCGGGCGAAGACTGCCTTCTTCTCGAACGTCAGCCACGAATTCCGCACGCCGTTGACGCTGATGCTGGGCCCTCTCGAGGAATCGTTGGCGGACGCGGCGGCGCTGAGTCCGGCGGAGCGTGAGCGTGTGAAGGTCGTGCACCGCAACGGCATGCGGCTGCTCCGGCTGGTGAATTCGCTGCTGGACTTCTCGCGCATCGCGGCGGGGCGCATGTCCGCGAATTTCGAGCCCACCGACCTGGGCGTGCTCACGGCCGATCTGGCGAGCAATTTTCGGTCGCCGATGCAGCAGGCCGGCCTCACGCTCGACATCGACTGCCCGGCCACCCCCGAGCCCGTCTTCGTCGACCGCGACATGTGGGAGAAGATCGTCTTCAACCTGTTGTCGAACGCCTTCAAGTTCACCTTCCAGGGTGGGATACGCGTGGCGTTGGCGCACGGCGACGGGGCGGTGACCCTCGAGGTCGAGGATACCGGCACCGGCATACCGGCCGCCGAACTGCCGCGTCTGTTCGAGCGCTTCCACCGGGTCGAGGGCGCGCGTGGCCGCAGCTTCGAGGGCAGCGGCATCGGCCTTGCGTTGGTGAAGGAACTCGTCGAAGCGCACGGCGGCTCCATCCATGCGAGCAGCGAGGAGGGGCGTGGCACGACGTTCAAGGTCACGGTGCCGTCGGGCTTCGCGCATCTGCCCCAGGACGAGGTTCGCCACGGGCGCGAATTGACGCCGACCGCCGCGCACTCCAGGGCCTACGTGGACGAGGTGCTGCGCTGGCTGCCGGGCGCGGGGGGCGCGTCCGAGGGGTCGGAGTCCACCTTCATCGGTGCGGTGTCGCCGCGCTCGATGACGGAAGTCCGCTCGCGCGTGGTGCTGGCGGACGACAACGTGGACATGCGCGACTACATAAGCCGCCTGCTGAACGTCAAGCACGAGTGCGTGGCCACCGAGGATGGCTGCGCCGCGCTCGAGGAGGTGCGGCGGCAGCGGCCGGATCTCGTGCTCACCGACATCATGATGCCGCGCCTCGACGGTTTCGGTTTGATCAGCGCGATCCGCGCCGATCCGCAGCTGCGGGATCTGCCCATCATCGTGATCTCCGCCCGCGCCGGCGAGGAGTCCAGCGTCGAGGGCCTGGCCGCGGGCGCGGACGATTATCTCGTGAAGCCCTTCTCGTCGCGTGAGCTGATGGCACGCGTCGACGGCGCGCTCGCGCTGGCCCGGGTGCGCCGGGAGATGGGCGAGGCCGTGCGCGAGGAGGCGCGTTCGCTCGAATTGCTGAACCGGGTGGGCGCCACGGTGGCGGCCGAACTCGACCTCGGCCGTGCGGTGCAGACCGTCACCGAGGCGGCGACCGAGCTTACCGGGGCGGCCTATGGCGCGTTCTTCTACGAGGCGCCCGGTGAGCGCGGCGCCCCGTCGCGGCATTCGTTGTCGGGGGCGCCCCGGGAAACCTTCGACGACTTTCTGGTGCAGGACGCCTCCCGCCCCCTCGCGCCGCTCTTCGGTGGCGCCGGTGTGGTACGGCTCGACGACGTGCACGAGCAGCCTGCCTACGCGAACCGGCCGGCGGCGGCGCGCCGGTCCGTGCAGGCGCTGCCGCTGCGCAGCTACCTCGGCGCACCCGTGGTGTCGCGCTCCGGGGAGACGTTGGGCTACCTGATGTTCGGCCATCCCAACGCCCAAGTATTCACGAGCCGCTCGGAGCGACTGCTCGCGGGGATCGCCGCGCAGGCGGCCATCGCCATCGACAACGCGCGCCTCTACCGGGCGGCGCAGGTCAGCGAGGAACGCCAGGTCCGGCTCAATCAATCGCTGGAGATGCTCGTCGCAGAGCGCACCGCGGCGCTCGAGGCCGCCAATGCGCAACTGCGCGCGGAGGCTCAGGAGCGTGCGAAGGTGGAAACCGCGCTGCGTCAATCACAGAAGATGGAGGCGGTGGGCAAGCTCACCGGCGGCATCGCCCATGACTTCAACAACCTGTTGCAGGTGATCGGCGGCAATCTACAGCTGCTGTCCAGGGACGTCGCGGGCAGCGTCCGGGGCGAACGACGTTTGAGCAACGCGGTGGCCGGCGTGTCGCGCGGCACCAAGCTCGCCTCCCAGCTGCTGGCGTTCGGCCGCCGTCAGCCGCTGGCGCCGAAGGTCGTCAATCTGGGCCGGCTGGTGCGTACTCTCGATGATCTGCTGCGCCGGGCGCTCGGTGACGGGGTGGAGATCGAAACCGTCATTGCCGGCGGTCTGTGGAACACGTTGGTGGATCCGTCGCAGGTGGAAAACGCCCTCTTGAATCTCGCGATCAACGCCCGCGATGCGATGCACGCGCACGGCAGACTCACCATCGAGGCCGGTAATGCGTCGCTCAGCGACGAATACGCTGCGCTGAACGAAGAGGTGAAGTGCGGGCAGTACGTCATGCTGGCGGTCAGCGACACCGGTTCCGGCATGACGCCGGAGGTCCTCGAACACGTCTTCGAACCGTTCTTCACCACCAAGCCCGAGGGCCAGGGCACCGGCCTGGGCCTCAGCATGGTGTACGGCTTCGTCAGGCAATCCGGGGGGCACATCAAGATCTACACCGAGCCCGGCCAGGGCACGACGGTGCGCATGTACCTGCCGCGGGCGCTCGCCGTCGAGGATCGGGCCACCGAGGTCGACCTGGGTCCCGTCGTCGGTGGCACTGAGACCGTCCTGGTGGTGGAGGACGACGACGACGTGCGCAGCACCGTGGTCGACCTGTTCGCGGATCTCGGCTACCGGGTGCTCAAGGCCCGCGATGCATCGAGCGCGCTCGCCATCGTGGAGAGCGGCGTGCCCATCGATCTGGTGTTCACCGACGTCGTCATGCCGGGGCCGCTGCGCAGCCCGGAGCTCGCCCGCCAGGCACGCGTCCGGCTGCCGCACGTCGCGGTGTTGTTCACCTCGGGCTACACCGACAACGCCATCGTGCATGGCGGCCGCCTCGACCAGGGCATCACGCTGCTGAGCAAGCCCTACACGCGCGAGGCCCTGGCGCGCAAGGTACGCCAGGTGCTGCGCGACCAGCGCGATGCGCCACGGCCGGCCTCGCGCGATGCGCCATGCGTGACGCTGCGTGATACGCCATGCATGACGCCGCGTGACGCGCAGACCACTGCGCGGGCGTCGCGGGCGTTGCGCATCTTGTTCGTCGAGGATGACGAACTCGTGCGCATGGTCGCCACCGACATGCTGACCCACCTCGGCCACGAGGTGTTCGAAGCGGCCGACGCGCACGCAGCGCTGCGCATGGTGGGCGAGCTGCCGGTGGACGTCCTGATGACGGACCTGGGGCTGCCCGGCATGTCGGGCGACGCGCTCGCCGCTGAGGTGCAGCGTTCCAATCCCGGCATCGACATCATCTTCGCGACCGGTGCCGACGCGTCGCCCGGCGTCGCCGGCGCGCACGGCCGGGCGGACGTGGTGACATTGTTCAAACCCTACAACATGGATGCGCTGGAC
>CAZZYJ010000170.1:0-7359 GCA_964658215.1 uncultured Steroidobacteraceae bacterium | reverse complement strand
GCGGCAAGACCGTCGGCGCCGGCGTCGTCGCCAAGGTATTGGTTTAAGGTTTTATTTAACGGACGGGGTCGCCTCGACCCCGTTGACAGGTAACGCGCAGCGTTTGAATTAGGGCAGTAGCTCAATTGGCAGAGCGGCGGTCTCCAAAACCGCAGGTTGGGGGTTCGATTCCCTCCTGCCCTGCCATTTGGGCAGGTACGTAGGTTGAAGCAGTAATATGGCAGAAGTTCAAGCTCCTCCGGCCGCGTCGGCGAAAGACATCGTGCTGATCGGAGTCGCCGTATTGGTTTTATTCGTCGGGATCAGCGCCTTCTACTGGTACGACGAACAGGTGCTGGCGCTGCGCATCGCCATGGTGGTGGCGGGCTTGGCGGCGGCGCTCGGTCTGGCCTGGTTCAGTGCGTACGGCCGGGATTTTTGGGTGTTTGCCCAGGCATCGCGTATAGAACTGCGCAAGGTGGTGTGGCCATCGCGCGAGGAGACCATCAAGACGACGTATGTCGTGTTCATCTTTGCCATCGTGATGGGATTGTTTTTCTGGGGACTCGACTGGGTTCTCACTTGGCTGACCCGGTTGTTGACCGGGCAGTCTGCTTGACGACTTCGGAGCGCTTATGTCCTTGCGATGGTATGTGGTTCACGCCTATTCGAACTTCGAGCACAAGGTCTCCCAGTCGCTCAAGGAGCGGGTAAAGCGCGCGGGCCTCGACGCCAAATTCGGCGAGATATTGGTGCCCACGGAGGAAGTCGTGGAAATGCGCGACGGCCAGAAGCGCAAATCCGACCGGAAATTCTTTCCGGGCTACGTGCTCGTGCAGATGGAAATGGACGAGGACACCTGGCACCTGGTCAAGGAAGTGCCCAAGGTGCTCGGCTTCATCGGCGGGACCAGCGACAAACCGGCGGCCATCAGCGACAAGGAGGCCATGTCCATCCTGCGCCGCGTCGAAGAGGGCGTGGACAAGCCCAAGCCCAAGGTGCTGTTCGAGCCCGGTGAAGTGGTTCGCGTGACCGACGGGCCGTTCAACGACTTCAACGGCGTCGTCGAATCGGTGAACTACGAGAAGAACCGCCTGCAGGTGGCCGTGCAGATTCTGGGTCGGTCGACCCCCGTCGAATTGGATTTCTCGCAGGTCGAGAAGGGTTAAAGGTCGGGGCGGTCGCGGCCGCGTTGAATGGCGGCGCGAAGGCGCCTAAACAGGTGGCGCGAAGCGCCTTGGTAATTGGCGCGCGCGCCTGCACAGTTGGCGCGAAGCGCTCGAATCAGGGGAGCCGTTCGCAGGAATGGCGTTAGTACCCACAGGAGTTTAGACAATGGCGAAAAAGGTTACCGGTTACATCAAGCTGCAAATACCCGCAGGGCAGGCCAATCCCAGCCCTCCGGTGGGTCCGGCGTTGGGCCAGCAGGGCGTCAACATCATGGAGTTCTGCAAGGCGTTCAACGCGCAGACGCAGTCTCTGGAAAAGGGGCTGCCGACCCCGGTGGTGATCACGGTGTACAGCGACCGCAGCTTCACCTTCATCATGAAGACGCCGCCCGCGTCGGTGCTGATCGCCAAGGCGCTCGGCATCCCCAAAGGCAGTGCGACGCCGAACACCTCGAAGGTGGGCAAGGTGTCGCTCAAGCAACTCGAGGACATTGCCAGGATGAAAATGCCCGATCTCACGGCGAGCACGCTGGAAGCGGCGGTGCGCACCATCGCCGGCAGCGCGCGCAGCATGGGCGTCGACGTGGAGAGTGCGACATGAGTGCGGTAGCGAAACGAACCAAGGGCTGGAAGGACAAGCTGCCGCCGGGCAAATCCTTTCCCATCGACGATGCGTTGAAGCTCGTCAAGGAACTGGCCACCGCGAAATTCAATGAATCCGTGGACGTCTCGGTCAACCTCGGCGTGGACGCGACGAAGTCCGACCAGCAGGTGCGCGGCTCGACCGTGATGCCGAACGGCACCGGCAAGACCGTGCGGGTGGCGGTATTCACGCAGGGCAAGAATGCCGACGCAGCCCGCGCCGCGGGCGCGGACATCGTGGGTTTCGAGGATCTGGCGGAGAAGGTCAAGGCCGGTCAGATCGATTTCGACGTCGTCATCGCGAGCCCGGACGCCATGCGCATCGTCGGTCAGTTGGGTCAGATCCTGGGCCCCCGGGGTCTCATGCCGAACCCAAAGGTGGGCACCGTGACGCCGAACGTGGCCGAAGCGGTGAAGAACGCCAAGTCGGGTCAGGTGCGTTACCGCACCGACAAGGCGGGCATCGTGCACGCCCAGATCGGGCGCGCGAGTTTCGAGCCCGCCGCGCTCAAGGAAAACCTGCTCGCACTGGTGGCGGATCTGCAGAAGATCAAACCCGCGACTTCCAAGGGCATCTACCTGAAGAAGGTGACGCTGTCCTCGACCATGGGTCCGGGCGTCGCGGTGGACCAATCGACTCTCGGGTTGTAATTTGAATTTCAAGGACGGGGCGCCCTGGCCCCGTAACAGTTGCGCGTAAGCGCATTGACAGTTAACGGAGGGCTGCGCCGCCACGGGGCTGCGCATCCACCGTCGAAGACCGCAGGCGGGCAGGGGCCCTCAAAAATTCAGCCTGCGCAGATGGTGGGACCCGAATCAGGTGACTGAGGAAGGTCGCACCGGGCACGACGGCGTGCCCCGAGTACGACGGCGTACTCAAAGGGGGGATGGAGGCGGCCGCAGCCTCCATCCGAGTGTGACGCTTCTTTCCGGAGAACCTATCGATGGCACTCAAGTTGGAAGAAAAGAAAGTCGTGGTGGCGGAAGTCAACGCGGTCGCGGCGAAAGCCCTGTCCGTCGTCGGCGCAGAGAACCGTGGCTTGACCGTGACGCAGATGACCGATCTTCGTGCGAAAGCACGCAAGGAAGGGGTCTATTTGCGAATCGTCAAGAATACGCTCGCGCGCAAGGCCCTCGCCGGCACCGCTTTCGAGTGCATTTCTCCGGCGCTCAAAGGACCCATCGTCCTCGCCTTCTCCAACGACGACCCGGGCGCTGCCGCCCGCATCGTCAAGGCGTTTACGAAGGACAACGACAAACTGGTGACGATGCTCGTGTCTCTGGGTGGGCAATTGCTCAAGCCGGATTCACTCGATCGGGTGGCTTCATTGCCCACCCGCGCGCAGGCGGTATCGCAGTTGTTGGGGGTCATGAAGGCGCCGATTGCGAAGTTCGTTGGTACGTTGGCTGCTCCCAACTCGAAGTTGGTGCGCACGCTCGCCGCTGTTCTTGAAGCCAAGAAAAGCAGCGAAGCACCGGCGGCGGCGGCTTGAACCTGATTCGGGTTATGGAACCTTTACTGTTATTTGGAGATGATCATGGCTGTTACTAAAGACGAAATCCTCGATGCGATTTCCGCGATGTCCGTCATGGAAGTGGTCGATCTGATCGCCGACATGGAAAAGAAGTTCAACGTGACCGCGGCTGCCCCGGTGGCTGCGGCGGCCGCTGGTCCGGCCGCGGCGGCGCCCGCCGCCGAAGCTCAGACCGAGTTCACGGTGACGTTGACCGAGTTCGGCGCCAACAAAGTGGGCGTCATCAAGGTCATCCGGGAAATCACCGGTCTGGGTCTCAAGGAAGCGAAGGACCTGGTGGAAGGCGCACCTTCGACCGTCAAGGAAGGCATTCCGAAGGCGGATGCCGATGCGATCAAGAAGAAGCTCGACGACGCCGGCGCGAAGGCTGCTATCAAGTAGTGACCGCCGCCGATGCGCGCAGCGCGGGAATGGTCGCTGAGACAGCGGCGGTTCCCGGCTGCGCCATCGGTTTTGACGGTGAATCGGCCGATGTCGATGGTTTGATCACGGGATTGGATTTTGATCGTGGGCCCGCGCAGCGGGCACCGGTCGGACGGGGTCGTTTGGACCCCGTTAATTCGGCGCACAGCGCCTGAAGATATACTGGAGACTCCGCACACATGGCTTATTCGTTCACCGAAAAAAAGCGCATTCGTAAGAACTTTGGCAAGCGTCCGAGCATCCTCGGCACGCCCTACCTGCTCGCCATCCAATTGGATTCGTACCGGCGATTTTTGCAGGCGGACGTCGCGGAGTCCAAGCGCGACGAGATCGGTCTGCACGCGGCCTTCGACAGTGTGTTCCCCATTTCCAGCTACTCGGGCAACGCCACGCTCGAGTACGTGAGTTATCGCCTCGGCGATCCGGTTTTCGACGTCAAGGAATGCCAGCTGCGTGGCTTGACCTATGCCGCCCCGCTGCGCGTCAAAGTGCGGTTGGTGGTGCTCGACAAGGAGGCCAGCGGCGCCAAGAAACCGGTGAAGGACGTGCGCGAGCAGGAAGTCTATCTCGGCGAACTGCCGCTGATGACCGACAACGGCACCTTCATCATCAATGGCACGGAACGTGTCATCGTCTCCCAGTTGCATCGCAGCCCGGGCGTGTTCTTCGACCACGACCGGGGCAAGACTCATTCGTCCGGCAAGCTGCTGTTCTCCGCGCGCATCATCCCCTACCGCGGCTCGTGGCTCGACTTCGAGTTCGACCCGAAGGACTGTGTCTTCGCGCGCATCGACCGTCGCCGCAAGCTGCCGGTGACCATCATCCTGCGGGCCCTCGGCCTCACCGAGGAGCAGGTGCTTGACATCTTCTTCGAGAAGAACACGTTCTATCTATCGAAGAAGGAAATCGAGTTCGAGGTCATCCCGCAGCGTCTGCGCGGCGAGACCGCGGCCTTCGAGATCCGCGTCGGCAAGAAGGTCATCGTCGAGGAGGGGCGCCGCATCACCGCGCGCCACGTGCGCGAACTGGAGGAGGCCCAGGTCAAGCGCCTGCCGGTCCCCACCGAGTACATGCAGGGCAAGGTCATTGCCCACGACATCGTCAACACCGAGACGGGGGAGATCCTGGCCAAGGCCAACGAGATCCTCACCGTGCCGACCGTGGGCAAGCTCATCGAGAGCGGCATCACCGAGATCCGCACGCTGTACGTCAACGATCTCGACCGCGGCCCGTACATCTCGGACACCCTGCGCATCGATCCCACCAAGACCCGCCTCGAGGCGCTGGTCGAGATCTACCGCATGATGCGTCCGGGCGAACCGCCCACCAAGGATGCCGCGGAGAACCTGTTCCAAAACCTGTTCTTCAACGGCGAGCGCTACGATCTGTCGCCGGTCGGCCGCATGAAGTTCAACCGCCGCGTGGGCCGTGAAGAAATCACCGGTTCGGGCGTCCTCAGCAAGGAGGACATCATCGAGGTCATGAAGACCTTGATCGACATCCGCAACGGCAACGGCCACGTGGACGACATCGACCATCTGGGCAACCGCCGCGTGCGCAGCGTCGGCGAAATGGCCGAGAACGCCTTCCGCATCGGACTGGTCCGTGTCGAGCGCGCCGTGAAGGAGCGTCTCACCATCGCCGAGAGCGAACCCATCATGCCGCAGGAGATGATCAACGCGAAGCCGGTGGCGGCCGCGGTGAAGGAATTCTTCGGCTCCTCGCAGCTGTCGCAGTTCATGGACCAGAACAATCCGCTGTCCGAGGTCACGCACAAGCGCCGCGTCTCCGCGTTGGGCCCGGGCGGTCTGACGCGCGAGCGTGCCGGCTTCGAAGTCCGCGACGTGCATCCGACGCATTACGGGCGGGTGTGCCCGATCGAGACGCCGGAAGGTCCGAACATCGGCCTGATCAACTCCCTCGCCGTCTATGCGCGGACCAACGACTACGGGTTCCTGGAGACCCCGTACCGTCGCGTCTCGAACGGCAAGGTGACGGATCAGATCGACTATCTGTCGGCCATCGAGGAAGGTCAGTACGTGATCGCCCAGGCGAACGCCGCCCTGAACGACAAGGGCGAGTTCACCGACGACCTGATCTCCTGCCGTACGCAGAATGAATTCGAGCTGTCCGCGCCGGACAAGATCGACTTCATGGACGTGTCGCCGAAACAGATCGTCTCGGTGGCCGCCTCGTTGATACCGTTCCTGGAACACGACGACGCGAACCGCGCGCTCATGGGTTCGAACATGCAGCGCCAGGCGGTGCCGACCCTGCGTGCGGACACGCCGCTGGTGGGCACGGGCATGGAACGTGCCGTGGCCATCGACTCCGGCGTGACCGTGGTGGCACGGCGCGGCGGCAGCGTGGATTCGGTCGACGCCTCGCGCATCGTGGTGCGGGTGAACGACGACGAGACGACGGCGGGCGAGCCGGGTGTCGACATCTATTCACTGACCAAGTACACGCGCTCCAACCAGAACACCTGCATCAACCAGCGCCCGCTGGTCAATGCCGGCGACGCCATCAAACGCGGCGACGTGCTGGCCGACGGTCCGTCGACGGATCTGGGCGAGCTTGCGCTCGGCCAGAACCTGCTGGTGGCGTTCATGCCCTGGAACGGCTACAACTTCGAGGATTCCATCCTCATCTCCGAACGGGTGGTCGAGGAAGATCGCTTCACCACCATTCACATCGAAGAGCTGACCTGCGTGGCGCGCGACACCAAGCTCGGGCCCGAGGAAATAACCGCCGACATCCCTAACGTGGGCGACTCGGCGCTGGCCAAGCTCGACGAGTCGGGCATCGCGTTCATCGGCGCCGAAGTGCGCGCCGGTGACATCCTGGTGGGCAAAGTCACGCCGAAGGGCGAGACGCAGCTGACCCCGGAAGAGAAGCTCCTGCGGGCCATTTTCGGCGAGAAGGCCTCTGACGTAAAAGACACGTCGTTGCGCGTGCCGCCCGGCATGGACGGCACCGTGATCGACGTGCGCGTGTTCACGCGCGACGGCGTCGAGAAGGATTCGCGCGCGCTGTCCATCGAGAAGTCCGAGCTGGAGCGGGTCCGCAAGGATCTCGCGGACCAGCAGCGAATCCTGGAGGACGATTTGTTCCAGCGCGTGCGCGGCATGATCGAGGGCAAGGTGGTCGAGGCCGGTCCGAAGAAGCTCAAGTCGGGCGCCCAGATCGACGAGGCCTACCTCGCCGACCTGCCCCGCGAACAGTGGTTCGAGATCCGCTTCAAGGACGAGGACACCAACACCCAGCTCGAGACGGTGGCCGAGCGCATGAAGGCGCAGCGCAAGACCTTCGAGAAGCGTTTCGAGGAGAAGCGGGCGAAGATCACCGCGGGCGACGATCTCGCCCCCGGCGTACTGAAGATGGTCAAGGTGTATCTGGCGGTGAAGCGTCGCGTGCAACCGGGCGACAAGATGGCCGGCCGGCACGGCAACAAGGGCGTGATTTCCTCCATCGTTCCCGTCGAGGACATGCCATACATGGCCGACGGTACGCCGGTGGACATCGTCTTGAACCCGCTCGGCGTGCCCTCACGTATGAACATCGGGCAGATCCTCGAGACCCATCTCGGCTGGGCGGCCAAGGGGCTGGGC
>CAZZYJ010000169.1:0-7546 GCA_964658215.1 uncultured Steroidobacteraceae bacterium | reverse complement strand
TGAAGTACACCGGCAGCTTGCGAACCCGGTCGAGCCACACGCCGGTGGGCAGCGAAAACAGCACGAACGGCGCGATCTCCATGGCGGTCAACAGACCCATCTGCATGGGACCTGCGTGCAGCAGCACGGCGGCGGACAGCGGCAGCGCGAGCAGGGTGACCTGGCCGCCGAACGAGGAAATGAGGATGGAGATCCACAGACGACGGTAGGTGGCGTCGCGCAGCAGGTCGTCGGGCGCGACGGCGAAGCGGGCCGGCAGCCTGCGCAGAGAAGAGATTTTAGATCGCAGCATGTCGTGTTTGGCACCTGGCCAGCGGCACTTGCAGGTAGACTGATCGCGCTGCCCTGGTGGCGAAATTGGTAGACGCAACGGACTTGGACTGAAAATTGAGCGGCAGGGAGGGAAACACCCTGCTGGATCCCGTCAAACTCGGTGAACCCCCTGGGCGCAGGCCCGAGGCAACGCCGAGCCAAGCTCCGGGCCTCGACGCCCGCGAGAAGGTGTAGAGAGCGGACGGCGGGGACCTAAGGCGATCGTTCGCTACGGTCATGGCGCGCTCCAGACCCCGAACGCAATGGTGCGGCGGCGAAAGCCGTGGCGGGTAAGAAAATCCGTTGGCCGCAAGGTCATGCCGGTTCGACCCCGGCCCAGGGCACCATGGTCGATGGTTAGAAGACCAGGCGTTCCACCGCCGGCACGCACCAGATGTCGAGCGGCGCGCTGCGCCCGCGCAGGGCGAACTGCGGCAGCTGCAGCACCGGGATCAACCCCACGTTCAGTTCGCGCGGGCCGTTGTCGATGGCCAGCGCCTCGGCCACGGTACAGGAGAGAAGCACCTCGCCGGCCCGTGCCCGGCTGCACAACCGCGCCGCCACGTTGACGGTATCGCCCACCAGCGTCGGCGCCTTCTGCCCCGGCGGTCCCAGTATGCCCAACGCCACCTCGCCCAGATGCAGGCCGACGCCGATGCCCGTGTCGATCGCGAAGTCCCTGCGCCAGCGGTCGGCGAGCGCGCCGAATTCCACGAGCATGCTGTGCCCCGCGGCGAGCGCTTCGCGGGCGCCGTTCTGCGCCGATCCACGGCCGCCGAAGCCCGCCATCATGCCGTCGCCCGCCATGTGATAGACGGCTCCGCCGTGCTGGGTGGTCGCCGCCGCCAGCACCCCGAAGAACTCGTCGAGCAGGGGCACGATCTGCGCGGGAGGAAGTTTCTCGGCCACCCCCGTATAGCCGCGCAGGTCGGCGAACAGCACCGTGACCTGCGAGGTCTCCGGAACGGCCGCGCGCCGCGCGCGACGCAGCGTGATGGGACCCGTGGCGCGCAACTTGGGTACGGATTCGGGCATGGTTTGCTTTCTGCTCCCTGGTGACGTCCGTTGTTCGGCGCCGCATACATGGTGCATCATCGGTCAACGCTGTTACAAGTTTACGACCGCCGTTCCCCCGAGATATCGGCACGCCGCGAGCTTTGACGCGTACGCACAACCACCCAAGACGGCTGCGACATTCCCCTACGCAGCGGGTGTGTCCACCGCCCGTGCCAATCCTGAGCCATTCCGCGCCGACGCTAGGCCACCATGGCGAACATCACCAGCGAGCGCGACGTGACCCCGTACGCATCGCCCGCCGAACCCTGGTAGTCGGCGGCGGCGTCCGGCACGTTGGTGTCGAGCAGCATGCTCCACGTGTTCCCGCCGGGACATTCGGGCAACGTGAACTCCACCAGGTCGTGATAGGCGTTCATGACGATCAACAGCGTGGCCTCGGCGCCGCGCTGCGGAACCCCGGACGGACGCGCACGCCCGTCGAGGAGCATGCCGAAGCACTGCATGAGCGGGTCCAGCCAGTCGCCCTCCTGCATCTCCGCGCCCGACGCGTTGATCCAGGTGACATCCTTGACCTCGAGTTCCTGGTCGTAGGCGCCCGTCAGGAATCGATTACGGCGCAGGATGGGATATCTGTGCCGCAACGCGCACAGCAGCTTGACGTAGCGGATCAGCGATTCGCCCTTCTCCCCGATTTCCCAGTCCAGCCAGCTGATGTCGTCGTCTTGACAGTAGGCGTTGTTGTTGCCGTTCTGGGTGCGCCCGAACTCGTCGCCGGCCAGCATCATCGGCGTCCCCTGCGACAGCAACAACGTGCCCAGCATGTTGCGAACCTGGCGTTCGCGCAGCGCGTTGATGGCCGGATCGTCGGTGGGGCCCTCCACCCCGCAGTTCCAGGAGCGGTTGTCGCTGCTGCCGTCCTTGTTGTCCTCGCCGTTGGCTTCGTTGTGCTTGTCGTTGTAGGTGACGAGGTCGTTCAACGTGAAGCCATCGTGCGCGGTGACGAAATTGACGCACGCCCAGGGCCTGCGCCCCAGACGATTGAAGATCTCGCTCGACGCCGTCATCCGCTTGGCGATGCTGGCGGGGGTGGAATCGCCCTTCCAGAAATCCCGCACCTCGTCGCGGAAGCGATCGTTCCATTCCGCCCAGCCGGGAGGAAAACCGCCGACCTGGTAGCCGCCCGGGCCACAGTCCCAGGGCTCCGCGATGAGCTTGACGGTGCGCAGCACCGGATCCTGCTTGCAGACCTTGAGGAAGCCGCTCTGGTTGTCGAAGCCGTCGGGTTCGCGCGCGAGGATCGTCCCCAGGTCGAAACGAAACCCGTCCACGTTCAACTCGTTGACCCAGTAGCGCAGACTGTCGGTGACCATCTCGATGACCGCGGGATGCGAGAGGTTCACGGTGTTGCCCGTGCCCGTATCGTTGATGTAGCGGCGTTTGTCGTCGGAAGGTAGGCGGTAGTAGGCCGTGTTGTCTATTCCCTTGAAGGACAGCGTCGGTCCACGCTCGTTGCCTTCGGCGGTGTGGTTGTACACCACGTCGAGAATCACCTCGAGCCCGGCCTCGTGGAAGCTCGCCACCATCTCCTTGAACTCGCGCAGGCATTGATCGGGCGCCGAGGCGTAGCGCGGATCGGGGGCGAAGAAGCCGATGGTGTTGTAGCCCCAATAATTCGTAAGACCGCGCTCGAGCAGCTGGCTGTCGTTGACGAAGGTGTGCACGGGCAGCAGCTCGATGGTGGTCACGCCGAGCGACTTGACGTAGTCGACGACCGCCTTGTGGCCGAGACCGGCGTAGGTTCCCTGTTGATGCGCAGGCACCGCGGGATGACGCTTGGTGAAGCCCTTCACGTGCGCCTCGTACACGATGGTCTCGTCCCAACGGACCTTGCGCGAGCGCGCCTGGCCGTGCCAGTCGAAATCAGGATTCACCACCACGCACTTCGGCATGAACGGTGCGCTGTCGCGCTCGTCGAAGGACAGGTCCTCGTCGTCGTGGCCGATGGTGTAGCCGAACAACTCGTTGGACCACTTCAGTTCGCCGGTGTGCGCGCGTGCGTACGGATCGAGCAACAGTTTGTTGGCATTGAACCGCAGACCCTGATCCGGCTCGTAGGGACCGTGCACGCGCAGGCCGTAGACCGTGCCCGGATGCACGTCGGGAATGTAGCCGTGCCAGATTTGATCGGTGTATTCAGGCAGGGCGAGCCGTTCGAGCTCGCGGCCGCCGGCCGAATCGAACAAACAGATCTCGACCTTGGTGGCATGGGCCGAGAACAGCGTGAAATTGGTGCCCTTGCCATCCCAAATCGCACCATGGGCCTCCGCACTGCCTTCGCGGACCCGGGATTTTTTGATGTCGACCACGTCACTCCTTCAAATGATTGTAAGTACGCTCACGTCAGTGCGTAGGCACGACAGTGCTCGAGATAAGCCGCTTCGTGCGCCGCGGCGAGTTCGACGACGCTCGACCAGAGCCAGGACGGCGCGTCCAGCCGCCGCGAGCGGCCCGCACGCAGGCTGGCGCGAAACTCGCGCCGAGTCGCCGCGTCCATCTGCCGCGCATGGGCCCTGCCGACCACGCCCGCCAGATAGTGTGCGGCGTTGACGGCCTCGGTTCGCGACAATTCATCGATCTCCAGCTTCAAATCCTGCGGCATCAGCTCCCGCAGGAACACGGAACGCCCCATGATGCGCGACGCCAGCATGCGGTTGCCGAGGGCCGGCGACAGATGCCGCGCGCCTTCCACCACCCGCTTGCCGTGGTCGTGCGGCATCGTCACGCCACCCGCGCGGGGCGCCGCGGCAGGAATGGCCTCCTTGACGTCGATCAGACAGAAATCATCCTTGGCCTTGCGGCCGTAGTTTATCCGCACCAGCACGGCGAAACGCAGCCGGCCGAGCGAACTGCACCCTTTGAGCCAGTACGCCGCGTCGGCCACCTCGATGGCGGCATCGTCGTCGCGCTCCTTGAGCATGACCACAAGGCGTCGCACCTCTTCGCTGCGGAACAGCTCGTTGACGGCGGCGTGCTCCGAACGCTTCAGCGGCCAGAACCGCCCGCCGCGCGGGATGTTGGGTTTCAGGTCGCGCAACCGCTCAATGGCCAGATGCTTCCAGGTCCGGTTCATGGCGCGACGGACGACCACGCGCACGCACTTCGGCCGCTGCGAGGACACCGGATGCCGGGTCGGCGACACCAGCGCCCGCTCGTAGCCGTCGCTCATATGCTCGAGCATCTGCGCCGTGGTGATGCCGGGCAGGTCCGAGCCGCGCGCCGACGAGGCCAGCGACAGCGCGAGGCGGATCAGGTCGTGATTGGGATTGCCGATGACGGTCTGGTCCAGATCGCGGATCTGCACGTGGATGTCGCCCGCCGAGTCGGCGATGGGCCCCAGGTTGCCGATGTGGCAATCGCCGCAGATCCACACCGGCGGCGCCTTCGGCACGGCGCGCGCGCCCCGCTCGCCCAGCCACTTGTAGAACTGCACGGTGCTGCCGCGTACGAAGGCATGCGCGGACGCCGCCATTTTGAGGTTGCGCCGCTCGCTGAGCGCGCGTTGGCGATTTTTGAAGGTCGGAATGATGTCGATACGCTTTGGGGCCCATGCACCGGTGTTGTTCGAAACGAGCAGACAGATACAGAGTAAGGTTCCTGCGACGCGCAGAATGTAGGACGACGATTACACATCGAGTAGGCAAAAAGGGGTGGCCGGGCCGCCGGCGGGCTCCTCAAAACGGATAATTCAGCCCGGTGAAGATGGCCAGCCCTTCGCTGCCGAAGCCGAGATCGACGTGGCCGACCACGAACGGCTTGGCGATGCCGCGAAAGCCGACGCCGTACACCTTGTGCAGGCCTTGCAGCGGCAGGGTATGCGAGCCGGCGAAGACGCGGCCCACGTCCACGAAGGGCGCGAATTCGACATCGACATGGGTGGCAGCCGCGTCGAAGGAGAGTACGGTGCGGCGCAGTTCGACGGTCGTGGCGAAGGAATCCCGATCGTAGAACCTGCCGGCACCGAAACCGCGCAGCGCCTGCGCGCCGCCGGTGTCGCTCTGGCCGCCGCCCAGACTGCTCAACGCCCAGAACGGCACGTCGTGTTCGGACACCAGGTATCGCAACGCCGAATGGGCGGCGAGTATGGTGCCGGAGCGCAGCGGCCAGTACCCTCGCCCGTCGATCCCCGCCTCGCTGTACATCGAGTCGTTGACGAGGCCGGTCTGACTGGCGAGTCCGGCGTAGGTGATCCACTGCACGCCCCGCGTGGGGATGGTCAGATCGTCGCGCGAGTCGTAGATGAGAGATACCCGGTTGCGTACCTGCCGGGTGCTGTCGACTCCCGTGACGCGCCCGAAGCGCTCCTCGATCGAGGCCACGCCGTCGAAAGTGCCGGGCAGCACCTCCACGACGTTCATCCGTCCCGTGTAGAGCAGCTGCCAGGCGTGATTGAAGTTGAACCCCACCTGCACCTGCGCCAGTTCCTGGTTGTTGGTGAAATTCGTTTCGGCGCCGACCCGGGTGCGGTTGCCGATGCCGTAAAATCGCGGGGTGCCATCGCGGTCGTAGATCAGACTGTAGCCGATGGACCAGCGTTGTTCGCGCTGGCGGCCGGTTTGATACTCGGCGTCGAATTCGCGTTCCACGCGCTGTTTGATCCCCGCCACCACCGACCATTGCTCGTCGCTCGAGGAAAATGCGTAGATGCGCGCGTGCGCACCGAAGCCGAAATTCGGATTGTGCAGCACGTCGGGCGCGATGATGCGTGAGATCTCGTCCTCGGCGTCCGTCTTGAGGTAGACCGCGAGCAGACCGAGCGTGGTGCCGCTGTCCGGGTCGACGGCGATCTCGGGAACGGGGATGAAGGGGGCCGTGGCGGGATCGAGCCATCGCGACAGCCCGCCCGCTGCCAGCGGCTCGGCCCGGACCCACGGCGCGCCGGACACGAGCGCGGCGAGCAGCAAGGCACACGCCCCACGGCGCCGGCGGATGCTGCTCACCCGGCGAATTGCGCAAAGCGGGCGACGAGGCGGTCGATGTCGGCCGCGGTCAGATCACCCATGGTGGAAATACGAAACAGCGTCGGCGACAGCTTGCCCTGGCCGGCGTAAATCACGAAACCGGCGGCCTTCAACGCATCGTGCAGCACGTCGTACGGCGTGGCGCCGGGCAGGCGGTAGGCACGCAGCACCACCGAGGAGTCCGCCGGCGCGAGCAGGGAGTCGATGCCGAGCGCGGCGAGCCCGGTGCGCACCTGCTCCGCGAGGCCGGCGTATTTATCGTACCGCGCGGCGCGCCCGCCCTGCTCGGCGTACTCGCGCAGCGCCTCGACCAACGCGTAATACGCCTGCACCGA
The DNA here is from genome assembly GCA_964658215.1 of uncultured Steroidobacteraceae bacterium. Taxonomy (GTDB): domain Bacteria; phylum Pseudomonadota; class Gammaproteobacteria; order Steroidobacterales; family Steroidobacteraceae; genus Bog-1198. The sequence continues at coordinate 864 of CAZZYJ010000169.1, read as the reverse complement.
CGGCGTGAACGGTGTGTTGCGGGCGTCCTGCAGCCGCGCGAGGCGCTGCAGGTCCAGGTAATAGGTGCGGCTCGCCGCCTCCGCCAGGGCGCGCCGGCGTACGACGACGAACGCGGCGCCGGGCACGCCGTGCAGGCATTTGTTGGCCGTCGCCGCCACCGCACCGAGCGAGGCATCGCCGAAGTCGATGGGTTCCGCACCGAAGCTGCTGACGCCGTCCACCAGCAGCTCGACCCCGCGCTCGCGGCACAGTTCGCCGAGCGCACCGAGCTCGTTCAGCCTGCCCGTCGTGGTCTCGTGGTGTACCACGGCGACGTGCGTGAAACGCTTGCTCAGCGGCGCCTTGTCGAGGCGCGCGGCAAGCCTCGCGAGATCCGGCGCCTGCAGCCAATCGCCGACCAGGCGGTCCATGCGGATGCGGTACTGCGCGCAGATCTGCGACATCCGTTCACCGTACACGCCGTTCTCGACGACCAGCACGCGGCCCTTGTCGGGAACGAGCGCGGCCAGCATGCTCTCCACCGCCGCCGTGCCCGAGGCGGTCATCAACACCGCCGCCCATTGCTGTGGGTCGAGATCATAGGCGGCGAGCAGCCGCGTGCGCGCCTCGTCCTGCAGGTCGTAGAACTCCGTCTCGCGATGACACAGGTCCGGCTGCAACAAGCTTTGCCGGACACGGGCGCTCAAGGTCACAGGTCCCGGATTGAGCAGCAACATGTTCAGGCTTCCTGCTGCGCGCGAAAGTGCGCCATGAAGCGACGTCCGACGTCCACCGGACTCATGCTCGGACGCGGCAGGTCCGCGGGCGTCGCGAGGCGGGTCAACAACCGCCTGCGCCGTATCTCATCGTCCATGGAGCGGCTC
>CAZZYJ010000168.1:0-7682 GCA_964658215.1 uncultured Steroidobacteraceae bacterium | reverse complement strand
CGCACCACCACGTTCTCCTTGTCGGACGTTCCTTCCGGCACGTCGGCCGCGGGCGGTTCGGGCCCCTCGCCGCCGGAATCGTTTCCAGCCCGCGCCGGCGCAGGAATCGCGGGCACCGGAATCCCGGGGGCCGGCGTCGGCGCGGGGACCACGGGCCCCGCAAAGGCCTCCGCCGGTGCCGCTTCGAGCCACGCCGTCACCGGTGCGACCAGGCGATAGCCGCGGCGCACGACGTTGGCGATGTACGTGGGGTTCTTCGGATCGTCGCGCAAAATCCGGCGCAGGCCCGCCACGGCCTGATAGACCGAGTCGGGGCCGACCACGACGTCCTTCCAGACGGCGTCGAGCAGTTGTTCGACACTCAGGATGCGGCCCGCGTGCTCGGCGAGACAGACCAGCAGCCGCATCGTTCGCGGTTCGAGCTTGGTGACCACGCCGTTCTGCACGATTTCATCCGAGCGCGGATCGACCCGCAGCGACCCGACGCAAAATAGGGAATCCAGCGGCGGAGCATCGCTGCCTGCCGTCGGTGGCTGCTGCTGGTGAACGGACATGTTTCCCGGGTCCGATGGAACGTTTGTTATTCGACGCAAATCCCGATGCATAGTGTGCCTGAAGTTGGGGCCCACGCGCGCCCTAAAGGCGTGCAGGGACCCAGTGTACGAAAGCACATCGCTCCTACGGGCCGGCAATCATGAGGTTTTTATGATGACGAGCCGGCACGCCGGCCGGTTTCGACTCATCCCGCGCAGCATTTTTTTATCCGTCAGGCGTCTCTTCGTCGTTCTTCAACGCTCCCTCAGCCCGTATTCAGGCGCCCTTCAAGCACCATTGCGGCGCATGCGCCACTGTGCGGCCCGCGGCGGACGCCTTTGCAAGATGAGGTTTTTCGCTGCGGGACGATTCTCTATAACACCAAGGACAGCAATGAAAAACATCCTCTTCTCCGGCACGGCCCTGAATTTCCGACGCCCGATCAGGGCAGCGGCCCTCACCGCCGCCGCCTGTCTCGCGCTCTCGACGGCATACGCCGGCACCGATGCGGGCGAAGCGCCGCAGATCACGGTCAAGTACGGCGACCTCGACCTGAGCCGCGCGGAAGGCGCCACGGTCCTCTTCCAACGCATCCGGTCCGCCGCGGCAAAAACCTGCGATCAGTTCAATTCGCGCGAAGTGGGCGTGCGGGCGAAGTTCACGAGCTGCATGGACCACGCGATCGCCGATGCGGTGTTGCACGTCGACCGGCCGGCCCTGCTGCAGGTCTACAACGAGAAAACCGGCAGGTCGCTGGCACCGCGCCTCGCTTCTTTGCAGCACGCCGTCCCCTAGGTCGCCAGGAACGGCCGAACGCCGGGCCTCGTCCAAGGGCCCTGCGTCCGGCGCCGCTGCAATCCGCAACCCTCCTACGCAGTCTGCGAGAAGGACAGGCCCATGTTCTTCAACAGCCGGCGGTATTCCACCGAGGTGCGATCCGCGGCGAAGTGCACCTCCGCGTCCAATTCCAACGGCAGATCCTCCGGGCACTGGCGCTCGACGATGGCCTGGTCCTCGGCGAAGATCCTGGCGTTGAATGCATACACGTCGTCGAGCGAACCGTTGGTGTCGAAATTGCGCACCAGCGGCACGAACAGCCGGGTCCGCCGGGCCGACACGGGGCTGGCGAGATTCAGTATGCGCAGCCGCCCTTCGTTCGGAAAATGCACGGTGAGCAGCGCGGCGAACGGGGCATACACCTCGAACACGCGCAGCCAGCGGAACCCCGCCGGCGCCAGATGCTGCAGCCCCTTCGGGTAGTTGCTGACGTCGCTCCAATACTCGGTGCGCAACCCGTGGTCGGTGAGCTGGGTGGAATAGAGCGGCACCACCGGATTGTCCGGATCGGCGAAGGTCTCGTGGTGCACCCAGGCGAAGTGCGCCACGTCGACGAAGCCCTCCAGCTGCCGTCCGGCCGAGGCGGCAATGTCCACGAACGGCGGCAGGATGGGCTGGAACGCCGGATCCTCCCACTCGGGCAGCGGCGGCAGCGCCGGCTCGCCGTCCTGCGGATCGAGACAGGTCCATACCAGCCCGTAGCGCTCCACCGCGGGGAACATCGTGACCTTGAACCGCGCCGGCGGCCGCACCCCCGGCTGCGCCGGAATCGCGCGGCACTGGCCGTCCGGTCCGTAGCGCAAGCCGTGGTAGGCGCACACGAGTTCCTCGCCCTCCACCCGTCCCAGGCTCAGCGGCACGCCGCGGTGGGGGCACAGGTCGCGCGCCACGCGCAGCGCCGACCCGGCGCGATACACGATCAGCGGCACGTCGAGCAGCGTCACCGCCAGCGGCAGGGCGCCGAGCTGCGTCACCGCCGCGACCGGGAACCAGTGCCGCGCCAGGATGGCATGATCGTCCGGCGCGAACGTGCACCCGCGCGGCAGCGTCGCCGTCGCCTGCTCGGTCGCCATCGCCACCCTACCTCGGCCCTGCCGCGCCCGTCCCCATCAGCGCGCGCTCACCAGCACCGGCCGGTCGCTGTACAGGGCCGGGAACGTACGCCGGAAGTTTTCCACCTTGGGCAGGTCGTTGTAGGCGATGTAGGGCTGCGTCGGATTGTGGACCAGATAATCCTGGTGGTAATCCTCCGCGGAATAAAACCCCTTGAGCGGCTCCACGCGCGTGACGATCGACGTCCTGTACGAATGGGCCGCGTTCAACTGCGCGATGTACGCCTCCGCGATGTGCTTCTGCACGTCGTCGACGTAGAAGATCTCGGAGCGGTACTGCGTGCCGGTGTCCGGCCCCTGCCGGTTGAGGGTGGTGGGATCGTAGACCACGGAAAAGGCGATCTGCAGGAGCTGTCCATATGACACCTGCGCGGGATCGAAGGTGATCTGCACCGACTCGGCATGTCCCGTGGACCCCGAGCTCACCGTCTCGTACCGCGCCGTGCCGCGTTCGCCGCCGGCGTACCCCGCCACCACCTTGCGCACCCCGCGCACGTGCTCGAACACGCCCTGCACGCCCCAGAAACACCCGCCCGCCAGCACCGCCGTCTGGGTCGCACCGGGCGCGAGAGGGTTGTCCACCGCCGGCGGCGCGATGATGACCGGCGCTTCCGCGCCGTACAGCGGCGAATGCCACAGCGCCGCGCCGAGCGCGCCCACCGCCAGCGCGGCCATCAACGCTCCACGCCACTTGACCGTGATGATCGACATGAATGCTCCTTATACGATGCCTCATCATACAACGGCCGGTGCTCTTGCCGGGTCCGGCCGAGGGCTGCGTCAGCCCTCCATGTCGTGCCGTATGGACGCAAGGGTCAGCGGCGATCTCGCCTTGAGCACCGCGAACCACACCGCCCCCGCCGCCATATAGGCGAAGAAGAGGTACGGCAGCAGGTCGTACGGGTGCTCGGGCACCGGATAGACGCTGCCGACGATCACGAACAGCATCAGGGCGCCCCCCGCGATGCCCGTCACCACGTGACGTGCCCGCATCTCGCCGCTGCGCCGCAGATCGAGCGGCGCGACCACGCAGATCATCAGATACACCACCACGAATCCGAAACTCGCGAAGGTGCCCGAATAGCCGAACGCATTCAGGAGCCCGGCCGGCACCAGCGCCATGCACACCAGCGCCGCCAGCGCACCGCACAGCAGGACCGCCCGGTGCGGCGTGCGATGCGTGTCGTGGACGAAGCCCATCGAACGATGCACGAACCGGTAGCGGCCCATCGAAAAGAGCAGCCTGCCCGCCGCGTTGAGGCTCGCCAACGCACAGGCGAACACGCTGATGATGGCCGCGAAATACACGATCAGCGACGCCCAGCCGAGGCCCGCCTTGGCCGCCACGTCGCCGAAGGGCGCGGAACTCGTGCCGAGCGACGCCGTATCGTCGCCCATGCCGAGCACCATGAAATACGCGACGGCGGTGAAGAACACGCCCGAGAACGCTGCGCAGCCCATCACCGCGAGCGGAATGGTCCGGCGCGGATTCGCCGACTCCTTCGCCAGGGTGGCCGCGCTCTCGAAGCCCACGAAGCTGAAGATCACGAACGGCAGCGCCGAGAACACCGCGCCGAACTTGAACGAGGCCGGGTGCAGCTGCACCGGATCCACCACGGTGCCCTTTAAACGCACGAACAACACCGTGATGGCGACGATGAGGCCGAGCGAGATCACTTCGAGCACCAAGCCCACGCGCGACGACAGCCGCACGTCGCGATAGGCGGCATAGGTCACCGTGCCGAGCAGCACCAGCATCAGCGCCGTCAGCGCCCCCACCGGCAGCAGCACCCCGAACGCCGCCAGCACGTTGCCGAGAAAGATCGCAAAGGCGAACGTGGTCGCCACCGCCGTGAACAGATACGCGCTGATCATGGCCCAACCGGCCAGCGCCCCCGCCCACGGACCGAAGGTGCGGCCGATGTAGACGAAGTACGACCCCGCCTCCGGATGCCGCGACGCCAGCGTGCCCACGCTCGCCGCCACGATGACCACGCCCAGCGTGCCGATGAAATACGAAAGCCAGCAGCCCACACCCGCGAGCCCCGCCACCACCGCGATGTTCAACGCCGGCGTCAGCGTGGGGCCGACCGCCGCGAGCGACTGTCCCACCATCTCGATGAGGCCCAAGGCCCCCGCCCGCAGCCGCGGGGCCGCCGTCGCGCCGTCATCCGCAGTCGCACTCATCGAAAACCTCCCGGGCTGTTTCCTCTTCGTACCATGGCCGCCCCTCGAGCGACAGCCTTTCCGTTACGATCGCAGCCGTGCTCAAGTTCATCCGCCAGGCCAGCCTCCTCGCCGGCCCGCTGCTCGCCGCGGGCGCGCTGCTCGGTGCCTGCGCGCTGCGGCCCGACGCCGACGGCCGCTACCACACCCGCCGGCCGTTCGACGACTTCTACGACACCGCCTTCGTGCTCACCCAGGGCAGCGGCGGCCCGCCGCGCATCGTCACCCCGGCGCAGCTCGCCGCCGCCCTCGCGTCCTACGACGTGGTGATCTACGGCGAGAGCCACGGCCATCCGGGCGTGCACGTGCAACAGATGAAACTGCTGCGCGCCCTCTACGCCCACGATCCGCGCCGGATGGTCTCCTTCGAGCAGTTCGAACGCGACGTGCAGAACGTGGTCGACGACTACCTCGCCGGCCGCATCGGCGAAGCCACGCTCGTGGACAAGGGCCGTGCCTGGAACAATTACGCCGCGTCGTACCGGCCGTTGCTGCTGTTCGCCGGGGTGCATCACCTGCCGGTGATCGCGGCAGAAGCCCCCGGCTGGGCGGTGAGCTGCGTGGGGCAATGGGGCCCGGGCATTCTCGACCGCTTCACCCCGGCCGAACGCGCCACCGTGGCGCGGCAGGTGCACGTGCAGCCGGGCGCCTACCGTGACAAATACCTGCGGTTCCTGGGCGCCTCGCCCACGCACGGCGGCGGGCCGGCAGAGACCCCCGAGGCCGTGGCGAAGGCCGCTCGCAGCTTCGCCGCCCAGGCCACGCGCGACGACACCATGGCAGAGTCGATCAGCGAGGCACTGCATGCCCACCCCGGCTACAAGCTGCTGCATCTGACGGGCAGCTTTCACGCCGAGGACTTCCTGGGCACCGTCGAACGGCTGCGGCTGCGCGACCCCGGCCTGCGAATCGCGGTCATCGATCCCGTCGAGGTCGAGGACCCCCGCCGGCCCGCCTTCGCGGCCGCCGAACTGCGGGGCGGCACGGCCTTGCAGCTGATCTACCCCTCGCCCCCCAGCCTGGTCGAGGGCGAAGACCCGGGTTCGATGATGGCGCGCATGACGCACGACCGCGACTTGAGCCGCTGCAAATACACGCTGCCCTGACGGGCGCGGGCGGCGTCCGCTACGTCGCAGCCGCCGCGGCCAGGAAGGCGCGCTCCGCCGCGCGCAGCCCGCGGCCGAGGCGCTCGGCCCATTCGGCCTGCCCCGCCGCGTCGCCCACCAGATCCTGGCGGATCTCGATCTCGACGTGCGGCAGCCCGCGCGCCTCGCCATGGCGCGGAATGGTGTAGTCCGTCTCGTCACTCACGAAATACGGTTCGTTGTCCGCCACGTGCAGGCCGGCTTCCCGCCGCAGGCCGTCGAGCAGCAGCCCGGCGAAACGCCGGTCGCGGTTGTACAGCACGGCGGCGTGCATCTCACGCCGCTCGCCCAGGAACACCGGGGTCATGCTGTGTTGTGCCACCAGGAAGGTGGTCCGCCCCGCCGCCCGGCGCTCCTCGAGCAGACCGCGTATGGCGTCATGGTACGGCTCGAAGATCTCGGCGCGGCGCGCCGCCCGCGCCGCGGGCGCAAGGTCCAGGTTGCCGGGGATCTCCAGGCGCTCGCCCACCAGAGGGATGGAACTCGGCACGCCGGGATCGCGGTTGCAGTCGATGACCAGCCGCGAATAGTTCTGCGCCACCAGCGGCGCGTCCAGCGCCACCGCCATACGCCGCGCCACCTCCAGGGCGCCGATGTCCCATGCGATGTGCCGTTGCAGCTGCGCCGCCGGCAGGCCGAGATCCCCCAGGCGCCGCGGAATGCGCGGGCTCGCATGATCCACCACGATGACGAAGTTCGAGTGCCCGCGGCGTCCGCTGACGACGCAGGCCGCGGGTTCGTCGTCCTCGAGCAATTTATAGGGGGACATCTTTACTCTGGCAGGGCGCGCCGAGGCGCTGGGCCGCTGCAGCGTAGCACCGCGGGCAGGGGCCGGCGCTGAGAGCGAAACAACCACGCAGTGGAAACCACGCCCGCGCCCGCGAACGCGCGCAGGGCAACGCCCACGAAATGCGAGGTACTTCACGATGCGCCGACGGTCCGTCCCCTTAGCCTCCACGAGAGCATCATCCATCGCGGCCGCAGGGCCGCCCCGCGTTGCCGCGCAGCGCTCACCCACCCTGGACGTATTCCGCATGAGTTCAAACCCCCTGTTCGGATTCCACAAGCTCGGCGCCGTCCTGCGGCCCGCTGCCGCCGCGTGCCTGGTCGGCTGCGCGGGGCTGCTTGCCGCCTGCGGCGGCGGTTCCGGCGGGGGGACTTCCGGCGGAGCGGCGGCGCCCACCCTGGTCTCCGTCAGCGTGACGCCGGCGACCTCCAGCATCGCCAAGGGCACCACGCAACAGTTCACCGCCATGGGCCTGTACTCCGACAACTCCAAACAGACCCTCACCGGCAACGTGACGTGGAGCACTTCGGACACCAGCGTGGCGACCATCGTCAATGGCGGCGCGAGCGCGGGTCTGGCCACCGCAACGGCGGTGTCGTCCGCCCCCATCACCGTCACCGCCACCGACGGCGCCGTCTCGGCCACCGCCACGCTCAGCGTCACCGCAGCCACGCTGGTGTCGGTCGCGCTGACTCCCGCCGACCCCAGCATCGCCCAGGGCACCACGCAACAGTTCGTCGCCATGGGCACGTACACCGACGCCACCAAGCAGGATCTCACCGACTCGGTGACCTGGACCTCGAGCAACCCCGCGGTGGCGAGCATCGGCAGCAACGCGCCTTCACAGGGTGCTGCGACTGCCCTCACCGCAGGGACCACTGCCATCGGCGCGACCTCGAGCGCGGCCTCGGGAGCGGTGGCCGCGCCCGCCGTGACGCTGACCGTCACCGCCGCCGCCGTCGCCTCCCTCGCGGTGACGCCGGCATCCGCCAGCATCGCCAAGGGCACCAGCCTGCAGTTCTCGGCCCCCGCGACGTACAG
>CAZZYJ010000167.1:0-7708 GCA_964658215.1 uncultured Steroidobacteraceae bacterium | reverse complement strand
CACCGCGACGGCGGGGCGCGCAACGAGCGGCGTCGACGTGACGCCCCCAGGCGTCGGACACAACGAGGTTCGCTCGATGACTCCGCTTCTGACCTCGGTCACCCTCGACGCGCTGCGCGCCGCCCGCGACGCCGGCGCGCAGGTCGCGCGCTGCTCCCTGGATCTGCAACGTTCCGTGGTCACCGTGGGCGTCGATCCCGGCGGCTTCACCTGGGAGGAGCAACGCTATCCCGATCCCGAGGTTTGCAAGGAACGCACCGTCTATCACTGGCATGCCGGGCGCTTCGAAGCCGTGGCGCGCTTCACCGACGCGCTGATCAAGCTCGTCCCCACGGCCGAGGGTCCGCCGACTTTCGAGATCGACGGCATCAAGATGTTGCCGAGCGCGCACGTGTCGCCGTACACGGATGCCGCGCGCAAGGTGGGTCTGATACGGCCGTCGAACAAGATCGTGCTCGATACCTGCGGCGGTCTCGGCTACTTCGCGGCGTGGTGCCTGCAGGGCGGCGCGGCGCGGGTGCTGTCCTTCGAGAAGAACGCGGACGTGCTCTGGCTGCGCAGCCTGAACCCCTGGTCGCCGGTCGCCGCCCCCGCCCTGTCGCTGGTGCACGCCGACGTCACCGCCGCCATCCTCGCGCTGCCCGCACGCTCGGTCGACGCCGCGCTCCACGACCCGCCGCGTTTCGGCATTGCCGGCGAGTTGTACTCGCAGCAGTTCTACGCTCAGCTGGCCCGCGTGCTGAAGCCCGGCGGCCGCTTGTTTCACTACACCGGATCGCCCAACAAGCACAGCCGCGGGCGGGACCTCGCGGCTGAGGTGACCGGCCGCCTGCAGAGCGCCGGTTTCAGCGCCGACAAGAGCGGCGACGGCGTGCTCGCGGTGAGGCGCTGAGCGACGGTCAGCCGCCTCGCCGCCGTCGCAGCCCGCGCGCGCTCAGGCGTTGTAGGACGACGATGCCACCGACCCGCCGTGGCCGGTCCAGTTGGTGTGGAAGAACTCGCCGCGCGGCTTGTCGACCCGCTCGTAGGTGTGCGCACCGAAGAAGTCGCGTTGCGCCTGCAGCAGGTTCGCCGGCAGCCGTGCCGTCCGGTAGCCGTCGTAGAACGCGAGTGCCGTGGAAAACGCCGGCGTCGGGATGCCGAGCTGCACGGCGTGGATCACGGCCTCGCGCCAGCTGGCCTGATAACCGTTCAACGCCTTTGCGAAGAAATCGTCGGTGAGCAGGTTGTCGAGCGCGGGGTTCGTGTCGAACGCCTTCTTGATGTCGCCGAGGAACACCGAGCGGATGATGCATCCGCCGCTCCACATGAGGGCGATGCCGCCCTTGTTCAGCGTCCAACCGTGCTCCTTCTCGGCCGCCCCCAGCAACATGTAGCCCTGCGCGTAGCTCACGATCTTCGAGCAGTACAGCGCACGGCGCACGGCCTCGATGAAGCCCGCACGCGCAGCAGCACCGAGCCGCGCGGGCGTGGGTCCCGTCAGGATCTTCGACGCGCGCGTGCGCTGATCCTTGAGCGCGGAGAGGCAGCGTGCGAACACGCTCTCGCCGATCAGCGTGACCGGCATGCCGAGATCGAGCGCGGAGATGGCGGTCCACTTGCCCGTGCCCTTCTGCCCGGCGGTGTCCAGGATCTTGTCGATGATGGGCTGCCCGTCCGTGTCCTTCTTGGCGAAGATCGCGGCCGTGATCTCGATGAGAAAACTGTCGAGTTCGCTCTTGTTCCATTCGGCGAAGATGCCGGCGAGTTCGTCGGCCGGCAGGCCGAGCCCGTCCTTCAGCAGCTGATAGGCCTCGCCGATGAGCTGCATGTCGCCGTACTCGATGCCGTTGTGCACCATCTTGACGTAGTGGCCCGCGCCGCCCGGTCCCACCCAGTCGCAGCAGGGCGAGCCGTCGAGCGATTTCGCGGCGATGGATTGCAGGATGTCCTTCACCTGCGGCCAGGCCGCGGCATCCCCGCCCGGCATGATGGACGGACCGCGCCGCGCACCCTCCTCGCCGCCCGACACCCCGGTGCCGATGAACGAGATGCCCTTTTCGGACAGCTCCCTGGCACGCCGCTCGGAATCGGAAAAGAGTGAATTGCCGCCGTCGATGACGATGTCGCCCCGTTCCAGATGCGGCAGCAGCTGGGCGATGGTGTCGTCGACCACGCGGCCCGCCTTGACCATCATCATCACGCGGCGCGGCGACTCGAGCATTCCGCACAGCTCCTCGATGCTGTGCGCACCCTTCACCTGGGTACCCTTGGCTTGATGGGCGAGGAAGTCATCGACCTTCGCCACCGTCCGGTTGAACACCGCCACCCGGTAGCCATGGTCGTTCATGTTCAGCACGAGATTCTGACCCATGACCGCCAGGCCGATCAGACCGATATCGCAACGTTTCTCTTGCATCGACGGCTCCTGAGGTGGGCAACGGCGCAGCGGCCGGCCGGTGATTGTACGCGCCGCGCTGCGTTCAAGTCGCCCGTGGGTCAGGCTCGGCCGGCTCGTCCTGATGCTCCGTGAGGCCCACCTGCTCGATGGCGGACACCACCAGGGCCGCGTCGGCGCGCTCCTGCAACGCCGTCGCCTGCGGATCGTGGCGGTCTCGCACCATGGGCAGGTCGCGGCGCAGCTCCTCGATCAGGTGGATGAGCTTGGTGACTTTCTGCTCGGTCAGCAGGTTGACCTGCAGCGCGAGGTGCGTGTGCTGCTGCTCGAGTTTCGACTGCCGGTTCTGCGCGATCAGCACGATGGTGGTCGTGACGAGGGCGACCAGGCTGATCACGGTGTTCATCACTTCGAAGGGCGGCGGATCCAGGACGCGCAGGCCGAGCGACGGCGCCACCAGATTGTAGGACACCCAGAGACCGGCCAGGCACAGCAGCGCGACCAGATAGACCGGCCGGCCGAGAAAGCGGCCCACCCGTTCGACACGCCGCTGCGAGACGCTGACGGACTCCCATTCCCGGCGTCTGAGCGCGACCACGCTCTCGATGTTCTGGTCGATGTGCTCGGACAGGGAGGCTGCGTCATTGCGCGGCGTGCCCGGGTCGCCCCGCCCCGCAACGCCCGCATCGCCACGCAGGTCCGTGCCCGGGCCGATGCGCAGGGCGCCGTCGGCATCGGCTCGCGGCGCCGCGTCCGCCCTCATGTCCCGCCGATCACCAGCACGATCTTCCCGGCACCCCCCTTCTCCGCAAGCCGGTGCGCCTCGACGATGTCGCGCAGCGGCAGGCGGCGCGAGATGGGCAACATGAATTTGCCGTCGCGCACGTCGTCGGCGAACTCGCGCAACTTCGCGGGATCGGGCTTCGCGAACACGCGCGTGATCGCGACCTGCGGATGGCGGGCGGCGGCGCCCTCCGCCAGGGTGGACGCATAGCCGAAACTGCCGCCCGGCTTGATTCTCGGCATGAGCGTTGCGGCGACGGTGCCTCCCACCGTGTCGGCGACGGCGTCCACCGGGGCGAGCGCGGCGATGGCGCCGGCATCATCCAAGGCGAGCACCTGCGCGGCGCCCAGCCCGCGCGCCTCGTCGAGTTGCGCCTTGCGCACGGCCGCGATGACGCGGGCGCCGAGCTTGAGCGCACTGTGTACCGCCGCCCGGCCCACGCTGCCCAGCGCACCGGTGACCACCACGGTCTGGCCGCGGGTTACCTTCGCCGCATGGTGGACGAGTTGGTCACCGGTCAGCGCGATCAACGGCAGGGCCGCGGCATCGACGAGGTCGACGCCGTCGGGTATGTGCGTCAGCACGGCGGCGTCGACGGCGACCTGTTCGGCATACGCGGCGTTGGCAAGAGCGAACACGCGGTCGCCCGCCTTGAAATGGTTCACCTGGGCACCCACGCGGCGCACCACGCCGCTCACGTCGCGGCCGAGAATGGCGGGCAGCGACAGCGGGAAATCTTTCTGCCGCGCACCCGAGCGCACCTTCCAGTCGATGGGATTCACGCTGCTCGACACCGCGTCGATCAGCACGTCATTGCCGCCGACCGCGGGCTCGGCGGCGCCCTCCTCGTACCTCAGCACCTCGGGTCCGCCGTACTCGTACATCAGAACTGCCTTCATCGCCCCCTCCCGCCGCAATATTGGGTGCCGTTTCTCGACGCCTGCGGATACGACATAACCCAAGTCTACCATCGCAGCCTGCCGGCGGTGACGGGCCGCGCGGGCCGCGGCCCCGGACACAGTTCGCGAAATGACGAGACGGCGCGGTGCGCCGTGCAGAAGCTGTCTATCCTTGCGCCTCGTCACCAGGACAGGATATGAAATCGCTCATCCAATTGATCTACGCCAGCCGCGCCTGCGCTGATTTCCACGAACACGACCTGCCCGGCCTGCTCAAGCCCATACGTCTCGCGAATGCCCGGCGGCAGCTCACCGGCATGCTCGTCTACGTCGGCGGATCGTTCGTGCAGGTGCTCGAAGGCGAGGCAGGCATGGTGGATGCCGTCTACGGCTCCATCCTGCGCGACCGCCGCCACACACACGTGCGACAGCTCGCGCGCGAGCCCGTCGTCGAGCGTGCGTTCGAGGGCTGGACCATGGGCCAGGCCACCATCGATCCCGTCGATGCCGGCCTCCTGGTCGGTCAGAGCGACCTGTTCACCGCCGCCGACTGCGTCGAGCGGCTCGATGCCGTGCGCGCGAAGAAACTCATGGTTTCGTTGAACAAGCGGCGCTGGCAGCTGCAGCGCAGCGGCATGTACCGCGCCCTCGGGCGCGCGGGCTGAGCGTCCAGCCTGCTATAGCTCGCCGTCGAGCGGCAGCAGCGACAGCAGGCCCACCGCCGCCCGCTGCCAGGGGGCGTGCGCCGGCTCCCGGGTGAACACCCGCTCGACGCCGTCTTCGCGCGTTCTCCAGGTCAGCACGGACGAGGCGCCCACCGGCTGTCTTTCGACGAGATAGGCGTTGTCCAGCTGGGTGAGCTCCTCGAAGCGGGCCGCCGTCTGCGCCGCCAGCTCCGGGCTGTCGATGATCACGCCGATCTCCGTGTTGAGATGCCGGGAGCGTTGATCGAGATTCATGGAACCCACCATCACACTGCGCCGGTCGAAGACGTAGATCTTGGCGTGCAATCCGTAGGTGCCGCGGCGGGTGATCGCCCGGCCCTGCCCGCTGCCCTGCGTGTCGCCGAGCGCCGAGCGGATCTCGTGCAGTTCCACCCCGCGCTCCAGCAGCTCGGAGCGGTGATGCACGTAACCGGCCTGCGCCGGCAGGCTCGGCGTCGAGCAGAGCGAGTTCGTCAACATCCTCACCCGGGCGTTGCGGGCGCGCTGTTCGGCCAGCAGCGCCATTTCTCCGCGTGTGGGGACGAGGTAGGGCGTGATCACCAGCATTTCCGCGTTCACGCCGCGGGCTTGCGCCGCGAAGGCGTCGTAGATGAGATTTCCCGGCGCCCATCCCTTGACCACGTCCTTCTTGTCCGGACTGTCGTAGGCCATCTTGAAGGTGGCCCACTTCACCTGCGTGGTATCCGCGGTGAAATTCTTGAGCGGCTCGCCGGTCGCCAGACGTTTGAGAAACTCGCTCTCGGCGGCGTCGAGCCGCCGCTGCTGCTCGCCGATCGCGCTGCGCAGACCGGCGAGCGCCGCCGGCGCCGCATGTTTCGGATCGACCGCGGCGGCGGGTACCGTGCGCGGACTGCGCCAGAACTCGTCGAACACGGCCGAGAGCTGCGCCACCACCGGCCCCGCGGCCATCACGTCGTCGTCGCCGAACTGGGACTTGGGATCGATCTGGAAGTATTGATCGCCGATGTTGCGCCCGCCGACCAGCACCACCGAATTGTCGGCGGTCAACAATTTGTTGTGCATGCGGTAATCGACGCGGCCCTTCTCGAGCACGAAATCCGCGGCGCGCAGGGCGCGCACGTGACCGCGATAGCGCAGCGGATTGAAGATCTGCACCTCGACGCCCGGTTGCGACGCCAACGCCAGGATCTTCTCGTCGCCCGCCACCGATTCGCCGTCATCCAAGATGAGCCGGATGCGCACGCCGCGCTCTGCGGCGCGCAGCAGCGCCGATGCGATGAGCAGCCCGGATTCGTCGCCGCGGAAAATATAATACTGCAGGTCCAGGGTGCTGCTCGCGGCGTCGATGAGTTCGACCCTCGCCAGCAGGCCGTCCATGCCGGCCGACAACATGCGAAATCCAGAACGCCCGTCGCCGCCCCGCGCCGCGTCGAATGCCAGCCCGGAAATCGATGTCGTGGGCGGCGGTAGCGCGTGTGACTCCGGCTTCGGGAACCGCGCACCCGGCATCGACGTCGCGCAGCCGCCCGCGAGCGAAACCACCAGCGCCAGGGCGCCCCAGCGAAAATATGCGTGTGCCATAACGTGTCCTCGAGTGCGGCCGCCCCCCGGCCGCCGCGGAACGTCGGCCGGTTCCGGCCGGCGCGCAGTATAGCGGCGCCCCGCAGGGCGTTGCGCGCATTCGCTCACGAGTCCCGAGGCATATTGTTCAGTGCGCCCGCCCCGGGCGCGAGCCACGTCAGGCGTCGGGCGCGCGCCGCAGCGCCAGCACCGCGTTCGTGCCGCCGAAGGCGAAGGAGTTCGACAGCATGGTGCGCAGGTCGAGGCCGTCGCGGGCTTGATTGGCCACGTAATCGAGATCGCATTCCGGGTCGGCGGCGTGCAGATGCATGGTGGGCAGGGCCACACCGTGGCGCATGGACAGCAGCGCGAGCACGCACTCGAGCGCGCCCGCCGCACCGAGCAGATGGCCGTGCAGCGCCTTGGTGGCGCTGACCGGCATGCGCAGTGCCCGCGCGCCGAACACCTGCTTGATCGCCGCCGTCTCCACGCCGTCGTTCGCCTGCGTGCCGGTGCCGTGCGCATTGATCGCATCGATTTCATCCACGTCGATGCCGGGGCCATGCAGTGCCGCACGCATGGCATCCGCCTGTCCCGCGACGCTCGGCCGTGCGAGGTGCGCGACGTCGGTGACCAACCCGTAGCCCACCATCTCACCGTGAATGGTCACCCCGCGCGCCCGCGCGACGTCCCAGGGCTCGAGCACCAGGATGACGGCGCCCTCGGCGAGCACCATGCCGGTGCGGTTTTTCGCAAACGGTTTGCACGAGGCCGACGGGTCCTCGGCATCGATGCTCGCGAGCGCGCGCAGCGCCGCCCACGCCATCATCGAGCCGGTCGCGAGCGGTGCGTCCGTGCCGCCCGCGAGCGCAAGGTCGAGCTCGCCGCGCGCGATGCGCAGCCACGCCTCGCCGAGGGCCACCGCCGACGAGGAGCAGGCGGTGGAATACGTGAGCGCCGGTCCACGCAGGCCGTGCTCCGACGCGATCCACGCCGCGGCGGCGTTGTACATGCCCATGAGCACGGTCTGCGGCTTGATGCGCTCCGAGCGGTCGCCGTACAAGCTTCGATAGCCGTCATCCAGGGTCTGCGAGCCGCCCATGCCCGTGCCCACGAAGACGCCGCACCCCGCGCGTCGTCCCGCATCGAGGTGCGGGCGGGCGTCCTCGAGCGCGCGCTGCGCGGCGACGACGGCGAACTGCGCGGCGCGGTCGAGCATGCGCACCCTGGCCGGCTCGAAATGCTCCGCGCCGTCGAACGCCACGCGCGCGGCGAGGGCGTCGATGCGCCGTTCCCCGAACGCAATCTCTATCCTGCGGATGGCCGACCGGCCGGCCCGGGCCGCCTCGAACACCTCGGCCGCCGAGCCTGCCACCTCCGCCGAGCGGCCCGTCTCCTCCGA
>CAZZYJ010000166.1:0-7719 GCA_964658215.1 uncultured Steroidobacteraceae bacterium | reverse complement strand
GACAGCATCCACAGTTTGGCGGCGAGTTTCAGGTGCATGATGTCAATACGGCGCATAGGCGGAGTTGAAGAAGCGCGCCAGCCAGCCCATGCGCTGCGAACTGTCGATGACGCCCTTGCCGGAATAGCTGATGTGAGCATCCGCGATCTTGTCCGAGGTGACCGTGTTGTCGGTCGCAATATCGGCACGCCGGACCACGCCGCTCAGCCGGACGAACTCGTCGCCCTGATTGAGCTTGACGGTCTTCTCGCCCTGCACCACCAGGTTGCCGTTGGCCTGCACCTCGAGCACCGTGACCGTGATGCTGCCCGCCAGGCTGTTGCCCTGCGTACTGGAGCCTTCGCCGTCGAAGCTGCTCGCGCCGTTCAAGGCGGTCGTGAACAACGGGATCCCGCCGGCAGTGGGTGTTTTGCCGAACAGCGTGGGCCCGGTGTTGTTGACGGCGGTGGTCTTGGCCGTCTTGGTCGCCGCGCTCTTGCTGGCGGCCGTCGACTCCGTGAGCCGGATGGTGAGCACGTCGCCGACGCGGCGCGCCTTGAGATCCGCGAACAGCTCCAGATTCTGGCCCGCCTGATAGATGGCACCGTCGGTGCGTGGCGTGGGTGGCGGAAGCACCCGCACGGCCACGGGTTCCGCCTCGTGCGTCTTCGCCGGCAGCATGCCGCACCCGGGCAGCGACGCGCAGAGCAGCAGCAACAGCGGGACGGCGCGCGGCGTCTTGAAGTGAAGGCGCGTCATGTGAGGTTCGTCGTCAGGTACTGCAGCATCGCATCCGTGGTGCTGATGGCCTTGGAGTTCATTTCGTAGGAGCGCTGGCACTCGATCATGGAGACGAGTTCGGTGACGGAATTGACGTTCGACGTCTCGAGCGTGTTCTGCTGCAGGCTGCCGAGACCGTTGGTGCCGGCGGTGCCCACCTGCGGCGAGCCGCTGGCCGCCGATTCGACCAGCAGGTTGTTACCGATCGGCTGCAGGCCCTCCTCGTTGATGAAGTCGGCCAGTTGGATCTGGCCGATCTTGGTGCCGTTCGGGCTGCCGCTGGACACGGCCGTCACCGTGCCGTCGTTGCCGATGGAAACCGTCTGGGTGCCGGCAGGAATGTTGATCGCCGGCTGCAGCGCATAACCCGCCGAGGTGACCATGTTGCCCTGGTTGTCGCGGGTGAAAGCGCCGTCCCGGGTGTACGCGATCGTGCCGTCCGGCATGGTGATCTGCAGGAAACCGCGACCGCTCACGGCCACGTCGAGCGCGTTGCCGGTCTGCTGTGCGCTGCCCTGCGTGTAGTCCTTCTCCGTGGCGACGATGCGCACGCCCGTGCCGAGGTTCAGCCCCGTCGTGTACTGCGTGTTCTGGGTGCTCTGCGAGCCGACCTGGCGGATGTTCTGGTACATCAGATCCTGGAACGCCGCCCGGCCTGCCTTGAAGCCGGTGGTATTGGTGTTGGCCAGATTGTTGGAGATGACCGCCATGCGCGTGTTCTGCGCGTCGAGGCCGGTCTTGGCAGCATAGAGTGCGAGATTCATTGGGTTTCCTCGAAGGTTATTGCGTGAGCATCAGGCGCTCTGCGCTCTGCTCGTTGGTGTCGGCGGAAGTCATGCTCTTGATCTGAAACTCGTACAGTCGCTGCAGTTCGATCATGCTGATCAGCGATTGGGCGGCATTGACGTTGCTCGATTCGAGCACACCCGAGGTGATGCTCACCGTATCGTCGCTCTTGGCCTTGCCGCCGGACTTGAGCCGCAGCAGCCCGTCCTCGCCCTTAACCAGATCCTTGGTGGGCGGATTCACCAGTTTGATCTTGTCCACCTGGGTGACCGCGAGCGGCGCCGAACCCTGTGGCAGCACCGAAATCGTCCCGTCGCCGCCGATGCTCACCTGCGTGGACGGCGGTATCACCAGCGGCCCGGACTGCGAAAGCACGGCGAGACCGCTCGCCGTGGTCACCTCGCCCTGGGGCGTGAGCCGCAGGTCGCCCGCCCGGGTATAGGCCTCCTGGCCGTCCGTCCCCCGCACCGCGATGAATCCCTTGCCGTTCACGGCCACGTCCAGATTGCGGCCCGTGGTCTCGAGCGTGCCGCTCGAGAAATCGGTGCCGGCGTCGCCGGCCACCGAGTTCACGCGGGTGGCGTAGCCCGCGCCGTACACGGGCTCGCTGTCGAACGACACCGTGTCGGCGCGAAAGCCGATCGTGCTCAGATTGGCGATGTTGTGGTTGTTCACCGCCTGCGCCTGCATGATCTGCTTCGCGCCGGTCATCGATACGTAGAGGCCTCTGTCCATGGGTTTTGCTCGGGTGCGGCTTGTTTAATGGGTGATGTTGATGACGGTCTGCGACAGCTGGTTCGACGTCGTCACCACCTGGGCGTTGGCCTGAAAGGCACGCTGGGCGGTGATCATGTTCACCAGCTGGGTAGTCAGATCGACGTTCGAACTTTCCAAGGCGCCCGATTGTATTTTGCCGAATCCCGCGGCGCCGGCGGTTCCGGACACCACGGTGCCGGACGTGTAGGTCTCCGCCCAGTTGGTGTCGCCCAGTTGTTTCAGACCCTGCGGGTCCGGGAAGTTGGCCATGGCGAGCTGACCCAGCTCGGTCGACCGGCCGTTGGTGTACACCGCCGAAACGATGCCGGAATCATCGATGGACACCGTGCTCAACTGGCCGGTGGTGTAACCATTTTGCGTGATGGACGTGACGCCGAAACCGCTGCCGTACTGGGTGCTGGTGCCGAAGTTGAAATTGAACGCCATCGGCGCCGCGCCGTCGGCGGGCGTATAGCCGCTGAAGCCCACCACGCCGCCGACGGGACTGGTGACGGCACCGGTGTTCGAAAAGCTCAAGGTCGCCGGGGTGGCCGTCACCTGCGTGCCGTCGACGGTCATGTTCACGTTCCACTGGCTGGGCGTGGCCGACTGGGTGAAATAGAACGTCGCCGAGTGCGCCGTGCCGAGCGAGTCGTAGACGGTGGTGGACGTGGACTGGTTGAAGGTAGCCGTGTTGGTCGGATCGAAGGGCGTCACCGTGGGCGCGGCCGAGTTGGCCGGCAGATTGAGGATCACGGAACCGGTCGTCGTCGCCAGGGGGGCGCTCTGTGCGGTCTGCAGATTCAGGTTGCTGAGTGCGCCGGTGTTGAAGCCGCCGTTCGCGGTCGGCGGGTACACCTGCAGGGCCTGGCCCGTGGCGTTCACCACGTTCCCGTTCTTGTCCTCGGAGAACTGGCCGTTACGCGAATACACGACACCGCTGGCGTCCTTCATGGTGAAGAAGCCGTCGCCGCTGATCGCGAGATCGAGGTTGGACGTCGTGGTGCTGATGTTGCCCTGCGAAAACTGCTGCGCGGTGGCATCCTGGCGCACGCCTTCGCCGCTGACCGACGTGTTGAGGTTGACCGCCCCGGAGGCGTACACGTCGGCAAATTCCGCGCGCGAGTCCTTGAAACCGATGGTGTTCGAATTGGCGACGTTGTTGGCCGTGACGTCCAGATCGGAACTCGCGGCCGTCAAACCCGATAACGCAATGCTGAAAGATGACATAGTTACTCCTGGGAAATCAGTTCGAAATCTGTTGCAGGCTGCTGTAGGGCACGCTGCCGACGCCGGCGACGTTCAGCGTCAGCCCGGTCGATCCGCTGGTTCCCGAGCCGCCCATGCTGACGCTCTCCACCGTGCCGCTGACCGCCACCGAGGCCGCGGTGCTCTTGGTTGTCTGGCCCGCGTACTGCGCGGTCAGCGTGTAGGTCCCGGTAGGCGCCTGCGCGCCGTTCGACTCGAGGCCGTCCCACGTGAACGCGGCTTGGCCGGCCGACTGCGCGCCGAGGCTGATGGTGCGCACCGTATTGCCGCTGCTGTCGACGACGCTGAGCAGCACCGTCGAGGTGGTTTGCGGCACGCTGACCGCGCCCGTCACCGTCGCGCCTGCGCTCTGGTTGACCGTCGGCGTGGTCACCAGCGCCTTGTGTCCCAGCAAAGAGGAGGCCTGCGTGGCCTGATTGCCGGCCAGCGAGCTCGACAGCGTGCTGAACGACGTGTTCAGCGTGTTGATGCCCTGCACCTCGCTCAGCTGCGCGAGCTGGGTCAGGAACGTATTGCTGTCCACCGGACTGGTGGGATCCTGGTTCTTCAACTGCGCCAGCATGAGCGTGAGGAAGTTGGTGCCGCCCAGGGTGGCCCCGGCATTCACCCCCGTGCTCGAGGACGAACTCGAGGACGTGGTGGCCGCGGTCGTCGAAGCCGTGGTCGCGCTGGTGTCCGTCGCTTTGATCGTGTTGATCATGAGTGATTCCTAATGGACCTCAATGTCCCATCGAGAGAGTTTTGAGCAGCAGATCGCGTGCCGTGTTGATGGCCTCGACGTTGGTCGCGAACGAGCGGTTCGCCGAGATCATGTTGGTCATCTCCTCGATCGAATTAACGTTCGAGCTGAACACGTAACCGTCCTTGTTGGCCTGCGGATTGTCCGGCTGGTAACGCATCAAGGGCGGCGCGTTGCTTTCCACGACACCCAGCACCTTGACGCCGGTCGCCGCGTTCGCGTCCGCCGAGAACGGATCCGAGGCGTCCATCATCGACTGAAACACGGGATGACGCGCCCTGTAGACCTTGGTGGAATCGCCGTTGACGCTCTCGGCATTGGCGAGATTGCTCGCGGTCGTGTTCAAGCGGATGGTTTCCGCATTGAGGGCACTGCCGGCGACATTGAACACGTTGAACAAGGACATGAGGTCTCCTTAAGGGGGCGGTTACTGGCCCGCGATCGCGAACTGCAGCTCGGAAATCTTGAGATTGATGAAGGTGAGGCTCGCCTGGTAGCGCACGTTGTTCTCGGAGAACGCCGCCTGTTCCACCGGCATTTCCACGGTGTTGCCGTCGAGCGAAGCCTGGTAGGGATTGCGATACTGGAGATCCTCGGCCGCCACACCGTCCTGCGCGAGGCTGATGTGTCCCGTTTCGGTGGCAGCCAGGGGCAGCGAACTCTCGTCGGTCTGCGACAGCACGGCGCGGAAGTCGATGTCGCGCGCCTTGTAGTTCGGGGTGTCCGCATTCGCCAGATTGGTGGCGATGACCCCCATGCGCTGACCGTGCAGCAACAAGGCCTGTTCATGGATGCCGAATATATTTTGAAACATGCTTTGAATCTCCTCGGGGGAGGACTAAGCAAGAGCTGTGCCAACGGACCGGATCCGCCGACCCGGGCCCCTCCCGCGCGTGCCGCGGGCCTTTCGCCGCGCGGATCGGCCGCGCCGGCAGCGGGGGCGGCAAAGCTTTGCCGTCCTGCCGCCGCCACCGCCACGCCACCGGCAACTCGCCGCCCGTGGCGCCGGTCGGTCGGCCCCGTGCCGCGCGTCGGGCGGCTCCTCGCGCCCGCCTGCCGCGCTTTGCCCGCTCCCGTCGCGGCGGTCGACACCCGTGCCCTTCTGCGCAGTTCCGCGCGTCGGCGAGCCGGCGTCGCCGCCGTTGGCACGCCGCTTGCTTGATACCTCTTATATGCAGCCGATACCGCCAAGAATCCGTCACCGCCGGCGGGCCCTGTATTTCGCGGCAGCGTATTTTCTCGCGGTCGCCACCGTTACGGCCGCGGCCGTGGCCCCCGACCTGCCACGCCAGGACATGACGGAACTCGAAACCCTCGCGCGCACGGCTGCCGCTGTGCAGCTGCCGCCGTTGAGCGCGCAGCAGCGCCTCTCGGTGGGCCCGCTGCAGCCGAATCTCCAGCTGGAGCGCTGCACCGGCCTCGTCAGGCCTGTGATCGGCCCGGCGCACATGAAGGATCGGGTGATGGTGGAACTGCGCTGCGAGGGGACGACGCCATGGCATCTCTATGTGCCGGTACGCATCATCGGCACCTCGCCCGCCACCGTCGCCGCGCATGCCCTGGTCGTCGGCAGCGTCCTGACGGCCGCCGATCTGCGTACCGAGCAGCACGACCTGTCCGAACTGCCGCCCGGCTATTTCGACGATCCCGCGGTGGCGGTCGGTTTGACCGCGACACGGCCCATCGCCGGCGGCACTATATTGACGAATCAGCAGCTGGCGGGGGCGAAGGCCGTCCAACACGGCCAGGCGGTGACCCTGGTGGCCGACCTCGGCGGCATGAGCGTGCGGATGGCCGGCCGGGCATTGAGCGACGGGCTGATCAACCAACGGGTCAGGGTGCAAAATCTATCGTCGGGCAAGATCGTCGAAGGCGTGGCACGCTCCGCGCAGGTGGTCGAGATCATGTCGCAATGACCGTTCGGTGAAGGCCGTCACAATTCCGTTTTAAAGTTCATGGCACTGCCGACGATAACAGGGTACGGGCCTTTCAACGCCCCAGGAGAAATGCGGTGACAGACAAGATCAGCGGATACAAACCCACCGAAACGGTTGCGCCCGCCAAGGGCTCCGGCAGCGGAGCCGTGGCGGCCGAGAAGACGCAGGCCGGCGCCAATTCCCAGGTTTCCGGCAAGACTGCGGACCAGGTGACGCTCACCGACTCCGCCCGCTCCCTGCAGAAGCTCGAGTCGGCGGTCGCCCAGGCGCCGGTGGTCGATAGCGCGAAGGTCAGCTCGATCAAGCAGGCGGTGAACGCCGGCACCTACCAGGTCGACGCCGGCCGGGTGACCGACAAGGTTCTACAGTTCGAGCGCGGCTTGAAGTGATCCCATGAGCCTGGATGCATATCGACATCTGGAGGATCTTCTCGACCGCGAGATCGAGGCGGCGCACTCGCTCGCGGGCGCCCTCGCGGCCGAACGGGCGGCCCTGGTCGGCACCTCGCCCGACGCCGTCCACGAGCGAACCGCCGACAAGGTGCGGTTGCTCGGCGTGCTGGAGAAGATGGAGGGCGAACGCCGCGCGCTGTGGGGTACGGCGGATTCGGGAGCCACGACGCTCGGCGCATCGGTGGCGGGTCGGTGGCGCGCATTGATGGAATTGATGGCGGGCTGCCGGACCGCGAACGAGGTCAACGGGCGCATCATTCATGTCCGTCAGAGTCAGATCCGGCAGTTGCTCGACATCGTGCGGGGCGGCCCGCCGATCACCTACGGACCCCAGGGTAAAACCTTCGCCAGGGCGCTGCGTGCGCTGGCACGGGCCTGACATGCTGGTGCTCAGCCGCCGTCCCGACGAGTCCATCGTGATCCAACCCGCCGACGGCGTGGACGGGAACATGACCATGCAGCAATTGTTCGCGAACGGGCCGATTCTCATCACCCTGCTCGGCGGGACCGGACGGCGCGTGAAGATGGGCATCGAGGCGCCCGAGCAGTTGTCCATCCGGCGCAAGGACGCGGCAGCCTAGCCTGCCGGCGCCGCCCGGCGCGCCGCGAAGCGGGCCCCATGTTTAACCTAATGCGTTGAATACTAGGATGTAACTGCCAGTATTTCGCGAATATTTCGCGAACGGGAAGGCGCTGTGCATAATGATGCCACCTCGGCCACCCCCAACGAACAAGGACTGAAGATGGAGCGTCGTCTGCACACCCGCCACCGCGCGCGGACCACCGTTTACGTGGTCATGTCGGGGCGAAAGAGCCGGATCTGCAAGGCGAAGAACCTGAGTGCGAACGGGGTGTTCGTGGAGACCGAGAATCTCGGTCTGCGCAAGGGACAACAGGTGCAGCTCGCCTTCGCCATCAACCTCGGGCTGGTGACCAAGATTCATCGGCGCACGGCCATCGTCGCCCACGTGACGCGCGGCGGCACGGGTTTGATGATGGAGCAGTTCGCCGGCCGCTGATC
>CAZZYJ010000165.1:0-7746 GCA_964658215.1 uncultured Steroidobacteraceae bacterium | reverse complement strand
ACTCAACGCACTGAAGAATGTTCTCGTCAGCTTCGCCCTGCTGGCATGGGCGGCTCCGGGCGCGCGCGCCGACGGCGTCAGCGCCTACCTCCCGCTGCATCTCGAACCCGAGGTCGAGCGCCAGATCGAGCGCGTGCTCATTCTGGCCGACGAGCCCATTCTCAAGCGTCCGTTTGCCGTGGGGCTCGTGCAACTGGCCCTGCCGAAAGCGTGCCTCAGGGACGAGGCCCTGTGCACGCAGGTGAAAAAATATCTGGAACGCTACTCGCGCGATTATGGCGTCACCCATGCGAGCGTGACCGGCACCCTCACCCACGGCGCCAGCGGCACGGTGCCCAACGGCGACGGCCTGCCCCTGCAGAGCAACTACGAATTTTCGGCGCGCGGCTACGTGCAGCCGAACGACTATTTCCTGGCCACCGCCGGGGTCGTCGCCTACAAGGGCCGCGAGGTTCCGACCGGCTCGATGCTGAGCTTCGGCTTCAACTGGGCCCAGGTGGACGTGGGCTATCGAGACCACTGGTTCTCGCCGATGACCGACAGCACGATGATGATCGGCACGGAGTCCCCCACCATGCCGTCGGTTACCCTGTCGAACTACGAACCGCTCACCCGGCTGGGATTCCAGTACGAACTCTTCCTCGCACGCATGTCGAGTTCCGACCACATCCTCTACAACGGCCAGGGAACCACGGCGCAGGGCCGCGGCAATCCGCGTCTGTTCGGTGCGCAGTTCTCCATCGAGCCGTTCAGCGGCTGGTCGATCGGGGTCAATCGCCAGTTGCAGTACGGCGGCGCGGGGCTGCCTTCCTCGGCCAGCTTCCTGTTCAACGACTTTTTCAAACCCTCCGGTACCAATCAAAATCTCGGCAACCAGGAAGCCTCGTACGTGAGTCGCTTTCTCTTCCCCGCCAAGACGCCCTTCGCGTTCTACGTGCAATACGCCGGCGAGAACAACCTCAACGGCGGCAGCTACCTGCTGGGTGAGTCGTCGCTGGGGATCGGCATCGACTTTCCCAAGCTCTGGCATCACTTCGATCTGACCTATGAAACCACCGAATGGCAGAACGGCTGGTACGTCAACGGGGTGTTCCTGGACGGCATGGTCAACGACGGACTGGTCGTCGGCAACTGGGGCGGCGATCAGCGCGTCTACAACGACGGCGTCGGCGCACGCAGCCAGATGCTGCGGCTCGGCTGGACGCCGCCGTTCGGCGGCTACTTGGAAGAGCGCGTGCGCACCCTGGTGAACCAGAACTACGGCGAGTATCCCTACCACCACTATCTCGACGTGACCGTCCGCTATTCGCGGCCCTGGAACGACGTCACGGTGGGCGGCGAGGTCCTCGCCGGGCGCGACGTGTTCGGAAAGTCATTCTCGCGGCTGAGCGGCTTCGTACGCTACGGCGGCACCGAGCACACCCGCGATTACGACACGGACGACAGCGACTCCCCGGCGGACGGCGGGGAGTCGCTGGGGACGGAATGGTTCGTCGACGGCGGTTTCAACGCCAATCAGGTCAAGACCGATCTGCAGAAGGGGCTGCCCATCACCACGTCCAAGGTGGCGTTCGGCCCCCACGCCGCCATCGGCGCGCGCCGGGCGGTATCCGAGCGCAATGATCTGGGCGTGCGGGCGGAATTCGACACCGTCGATGGACGCACCCTGATCGGCATCCGGCCGGTCGACTACCGGCACCGGTACGGGGATCATTTTGCGCTGGACCTGTTTCTCGGCGTGGCCCGCTACGATCTGGCCACACCGGCCTATTCTCTCTACGGAGGCGCAGGCACGATGTGGCGTGACGTGCTGCCGAAGTGGGATGTCGGCGCCGATTTCCGCTTTGCACAAAACGTGGCCCGCAATCACGTGCTCGCCACCGATCCGCAGGGCGTCCGCCCCGACAGCTTCTACAAGATCGAGAGCGTCATCTTCTACGTCTCCCGGCGCTTTTGACGCGCCACCTGCGCCTGTAAACCCTGAACGCGTGTAGGACACGAGGAAGGTGAAATGCGCCCATCGGCTGATAGGCGACCGTCGGCAGGTGTGAAAAGCTTCCGGTATGGAACACCGGTGGGGCGAACGCATTAGAGTGGATTTACCCGTCAAGATCACGGGGCATCCGTTTATCGTACGCTCAGGCCGGCTCAGCAATCTGAGCGTCAGCGGTGCGTTTCTCAAGGCCGATTTTGACCTGCGCATGCTGTCGCGCATTCAGCTCACCATCGATCTACCGCGGCTCAAACACGAAGCGCCCCTCATACCGGCTTACATCGCGCGCAAGCACAAAGACGGCATCGGCATCGAGTGGTGCGAGTTCGCACCCCAACCCATCAGCGAGCTGCTTCATACGCTGTCCCTGCGACGGCACAGTCCCCTGCGCAGGCCCGAAGTGCCCGCCGCCGTGTCGGTCGCCCGGCTGTCCGGGCCGCTGCTGAAACACAGCACCGGCTGAAGGCCGGCTGCTCGGGAGCGGCCGCCGTCAGCGGCAGTCAATTGCCTGGGCAGCGCGAGCCCGACTACCGGCTTTTTCCTCCTGGACTACACTAGCTCTTGCAAATGAGGGCCGCGGCTGCACACCGAGCGCGCGACAGGGCAGCGGGTGTCGAAGGGGAAGGCTATGCGCGTTCAGTTGAAGATTGCTGGCATGATTTTGGTGCTCGGCCTCGGGCAGTGCCCGGGGGCGGCGGTCGCCGCGGCCAGAACCGTCCCGAAACATCCCGCCGGCGTGCCGGATGATTTCTCCGGAACGTGGACGCACGATCCCTACGACGGCATCAATCCGGCGCGAGCGAAACCTGACGACAAGCAGTTTACCCTGAGCGACGGCACGGTCATTCCGCTTCGACCCGAGGCGGAGAAGCTGTACCGCGAGCGGGTGGCGATGAGCACGACCGACAATCCCTTCGCGAACACCACGGCACGCTGTCTGCCGCTCGGCATGCCCGGCGACATGATGGGGGCTCCATATCCCCAGGTTTTCCTCCTGAAGCCCGACTTCGTCGGCATCCTGAATGAAGAAGGATGGCAATTCCGGGCCATCTACATGACGGACAAGCATCCGGAGGAGGTCATCCCGAGCTTCATGGGTCATTCGATCGGTCACTGGGAGGGCAAGACCTTGGTGGTGGACACGGTGGGCGTGCGGGACGACACGACGTTGAATTTCACCGGCTTGCCGCACAGCACCCGCATGCACGTCCTGGAGCGAATCACCCGCACAGCGCCGGACACGCTGGTCGACGTGATCGAGGTCGACGATCCGGCGACGTACTACAAGCCGTTCACGCTCAAATCGGTGTTCGTGAAGAGCGATGAGGAGATGATCGAATACATCTGTGAAAAACCGAGGATTCAGGTCACCTCGGATGGCCGTCAGACCTACACCGATCCTGCCAAATAACCGCGCTCTCGACGAGGATTATTCATGACGCTTCGGCCTACTTCGATATCGGCGGCGACTGCCATTGCCGCCTGGATGGTTACCGCGTGTCCCGGCACTGCCGTGGCCCATCATTCCTTCGCGATGTTCGACAACACCAAATCGATGACGGTCGCCGGCACCTTGAAGTCGGTGGAGCTCACGAATCCGCATTCATGGTTCGTCCTGACCACGGTGGCCGGCGACGGCACCACGCAGGAGTGGGCCGTCGAAGGTCCGAGCCCGAACGGCCTGGTGCGCAGCGGCTGGAAGCACACCGACGTCAACGCGGGCGATCGGGTCTCGATGACGATTCACCCGCGCAAGGACGGCAGCCTGGGCGGCGTTCTGGTATCGGTGCGCCTGCCCGACGGCAGGGAGCTACAGTCCGGAGCGGGTCCGCACCAGATCCGGGCCCCCCTGCCCTCATTTCCACCGAACACCCCGGTGCCCCGCCTGCCCCGACCAGCCCCCGATGATTCGTAGCAGCGGCTGGTCTGGGGTTTGTCTCGCCGGGGCCTTATGTTCACCCCTGGCGGCGCAAAGTCCCACGGCTCCCGAGCCGCCCTTCACGGCGGCGCAGGCGCAACACGGCCGGGAACTGGCGGCGACGGCGGACCAGATGAAGGCGCAGATCAAGAACATACGCGCCCCGGCCGAGCCCTTTAAGATCATGGGAAACCTGTATTTCGTCGGAGTCGCCAACGGCGAGGTTTATCTGCTCACCTCGCCTCAAGGACATATCCTCCTGGGTGCGGGCTTCAAGGACACGGCGGCGCTGGTGGAGAAGAACATCGAGGGGCTGGGCTTCCATCTTGCCGACATCAAAATCGTCCTGATCAACCACAACCATCCCGACGAGGCGGGGGCGACGGCCTATTTCAAGGAGAAAACCGGCGCCCAGGTCATGACCGGCTTCGCGGAAGTCCCTTATCTGGAATACGGCGGCGTGCTTCCGCCCACGGCGCCGGTACCGCGGCCCGACGCTCGGGCGGGCGGCCCGCCCCCGTCCGTGGTTCCGCCAACGCCGGCCGGGCAGTGGTATCCACCGGTCAAAGTGGATCGCGCATTGTTCGACGGCGACGTCGTCACGCTGGGCCCGCTGTCCGTGACGGCCTATCTCGCGCCGGGTCACAGTGCCTCGTCGACCAGTTTTTTGTTCGACGTTCGCGAGGCAGGCAGGGACTACCGGGTGTTCGAATTTTGCTGCTGGGAACTGCCGGCCGAGCTGAACCGCAACTCGTACATCAACGAGGCGTCCGTACGCCGTACGTTCCAGACGTTTCGCAAGGTGCTGCCCGTCGACATCTATCTCGAAGGAGGCCTCTATGCGTGGTCAGGAATCTTGAATCAACAATCGGGAACCCTGCAGGAACGCATGGAGAAATTGAAAACGGATCACATGCTGTTCGTCAATCGGGACATTTTCCGCGATTGGTCGGCGTGGCGCGAAATCGAGTTCGCAGAAAAACTCGCCGACCTGAAGAGCGCGGGAACCGTTCCGGTCTACCGATAACTGTCGCACGGGTGCCTGCAGTCCTGCCGGAACGGCATCCCGGGCCCCAGCCCCGACGCCGCTCACTCCGCCGCAGGGCTGTAACCGGTGCGGGTCACAACGAATACCATGTCGCGCGAGCCTTGCCGTGCTGACGGCGCGTCCTGCCGTCCGCAGCGCTTTGAGCACCTGAAGCGAAACGACGGCTGGCTCGTCGTCCTGCGCTTGGGCAGTACGCTCGCGTTCCAGCCGTACCGCGAGGCTGTCTTTTTGTTTCTTCAGGCAGCGAAAAAGAAGCCGATCCACGGTTCCCAATCGGCTGCATTGGACTTGAGTGTCGTTTGCGTCCGCCGAAGCGCCCTGTAATAGAGGTTCGTCGACAGGGACCACGGGATTGGCGAAGGTCTTGTAGGAGCCGCGGTGGCGTTCATCGTCGTTACGTACACAGGCTCTAACGGTCATCGGGTGTAATTAGGTATCGAATTGGGTGCGCGGGGCAGGAAACGGCGGCCCTCCTCAGCGAAGCACCTGCGACCCGGGCGACCTCCCGCGGGCGGCGTTGGGGAGAAAGGCGGCCACGATGCCCAGCAGCGGCAGGAAAGCGATGGCCCGGTACACGTAGGCGATGCTGGTGTGATCTGCCAGCACCCCCAGTACCGCGGCGCCCAACCCGCCCATGCCGAACGCAAAGCCGAAGAACAGTCCCGACACCAGACCGACCTTGCCCGGCATCAGTTCCTGCGCATAGACCAGGATTGCGGAAAATGCCGACGACAGCACCAAACCGATGACGATGGTCAGGGTCACCGTCCAGAAAAGATTGGCATGCGGCAGCAGCAGCGCGAACGGCGCCACGCCCAGGATCGAGACCCAGATCACGGGCTTGCGGCCGATGCGATCCCCGACGGGCCCGCCCAGCACCGTCCCCGCCGCCGAAGCCAGCAGAAAGGCGAACAAAAAGAGCTGTGAGTGTCGCACCGTGACGCCGAAGCGATCCATCAGGTAGAACGTGTAGAAGCTGGTGAGGCCCGCCACGTAGAAATATTTGGAGAAGATCAACAGCAGCAGCACCGCCACCGCGCCCACCACCACCTTGCGGGGATACGGCGCGACGGCGGCGGCCGGTTTCTTGCGGCCGGCCATGGCGATGTGGTGAGTGGCGTACCAGCGGCTCACCTGCAGCAGCAGAACGATCCCCAGCAGGGCGGCCAGCCCAAACCAGGCCACGCTATGCTGGCCGAACGGTCCGATGACGACGGCCGCCAGCAACGGGCCGATGGCCGTGCCGAGGTTTCCGCCTACTTGAAACACGGATTGCGCGAAGCCGTGGCGGCCGCCCGAGGCGAGACGCGCGATGCGCGAGGATTCCGGATGAAATATCGCCGACCCGAGGCCTACGAACGCCGCCGCGAGCAGCACGGCGCCGAAGGTGGGCGCGTAGCCGAGCAGCACGAGTCCGATCAGCGTCGAGGTCATGCCCAGAGGCAGCGCATGCTGCTGCGGCCGGCGGTCGGTGAACAGTCCCACCAACGGCTGTAACAGCGAGGCGGTCAGCTGGTAGGTGAACGATATCAGCCCTATCTGCGCGAAGCTCAACGAGAACTCGCCCTTGAGGATGGGATACATCCCCAGGATCAGCGACTGCATCATGTCGTTGACCATGTGCGAGGTGCTGATGGCCCACAAGATACCGAGGGCGGGCTTGGTTTTTTGTGCGATACCCGCGGCGGGGGACGGCGCCGTGGCGGCCTCTGCGGCTTCTACATAAATCGTCATACCGTTGGCTTCACTTCAAAATTGGATGCGGGGCAGACTATACCGCCTGTTCAATGCCACACCCGAACTCCCCTACGAATATCCGATGAAAATGGATGGCCGTGCGAAACGCAGACATCCCGATTACGCCCGTGCCTCGACTCATGAGGGCGATGCCGTCGGCCACGCCGGCCGGGTGGAGTGAGCGTTTGACGGCCGCCTACGTATTGCCGAACCGGGCCACTTTGCAGCAGGATCCAGCGCAGCATGCGCTTCGGCCACGAAGCGCATCGCGCAAGTCACCGCGATGTCGGTATGGGTCAGCAAGTCGCCGAACCAAAACAGGCTGGAACGCGCCGCCCGAGCCGTTTCCAGCGCATCGAAAACGGCGCCCACCTGGGTTTCGCAGCGAGCGATCCATGTTGCCGAAGTCTCGTCGTGCAGGGCGCGCTCGTACACGAGGCTAACCATCTTGTCGCATACACTGGTTGCCATTGCACAGATCTTGAGCACGGCGCGCCGCGCGCCGCCACGCTCGGCTGGCAGGACGTGTGAGTCACCTCCGGCAGGCTTCATCACAGCGCGAGGACGGAATGATGCGAAAATCGGACTTGGACGACATAAAGATCCACGTGAGGCTGAAGCTGTCGCTCCTCTGGGCGGCGCTCATGTTTTTCTACAGCTACGGGGACTATTTCGGTCTCTATGTGCCGGGGCAGTTGAAGGGAATGCTGGAAGGCCAGGGTCCCGTAGGCCCTGTGAGCCAAGGAAGTCTTGCGATCGTTTCGATCTTGACCGTACTTCCAGGGTTGATGGTTTTTTTATCCATCGTGCTGCCCCCTCCTGTAAACCGCTGGTTGAATTTCATCATGGGCCTGTTTTACACCCTCACGGTTCTTGCGACGCTGGTCCTGTTCAAGAGCTGGCTGTTCTATCTCCTCTACAGTGTGACCGAAATGACGCTCACGCTGCTGGTGGCCTGGTACGCATGGAAATGGCCGCGGCGTGTCGCGCTTTGAGCCGGATGCGTATCTGACCGGTAACTTCTCGAATCGATACAGGGCTATTCAATGT
>CAZZYJ010000164.1:0-7768 GCA_964658215.1 uncultured Steroidobacteraceae bacterium | reverse complement strand
GCGCGAGGCGCGAGGCGCGAGGCAGACGTGGGCGTCCGTCTCGTGGGAGCGGCCGAACCGAGCGCGTGATTCGAACGCCGTGGGACGGCGACTGCGTCTTCGCAGCGTTTGCAGTAAAATAGCCCTACACCGCGCCGGCCCCCGGCGCCGAGGTCGTTCAGCCGATGTGGATCGTTCAAGTTGCGTTGCGCCGCCCCTACACGTTTCTGGTGATGGCGCTGTTGATACTGCTCGCAACTCCCTTGGTATTGCTCAAGATGCCCACGGACATCTTCCCGGACATCAATATTCCGGTCATCAGCATCGTCTGGAACTATTCGGGATTGTCCGCTCAGGAGATGGGCCTGCGCATCACCTCGGTCAACGAGCGCAACCTCACCACCACGGTCAACGACATCGAGCACATCGAGTCGCAGTCGCTGAACGGCACGGCCGTGATCAAGATCTTCTTCCAACCCAACGCCAGCATTCCGACCGCCATCGCCCAGGTCGTGGCGCTCGAGCAGTCGGTGCTGAGGCAGCTCCCTCCCGGCCTGCAGCCGCCGCTGATCATCAAGTATTCGGCCTCGAGCATTCCCGTCATCCAGCTGGGTTTGTCCAGTCCGACGATGCCGGAACAGGCCTTGTTCGACACCGCGGTCAATTTTTTGCGGCCGCGTCTGGTGACCATTCCCGGCGTGGCCATTCCGTACCCGTACGGCGGCAAGCAGCGCATCATTTCGGTGGACCTCGACACCCCCGCCCTGCTGGCCAAGGGCTTGACGCCGAGTGACGTGGTCACCGCCGTCAATACGCAGAACCTGGTGCTGCCGTCGGGTACCGCCAAGATCGGCGGCACGGAATTCGTCCTGGCGACGAACGGTTCACCCGACACCATCGCGGGCCTCAACAAGATTCCCGTGGCCACCCGCAACGGTGCGACGACGTACCTGGAGGAGGTGGCGCACGTGCGCGACGGCTTCTCACCGCAGACCAACATCGTGCGCCAGGACGGCCAGCGCGGCGTGCTGCTGTCGGTGATCAAGAACGGCGGCGCCTCGACGCTGGACATCGTCAGGGATCTGCTGGCGCAGCTGCCGACCGTGCAAAAAATCCTTCCCAAGGACTTGAAGATCGTCCCGCTGTTCGATCAGTCCACCTTCGTGCGTGCGGCCATCAGCGGGGTGGTCCGCGAGGCCCTCATCGCGGCCGGCTTGACCGCCATGCTGATCCTGCTGTTTCTTGGCAACTGGCGCAGCACCTGCATCATTGCCGTGTCCATCCCGCTGTCCATCCTGTCCTCGGTGATCGCGCTCTACATCACCGGGGAGACGCTCAACATCATGACGCTGGGCGGTCTGGCGCTGGCGGTGGGCATCCTGGTCGACGATGCCACGGTGACCATCGAGAACATCGAACGCCACCTGCATCTGGGGTCGGACCTCAACAAGGCCATCCTGGATGGCGCGGGAGAGATTGCCATCCCGGCGCTGGTCTCCACGCTGTGCATCTGTATCGTGTTCGTGCCCATGTTCTTCCTGTCGGGTGTGGCCCGCTTCCTGTTCGCGCCGCTGGCGGAGGCCGTGGTGTTCGCGATGCTGGCGTCCTACGTGCTGTCACGAACCCTGGTGCCCACGCTGGTGATGATGCTGCTCGATCATGCGCCGCCCGATGCGTCGGCCCGGCCGAGCCTGCTGCGTCGCGTCTACAAGGCGTTCGATGCGCGCTTCGAGAAGATCCGCGGCGGCTACATCGACATCTTGAGCGCGGCGCTGGAGCACAGGCGTGTGTTCGCGGGGGTGTTTCTGGGCTTTTGCGTGCTGTCGTGCGGCCTGGTCTTCCTGCTCGGCCGTGATTTCTTCCCCAGCGTCGATGCCGGCCAGATCCGCCTGCATTTCCGCATGCCATCCGGCACCCGCATCGAGGAAACCGCGCGCAACGCGGATGAGATCGACAAGGCGATCCGGCGCATCATTCCCACGCGCGACGTCGGCCCGGTGCTCGACAATCTGGGCGTGCCGTACAGCGGGCTCAATCTGTCGTACAGCAACTCGGGCGTGTTCGGGACCTTGGACGGTGAGATCCAGGTGTCGCTGAACGAGGGTCATGCGCCCACCGCCGGTTACGTCGAACAGATGCGTCGGGAGCTGCCGAAACTCTTCCCGGGCGCCGAATTCTTCTTCCAGCCGGCCGACATGGTCACGCAGATCTTGAATTTCGGCCTGCCCGCGGCCATCGACGTGCAATTCACGGGCGCGAACCTGCGCGAGAATTATCAGATCGCCGCGAAGCTCATGAAGCAGATTCGCGCGGTGCCGGGCGCGGTGGACACCCACATCCACCAGCGGCTCGATCTGCCGACCGTGGCGCTGGCCATGGACCGCACCCAGTTGCAGCAGCTCGGCCTGAGTCCGAGCGACGTGACCAACGATCTGCTGGTCTCGACGTCGGGTACCTCGATCACCTCGCCGAACTTCTGGCTCAATCCGGACAACGGCATCGTCTACAACATGACGGTGCAATCGCCGCAATATTCGGTGGACAGCCTGGACGCGCTGATGCGCACACCGGTGCGTGCGCCCGGCGCCGCCGCGAGCGCGACGCAGTTGTTGAGCAATCTCGTGGGCGTCGTGCCGACCGCGCAAGCGGCGGTGGCTTCGCGCTACAATCTCGCGCCGGCCACGGACATCTACGTGAGCGTGGAAGGGCGTGACATGGGCAGCGTGTCCGGCGACATTCGCAAGCTGGTGGATGATCTGCGGCCCGAGCTGCCGCGCGCAACGCAGGTGACGCTCCTCGGCCAGGCGCAGACCATGCGCTCGTCCTTCATCCAGCTGGGGGTGGGTTTGGTGCTGGCGGTGGTGATGGTGTACCTGTTGATCGTGGTCAACTTCCAGTCGTGGGTGGACGCGTTCATCATCATCACCGCGTTGCCGGCCGCGCTCGCCGGCATCTGTTGGATGCTCATGCTGACCGCGACCACCTTGAGCGTGCCGGCGCTGACGGGTGCCATCATGACGATGGGGGTGGCGACGGCCAACAGTATCTTGATCGTATCGTTCGCGCGCCAACGCATGGGCGAGGGATTGGATCCCGTCGAGGCGGCACGCGATGCGGGCTCGACCCGCATCCGGCCGGTGTTGATGACGGCGCTCGCGATGATGATCGGGATGATCCCGATGGCGCTCGGGTTGGGCGAGGGCGCCGAACAGAATGCGCCGCTCGGCCGTGCCGTGATCGGCGGCCTGATGTTCGCGACGGTCTCCACCTTGTTGTTCGTACCGGTCATCTTCGCCGGCGTGCATCGGCGTCTCGCGCGGCGCAAGCAGTCGCGGCCGGACTCGTCGGCACCGCTGGTTCATGGGAATATCTGACATGTCTGACACGGCCACTGCTCCTTCACCTCTCTTGAAACGTGCCAAGTTCACGGCGGCGGGCCTGCTTGGCCTGTTGATCCTGGGCGCCTTCATCGTGCTCGTGATGCGTACGTTCCACGCCCGGGCGCTCGGGTCGGCGACCTCCGCCCACGCGGTGCAGTACGTGACGACGACCACGCCGAAGAGCGGCGGTGACGGCCTGCCGGTCACCCTGCCGGGCACCTTGCAGGGCGTTATCGAAACCACCGTGTACGCGCGCAGCAGCGGCTATCTCGCGCGCTGGACCCGGGACATCGGCGCCACCGTGAAGAAGGGCGAGTTGCTCGCGGAAATCACTGCGCCGGAGGTGGACCAGCAGCTCACCCAGGCCGAAGCGGCGCGCACGCAAACCGCCGTCGGCGAGGCACTGGCGAAGAGCACGGCGGACCGCTGGCAGAGTCTGCGCTCGCGGGATGCGGTGACCCAGCAGGATCTCGACGAGCGTTTGAGTACCTACAAGCAGGCGCAATCCGATCTGGCCGCCGCCGATGCCAACGTCGCCCGGCTGCGCAGTCTGCAGGGTTTCAACAAGGTGACGGCACCGTTCGACGGTGTCCTCACCCGCCGCAACGTCGACGTCGGCGATCTGATCAACGCGGGCAACGGCGGAGCCGGCGGGGCGCTGTTCACGGTGGCGCAGGTCGATCCGCTGCGTCTGTATGTCTACGTGCCGCAGGTGTATGCGGCGCAGATCAAGGTGGGCGATGCGGTGACGGTGTCCCTGGCCGAACGTGCAGGGCAGCGCTACGAGGGTACGATCGCCCGCACGGCGAGAGCCATCGATCCCGCGACGCGAACCTTGCAGGTGGAGATTCGTGTACCGAACCACGACGGAGCGCTGTTTGCGGGTGCGTACGTGCAGGTGACGCTGCCGATCAAAGGCGACAGCGCGGCCACCCTGGTGCCCACCAACGTGTTGCTGTTCCGTCCGGACGGACCGCGGGTGGCGGTCGTCGATGCCGGCGGCCACGTACGTCTGGCGGCGGTCAAACTCGGCACGGATTTTGGAACCGACGTCGAGGTACTGACGGGACTCGGCGCCGCCGACCGCATCATCGTGAACCCGGCCGATTCGCTGGCCGACGGGGACGTGGTTTCCGTCGAGACGGCCAAGGCGGGCGCCCGCGACGGTGCCAATGCCGGCGGCGGCGCTGCCGGACGTGCCGGTGGCGACGGCCGGGGCTGAGGCTTGCGCATGGCAGTTCAAACGCGCCGCTGCGTGCTCGTCTCGGTCGCGCCGCTCGTGCTGCTCGCGGCCGCCGGCTGCGCGGTGGGCCCGGACTACCGGCGTCCCGCCGCCGACACCCCGCCCGCCTGGCAGCCCGACGCGCCGTGGCACGCCGCCGCACCGGGCGACGCTGCGTTGAAGGGCCGCTGGTGGGAGCTGTTCCAGGACGCCACGTTGAATCCCCTGGTGGAACAGGCCCTGACGGCCAATCAGAACCTCAAGGTATCCGCCGCCCGCCTCGATCAGGCGCGCAGCGAGGTCACGGTGGCGCGCTCGTATCTGTTCCCGAGCATCGGTGTGCAGGCGTCCGCCGGGCGCGCCAAGACTTCCGCCAACCGGCCGCTGTCTTCGTATTCGATACCGAACCAGTCGACGGTGCAGAACGATTTCACGCTGGGCCCTTCGGTCACCTACGAGCTGGATCTGTTCGGCCGGGTGCGGCGTCAGCTCGAAGGCTACCGCGCCGCCGCCGAGCAGGCCGCGGCGGATTTCGAAAATACGCGCTTGATGCTGACCACCCAGCTGGTCACCGATTATTTCGCCCTGCGTGAACTCGACGCGGAAATCGACGTGCTCGAGCGCAGTCTGGGCCTCGAGCGCGATGCCCTGAAGTTCATCCAGTCGCGGCATGACCTGGGCTTCGCCACCGGGCTCGACCTCGCGCAGCAGCAGGCGCTGGTGCAAAGCAGCGCCGCACAAAAAGAATTGCTGCAGGTGCAGCGTGCGCAGAACGAACATGCCATCGCCACGCTGGTCGGTACGCCGGCCCCCGGCTTCGTCGTCGCGCCGGTGCCGGCGCCGGGCAACCTGCCCGTGTTGCCGCTGGGATTGCCGTCGGATCTGCTGCAGCGGCGCCCGGACGTCGCCTCCGCCGAACGTGCGATGGCCGCGGCCAATGCCCGTATCGGAGTGGCCCGGGCGGCCTACTTTCCGTCCATCCAGCTGTCGCCGGTGGTGCCGGTGTTCGGTGCGCAGACCACCGCGGTGTCGTCCTTGTTCAGCGCGGCCAGCGAGAGCTGGTCGTTCGGTCTCACGGGCGCGCTAACCTTGTTCGACGCCGGCAGGACCCGCGCGAACGTGCGCATCGCCGAGTCGGACTACACGGCCGCAGTGGCGACCTATCGGCAGACCGTGCTCGGCGCCATGGAAGAAGTGGAAAACGGCATCACCGGCCTGGGTTCGCTCGGCCGCGCGGCGCTGCAGGCGGACGCGAGCGTCGAGAGTGCCCAGCGTGCCTTCGACATCGCCAACGATCGCTACACGGGTGGCGTCGCCATCTACCTGGACGTGCTGACGGCGCAGCAAACCCTGCTCGGCAATCAGCGCCAGGCCGTGCAGATACACGGCCAGCAGTTCGCCACCGCCGTCTACCTGGTCAAGGCCCTGGGCGGGGGCTGGCAGGAGCCGGCGCCGCCGGCTTCGGGCAAGAACTAGTCCGTGCCGGCCGGCGTGTGACATCATGGCGCCGATGTCTCACCAGCCGCCCCTCCGTGAGTTCCGTTATTACGATTTCGTGATGGCGGCGTATGTGTGCGTGCTGCTGTGCTCGAATCTGATCGGGCCGGCCAAGGAGACCACCCTGCACGTACCCGGGGTGGGCGCGGTGACCTTTTTGTCGGGCGTGTTGTTCTTCCCCATCTCCTACATCTTCGGTGACGTCCTGACCGAGGTGTACGGCTACGGCCGGGACCGGCGCGTCGTCTGGGCGGGGTTCGGTGCCCTGGCGTTCGCCTCCTTCATGGCGGCCATCGTCGTGAATCTGCCGCCCTCGGAGAGCTCGCGTTCGAACCAGGCCGCCGTCGAGGCCATCTTCGGCAATACGCCGCGCATCGTGGTGGCGTCGATCCTGGCATTCCTGTGCGGCACCTTCGTCAACAGCTTCGTGCTCGCCAAGATGAAGATCTGGACGCAGGGCCGCTGGCTGTGGACACGCATCATCGGCTCGACGCTGTGCGGCGAACTCGTCGATTCCGTGATCTTTTATTTCGTCGCCTTCTACGGCCGCATGCCGCAGGCGCACCTCGTCGCCATCATGTTCACGCAATATGCCCTGAAGAGCGGCTGGGAGATCGTGGCGGCGCCGCTCACCTATCGCGTGGTCGCCTTTCTGAAGAAGGCGGAGAACGAGGATTTCTACGACACCGCCACCAATTTCACCCCCTTCTCGTTGAAGGCTTGAGCCGCGCATGTCCGCACCCCCCAAGATCATCGTCATGGACCGCCTGCAGGGCGGCGAATCCTCGAACCCCGCCCCCGAGAAGATCCTCTCGGGAATCCCGCGCACGCGTGTGTCGAATCAGTTCGCCGACGCCACGGGCCAGTTCTTTTGTGGTCTGTGGACCAGCACCAGCGGCAAGTGGCGCGTGCGTTACACGGAACACGAATTTTGCGTCATCACCGAAGGCCGGGTGCGCATCGAATCGGTGAACGGCGAGCGCAACGATTTCCGGGCCGGTGATGCCTTCGTGGTGCCCGCGGGGTTCGAGGGCAGCTGGGAGGTGGTGGAGCCTTGCAAGAAGTGGTACGCAGTCTTCGAAGC
Organism: uncultured Steroidobacteraceae bacterium; assembly: GCA_964658215.1. Lineage (GTDB taxonomy): Bacteria > Pseudomonadota > Gammaproteobacteria > Steroidobacterales > Steroidobacteraceae > Bog-1198. The sequence continues at coordinate 606 of CAZZYJ010000164.1, read as the reverse complement.
AAAATGATGTAGGCGACGGCGCACCCGGATCGACTGCATCCGCAGTCGCAACGGACGCCTTTCCGACGCGCGGGCGCGGATCCCTTCCGACAGCGGGCGGGTGGCGGAAACGTCGTAATCCCGAGCACAGCCTGCCTGCCGTGCCCCGGAGAGCTTTCATGTCGTTCATCGCCAAAGTGGTCGCCGCCGTCACCCCGCTCGAGTCCGCCGAGGCTCGCCGGCGGGCGCGGGACAGGGCGCGGGCTGCGGCGCGGCCCGGCGACTGGCTGACGGCGGTGCTGGATCAGCATCTGCGAATCGAGGCGGGCTTCCTCGCCGTGGCCACCGCCACCAGCATGGCCGGTCAGGTGGCGGCGCAAAAGCGGCTCGCAACCCTGCTCATCGGTCATGCCACGGCGGAGGAAGCCGTCCTCTATCCGGCATTGGCGGCCACGCACCAGACGGGTCACGCGACCCGGGCCTACACCGAGCAGGCGGCTGCCAAACTGCAGATGGGCTTGTTGGAGCGGCTGGTGCCGCTCAGCGCGGGGTACGCCAACAAGCTCGAACAGCTGCGCGGCGCCGTGGTCCACCACCTCTACGAGGAGGAGGCGATCTGGTTCCTCA
>CAZZYJ010000163.1:0-7939 GCA_964658215.1 uncultured Steroidobacteraceae bacterium | reverse complement strand
TAACGACGTCGAGGTCATCGCGGGCCAGGGCACCATCGCCGTGGAACTCGTGCGGCAAGTGCCGGATCTCGATGCCATATTCATCGCGACCGGCGGCGGCGGCCTGCTAAGCGGTATCGGCGCCTACCTGCGGCATGCCGCGCCGCGCGCGGAAATAGTCGGCTGCTGGCCGGAAAATTCACCCGTCCTGTACGAATGTTTGCAGGCGGGAAGGATATTCGCAGCGCCGGAGGCACCCACGTTGAGCGAGAGCACCGCCGGCGGCGTCGAGGCGGACTCCATCACGTTCGAACTCTGCCGCGAGGTCATGCATCGCGCCGTGCTGGTGAGCGAGGCACAGATCCTGGGCGCCATGCGTTGGGCGCATGCCCTCGGCTGGGCGGTCGAAGGAGCGAGCGGTGTCGCGCTGGCGGCGTATTTCAAGGATGCCGCGCGCTATGCCGACAAGCGCGTGGTGGTGCTGGTGTGCGGCGGCAATCCCTCTCCCGCCATCGCGGCGCTGCTGGACTGAGCGCCGGCGCGCCATTCAAACGTCGAGCGTGGCGCGTAGTGCCGCGTGGTGCAGAGCGGCGGCGAAGTACCTGCCGAGCGGCACCGGGTCCGGTCGGTGCCGCCAGAATCAATGCTTCGCGCAGCAACCGTTCGAAGCCGATGTCCGGCTCATCGACCGGACCGAGCCCCACGCCGAGATCCAGCCGTTTTGCCCGCAGCTCGCGAATCTGCGCGTCCGTCGCGAGCTCATGCATCAGCACGCCGCGTTCGCCGCGTGCGGCACATCTGGCGGCGAGTTTCGCGTGCTCCAATCGCGCGAGAATCGCCCTCGCCTCCGTGAAGAACACGTCCCCGCGACGGTGAGGTGGGACGTGACCCGCACGCAGGACCCGGGGGTGCACGGATTCTTCCGGGCAGGTGCCGCCGGCATCCGCACACAAACCGCCTTCTCGCAGGGCTGCCGCTACCCGCAGCTGGACCTGGCTGGCGCGCCGGTGCGCGCACGCCAGCGCGCGAGTGCGCGCACGTCTCACAACCCGAGCGGCAGCGCGGTGGACTCCTTGATGACGGTGACGGCGACCGACGAGCTGACGGAGCGCACGCAGGGAATGCGTGACAGGTAATCCAGATAGAACGCCTCGAAGGCCTTCATGTTGCGCGTGACGATCTTCAAGAAGAAATCCCACTCGCCCGTGACGGTGTAGCACTCGAGCACTTCGGCGCGGTCGCGGATCGCTGCTTCGAATTCGGCGATGGCATCGCGGCCGGTGGTGGCGAGCTTGACGTGGGCGAACATGGTGACGTCGAGCCCGAGGGCATCGCGGTCGAGCAGGGCGACCCGCGCCTTGATCACGCCGTCGCGTTCGAGCTGCTGGATGCGGCGCCAGCACGTGGTGGTGGGCAGCCGTACCCGCCCGGCGATGTCGGCCACCGACAACGCACCTTCGCGTTGCAGGATGTCGAGCAGGCGCAGATCCAGGGAATCGAGCACGGTGCGTGCCGTATTTTTCATCTTCCCGGCCATTTTGGAATGAACGTTCCGCATTATCCGGCCCGGGTCGAATGCATGCAACATGACGCGCCGATCGGACGTAGATTGCCGCCATGACCGAGCGTTCGCGTTTGCATCTGCCCCGCCCGCCCGCCCGCCCCGGCGAGGCGCCCGACTTCAGCTACGTGGCCCTCTCCCCGGCCGGCGCCGTGGAGCGCCCCGAGGTCACGGCGCGGGCCGCCGAGATGCAGTCGCTGGCCACGCAGCTGGTGCGGGTGCTCGACGACGACGGTTCGGCCGTGGGTCCGTGGCATCCGCATCTGGACCCGGCGGAGCTGCAGATCGGTCTGCGGCACATGCTGCTCACGCGGCTGTTCGACGACCGCATGCAGCGCACCCAGCGCGCCGGCAAGATTTCCTTCTACATCCGCTCGCTCGGCGAGGAGGCGGTGTCCGTCGCGCAGTGCATGGCACTGCGTCCGGGCGACATGCTGTTCCCCTCCTACCGCAATCAGGGTCTGCACATCGCGCGCGGCACCGCGCTGGTCGACCTCATGAACCAGTTGCTGTCGAACACCCGCGACATGTGCAAGGGCCGTCAGCTGCCGGTGATGTATCACTCGAAGAGCGGCAACATCTTCTCCATCTCCGGCAACCTGGCGACGCAGTTTCCGCAGGCCGTGGGCTGGGCGATGGCGGCGGCCATCAAGGGCGAGGACCACGTCGCCGCCTCCTGGGTGGGGGAGGGCAGCACGGCGGAGGCGGATTTCCATCACGCGCTGCTGTTCGCCTCCGTGTACCAGGCGCCGGTCATTCTCAACGTGGTGAACAACCAGTGGGCGATCTCGACCTTTCAGGGCTATGCGGGGGGCGAGCAGCGCTCCTTCGCGGCCCGCGGACCGGGCTACGGCATGGCCGGCATCCGCGTCGACGGCAACGATTTCCTCGCGGTGTACGCGGTGACGCAGTGGGCGGCGGAACGCGCCCGCACCGGCGGCGGGCCCACCCTCATCGAACTCGTCACCTACCGTGTCTCGGCGCATTCGACCAGCGACGATCCGGCGCGCTACCGCGCCAAGGACGACCATGAACACTGGCCGCTCGGCGACCCCATCGAGCGGCTCAAGCGTCATCTGATCGGGCTCGGTGCCTGGTCCGAAGAACGCCACGCGGCGCTCACCGCAGAGCTCGAGGCGCTGGTGGGCGCGAGCTGGAAGGAGGCGGTGACCTTCGGCACCCTGAGCGAGGGGCCGCGGCTCGACGCCGACCTCATGTTCGAGGACGTGTTCAAGGAGATGCCCGAGCATCTCGAGCGGCAGCGTGCGCTGATGCGCGCGGAGCGCGGCTAGCATGGCGAGCATGAACATGATCCAGGCGTTGAACAGCGCCATGGACGTGATGCTCGGGCGCGATCCCACCGTGGTGGTGCTCGGCGAGGACATCGGTTATTTCGGCGGGGTGTTTCGCACCACCGAGGGATTGCAGCGCAAGTACGGCGAGCACCGCGTGCTCGACACGCCGATCGCCGAGGGCGGCATCATCGCCGCGGCGATCGGCATGGGCATCAACGGCCTGCGGCCCGTGGCGGAAATCCAGTTCGCGGATTACATCTATCCGGGCTTCGATCAGATCGCGAGCGAACTCGCCCGCATCCGCTACCGCAGCGCGGGGCAGTTCTTCGCGCCCGTCACCATCCGCACCCCCTGCGGCGGCGGCATCCGCGGCGGCCAGACGCATTCGCAGAGTCCCGAGGGGATATTCACCCACGTGAGCGGGCTGAAAGTCGTGATGCCCTCCAACCCCTACGATGCCAAGGGCCTGTTGATCACCGCCATCGAAGACGACGATCCGGTGATCTTCTTCGAGCCGAAACGGCTGTACAACGGACCGTTCGACGGCGACCCGGGCAAGCCCGCGGTGTCGTGGACCACCCATCCGAAGGGCCAGGTCGAGGAGGGTTACTACAGCGTGCCGCTCGGCAAGGCCGCCATCGTGCGCAGCGGCGCCGACGTCACCGTGATCACCTACGGCACCATGGTGTACGTGGCGCTGGCCGCCGCCGCCGCGCTCCAGCTCGACGCGGAGATCATCGACGTGCGCTCGCTGGTGCCGCTCGACGTCGACACCCTGTGCACGTCCGTGAAGAAGACGGGGCGCTGCGTCGTGGCGCACGAGGCCACACGCTTCTCCGGCTTCGGCGCAGAGCTGCTGTCGGTGGTGCAAGAGGAGTGCTTCTGGGACCTCGAGGCGCCGATCCAGCGCGTCACCGGCTGGGACACGCCCTACCCGCATGCCTTCGAGTGGGAATATTTTCCTGGGCAGGCGCGGGTGGCCAAGGCACTGAAGTTCGTCATGGAGTGCACGTGAGTCAGTTCGTGTTCAAGATGCCGGACCTCGGCGAGGGCACCGTCGAGGCGGAGATCGTCGCCTGGCACACGGCCGTGGGGGATGTGGTCCGCGAAGATCAGGTGATCGTCGAAGTGATGACGGACAAGGCGGCGGTGGAAGTGCCGGCACCCGTCAGCGGACGCGTGCTGTCGGTCAGCGGGTCGCCGGGCGACAAGATCGCGGTGGGGGCGCCGCTCATCGTCTTCGCGATCGACGCCGGTGCGCCGCCGGACGTGGCCGCGGAGCCGGCGCGCGCGGCGAGCGTGCCGGCGCGGGTGATGGCGTCGCCGGCGAATCGGCGGCGGGCGCTCGCGGCGGGGATCGATCTCGCGCAGGTGGCGGGCTCGGGTCCGGGCGGGCGCATCGTGCGTGCCGATGTCGAGGGGGCGGCGGCGGGCGCCGAGGGGCCGGACCGGCGCGGTGGGCCGGACGAGCGGGGTCCGGCCGCCGGGCAGGGCACCGCAGGCGGGTCGCACGCGCCGCGTGGGCAGGGCGCGGACGCCGCGCGGGCGGCCGACACCACCGAGATTCCGGTCATCGGCGTGCGCCGGGTGATCGCGGAACGCATGAGCGAGGCGAAGCGCAACATCCCGCATTTCGCGTACGTCGAGGAGGTCGACGTCACCGAACTCGAGTCTCTGCGCCGGCATCTGAACGGCCGGCTGGCCGCGGGGCAGCCGGCGCTCACCTACCTGCCGCTGGTGATCGCGGCGCTCACGCGGACGCTGGCGGAGTTTCCGCAATGCAACGTCCGCTACGATGCGGCGCGGGGAGTGCTGGTGCGGCATCGCGCGGTGCACGTGGGCATCGCGACGCAGACGCCTGACGGCCTCAAGGTGCCGGTGGTGCGCGATGCCGAGTCGCGGACGGTGTGGGACCTCGCCGCCGAGATCCGCCGCGTCGCGGAGCGGGCGCGCACGAATCGCGCCACCCGGGACGAGCTGCTGGGTTCCACCATCACCGTCACCAGTCTCGGCCGGCTGGGCGGCATCGCCTCGACGCCGGTCATCAATTCCCCCGAGGTGGCCATCGTCGGGCTGAACAAGGCCGTGGAGCGGCCGGTGGTGTTCGGCGGAGCTGTCACCGTGCGGTTGATCATGAACCTGTCATCGTCATTCGATCATCGCTTCGTGGACGGTTATGATGCGGCGGCGATGATCCAGGTATTGAAGGACCTGCTCGAGCACCCGGCGACGATTTTCCTACCCAAGGTGGCACCATGACGGCACAACCCCAGCGACCTGCGTTCGGCACTCTACTGACCTCGCACATGGCGGTCGCCTCCTACGAGGACGGGGCGTGGAGCGACATGCAGATCACGCCGGTGGCGCCGCTCGAACTGAGCCCGGCCGCGCACGTGCTGCATTACGCGAGCACCTGTTTCGAGGGTTTCAAGGCGTTTCGCCGTGCCGACGGCTCGCTCCACGTATTTCGCATGGACCGGCACATCCAGCGGCTGCGCCAGAGTGCGCGGCAGCTGGTGTTGCCGGAGCCGGATGCCGCGCAGGTCGCGGCCATGGTGCGTGCGTTGATCGCGCGCTGCCGCGATGCCGTGCCGGAGGCACCGGGGGCGTTGTACCTGCGCCCGTTGCTCATCGGCACCACGGCCAACATCGGTGCGGCGGCGACGCCCGCCACCAGCGCCTCGCTGCTGGTGCTGGCGAGCCCCGTGTGGGATTACTTCGCGGGCGGCATGAAGCCGCTGCGCATCCTGGTGGATGACCAGAACACGCGCTCGGCGGCACAGATGGGCATGGTCAAGACCGGCGGCAATTACGCCGCGGCGATGGGGCCGACCCTGCGGGCGCGGGCCGAGCATCAGGCGGATCAGGTGCTGTTCTGTCCGGGCGGCGAGGTGCAGGAAACGGGCGCCGCGAATTTTCTTCTCCTGCGCGACGGCGAGCTCATGACGCGCAGTCTCGACAGCAGCTTCCTGCACGGCGTGACGCGCGACTCCCTGCTGACCCTGGCGCGCGACCGTGGCTACCGGGTGTCCGAACGCGTGTTTCGCGTCGAGGACATGCTGGAGTGGGCGAAGACCGGCGAGGCGGCGTTGTCGGGAACGGCGGCGGTGCTCGCCGGCGTGGGCACGCTGATCTACGGCGGCGCGGAGCACCGCGTGGGCGATGGCGAGGTGGGGCCGCTCACGCAGTCGCTGCGCGCGCAGCTCGTGGCCGTGCAGCGCGGCGAGGAAGCGGACCGTCACGGGTGGCTCGAACCGGTCTGAGCGGGAGCGGCGTCCGCGGGGATGTGCTCGCGTCGCGCTGACCGTCCTCGGCGCGGGTGAACAAACGTGTGGCGCGCCGGCTGCGGGGCGCGCCGGCCGCGCGTTGCGCCGGCCGCGTGATACGGGCGGGCGCCTCAGAGTTCAATATTCGCTGTGTTCTTCGTCGTCGTCGTCGTCCAGATCATCCTCGTCATCCTCGTCGTCCTCGTCTTCGTCCCACTCTTCGTCGTCCTCGTCCTCCTCGGCGTCCTTTTCCGCCTTCGAGCCCGACCAGCCTTCCGGCTCCTCGGTCATCTCGAGATCGAGTTCGGCCCAGCCGTCGACGTCCAACTCTTCGACGTCGCCGTCGAGGTGTTGAATTTCAACGGTTTCCTTGTCCTCGTCCACCTTGAGTACCTGGAACGTCTCTTCGTTCTCCAGGTCCTCGTACCACTGTCCCACCGTTGGTTCGTACTCTCTGCCCACGTCTGTCGTCCTTCTCTGCTGCGTCGCTGGATCCGAACGCGAATATTAGGGGAGGCTGCTCGCTTAAGTAAATGGCATATTGCGCACCCATGACCATTACCGACCGCAAAGCCGCCGCGCGCCGCCTCACCGACGCCCGGCGGGTCGTCATCAAAGTCGGCTCCGCGTTGCTGGTCGATGCACAGACGGGGCGGCTCAACCGCTCCTGGCTGGAGAGTCTCGCGGCCGACATCGCCCGGCTCGCGCGTCGCAAGCAGGAAGTCATCCTGGTGTCCTCGGGCGCGATCGCGCTCGGCCGCCGACATCTCGGTTTGAGCGGCGGGAAACTGCGCCTGGAAGAGAGCCAGGCCGCCGCGGCCGTGGGCCAGATACGCCTGGCGCATGCCTACAAGGAGCTTTTGGAGGTGCACGACATCACCGTGGCGCAGATTCTGCTGACGCTCGGCGACACGGAGCAGCGCCGCCGTTACCTCAATGCGCGGGGTACCTTGAACACGCTCCTCGCGCTGGGCGCGGTGCCGGTGATCAACGAGAACGACACGGTCGCCACCGCCGAGATCCGCTACGGCGACAACGACAGGCTGGCGGCGCGGGTGGCGCAGATGGTGGGGGCGGACTGTCTGGTGCTGCTCTCGGACATCGACGGGCTGTACAGCGCCGATCCGAGCGTGGACCCGGCCGCCGAATTCATCCCGCGTGTCCTCGAGATCACGGCGGCGGTCGAAGCCATGGCGGCCGGCGTGAGCAGCGACATGGGCACCGGCGGCATGCAGACCAAGATCGCCGCCGCCAAGATCGCGGTGGGCGCGGGCTGCCACCTGTGCATCGCGCGGGGCGCCGCGACGCATCCCCTGAAGCGCATCGAGGAGGGTGCGCGCTGCACCTGGTTCGTGCCGTCGGCGACGCCCGTGGCGATGCGCAAGCAATGGATCGCCGGCACCTTGAAGCCCTCCGGCGCCATCGCGGTGGACGCGGGCGCGGTGCGCGCGCTCCTCGGCGGCAAGAGCCTGCTGCCGGCGGGCGTCACGCAGGCGGTGGGGCGTTTCGAGCGCGGCGACACGGTGAGCATCATCGGGCCGGACGGTGCCGAGGTGGGACGCGGCATCTGTGCTTATTCGGACGGCGACGCGGTGCGGATCCTCGGCCGCAAGTCCGCCGAGATCGAAAAGGTGCTAGGGTTCCGCGGACGCGATGAGATCATTCATCGCGACGATCTGGTGTTGTTGAACGCGGGCAGGCACGCATGAGTCAGGAAATGGCGGAGGACGCGGTGCCGGCGGCACCGACGGTGGCGCAGCTCATGGGCGGCATCGGCCGCGCGGCGCGGGCCGCGGCCCAGGTGCTCGCGCTCGCCTCCACCGACACCAAGAACCGTG
>CAZZYJ010000162.1:3608-7962 GCA_964658215.1 uncultured Steroidobacteraceae bacterium | reverse complement strand
GGCTTCTTCCCGGTCGCCGGCTTCTTCCCCGCCGGGGCGGCCGGCTTCGCCGCGCGCAGGTTGTCCACCAGATTGGGGTACGGCCGCCCGGCGCGCTTCGCGCTGGCCTTGGCACGGGCTTTCTTCTGCGCCGAGAGGTGTCCGTGTTTCGTGCCGGCGGGCGGCTCGCGTTCCCACACCGGCTCGGAATTTTTCGCTGCCATGCTTCGACTATGTCGACCGGGCGCAGTCGCGTCTGTCGGCGCAAGCCCCCTCCCCTGCTTCAACCCGTCCTGCGCCCCGCCGCTAGTGCAGTTCCATGGCGACCGACGCGCCGGAGGCGCCGTGTTGCCTGCGGAACAAACGACCCTTCTCGGCCAGCAGCACGCACCCCAGGCCCACCACGCCGCACGCCAGACCCCCGGCCGCCAGCGGGATCGTGGTGCCGTTGAACTGCCTGCCGATCGCCGCGCCGAGCAGCGCACCCCCCGCCATGCTGACGCAGCCCTGCAGGGACGCACCGATTCCCGCCACGGCACCGAGCGGCTCCATCGCCATGGCGCCGAAGTTCGACACCGCCAGGCTGAAACACGCGAGCGCCGCCGCCTGAAACGCGACGAACGCATACAGCGGCTCCTGCCCGGACAGGGCGACGACGAGATGCAGGGCCATGATGACGATGAAGGAACACGTCGCCGCGTGCGAGATGAAGCGCATGCCCACCTTCTCGACCGTGCGCGCATTGGCGAACGCCCCGATGCCCATCGCCACCGAGCACAGCGCGAACATGGCGGGCATCAAACTCGCGCGGTGAAACACGTCCGAGAAGATCTGCTGCACCATGCCGATGTACGCCATGAGCGAGCCGAACATCACCGTCTGCGCCAGGGTGTAATACAGCGAGGTGCGGTGGCCCGCCACCAGCCGCACCGAACCCGCGATGTGGGCCAGCGTGAGTTCGAGCCGGTATTCCGGGTGCAACGTCTCGCGCAGCCGAAAGAACGCCCACGTCCACACCAGGGCGGCGAACACCGCGAAGAACACGAAGATGAAACGCCAGGGCGCGAACAGCAGCAGCAGCTGGCCGAGGCTCGGCGCGATCACGGGCATCATCAGGAACACCACGAAGGTCAGCGAGACCACCCGCGCCATGTGCCGGCCGGAATACAGGTCCCGGATCACCGAGCGCGCCACCGTCGCACAGGACGCCGCCGTGCCATGGATCAGGCGCCAGATCAGCAGCACGTGAAAACTCGTGGCGAGCGAGCAGACCAGGGCGGCGATGACATAGAGCGCGATACCCGCCAGCAGCACGGGCCGGCGGCCGAAGCGGTCGGACATCATGCCCCAGAACAGCTGTCCCACGCCGAGGCCCGACATGTAGGCGGTGAGTATCCACTGGCCGTGGTTGGGATCGGCCACCTTGAGGGCGCTCACCACGATGGGGAACGCCGGCAGCATGGCGTCGATGGCGACGGCCTGGCAGGCCATCAGCGCCGCCACCAGCAGGACGAACTCGATAAAACCCAGCGCAGGCAGCGCCGCAGGTTTCGCCGGCATCTAGCTCGCGTCCCGGCCGGCGACGGGTTTGCGGGCGATGCTGGTGGCCATCGTCACGATGGAGGCCAGGTCGGTGAGGTTCGCCGGCACCACGAGCGTCGTGCCCGCCTGGGCCAGCCTGCCGAATTGCTTCACGTACTCCTCGCCGATGCGCAGCTGCATGGCTTCGATGCCGCCGCGGTCGGACAACGCGATGCCCACCTGCCGCAGTCCCTCGGCGGTCGCGGTCGCCACCGCGAGAATGGCCTCCGCCTGCCCCTGCGCCTCGTTGATCTGCTGCTGCCGGTTGGCCTCGGACTGCTTGATGACGCGTTGCTTGTCGCCCTCGGCCGCGTTGATCTTGGCGTCGCGTTCACCCTCGGACGTGAGCACCACCGCACGCTTCTCGCGCTCGGCGCGCATCTGCTTCTCCATGGCCTGCAGCACGTCGCGCGGCGGCGTGATGTTCTTGATCTCGTAGCGCAGCACCTTGACGCCCCAGGGGGCGGACGCCTTGTCGAGTTCGCTCACCACGTTGGAGTTGATGGTGCCGCGCGCCTCGAAGGTGCGGTCCAGTTCGATCTTGCCGATCTCGCTGCGCAGGGTGGTCTGGGCGAGCTGGGAGATGGCGAAGCCGAAATTGGTGATGCCGTAGGACGCCAGATGCGGATCGAGCACCTGCATGTACAACACGCCGTCGACGCCCACCTGGACGTTGTCGCGGGTGATGCAGATCTGTTCGGCGATGTCGATCGCGATTTCCTTCAGGCTGTGCTTGTAGGCCACCCGCTCCACGAAGGGAATCAGAATGTGGAACCCCGCCTGCAGGGTGCGGCTGTACTTGCCGAGGTACTCGACCACGTAGGCACTTTGCTGCGGCACCACGGTCGCCGTCTTCGCCAGCATGACGACGACCACGAGGGCGACCGCTATGGCGCCATAGCCCAATGAAATATCCAAGATCTGCTCCTGCTAGTTCTCAAGAATCGGCGCGCACGACCAGCGTCAGGCCGTCGATGCGTTCGATGCGCGCGAGCGCTCCCGCGGCGATGGGGACGGCGCCCGCATTGATCGCGCTCCAGGGACTGCCGTGAAGTTCCACGCGGCAGGTGTCGCCCGGCGCCAGCGCCGTCGGCATGATCACCGTCTGGCCCGCGGGTCCCTGGGCCATCACCGGAAGATTGCGCCGCAGGCGTTCGTAGATGCGTTGCCGGAAGCCCAGCATGCAGAGCACCGAGAGGGCCGTGAACAGCGCCCACTGCACCCAGACGGCGGCAACCGTGCCGGCCAGCGCCAGCAGGCCGACGAGCAGCGCCGAGGCGCCGATGAACACCAGATAGAACTGGGCATCGACGAAACTCAGCTCGGAACCCAACAAAATGGCGCCGACCGCGATCCACGCCCACCACTGCATGCAAAGGCTCCTGTAACGAGGCTGCGCGCCGGGGCGCGCCGCCTCACCTCAACGCTTCATCGCGTCGAAGAATTCCCCGTTGGTCTTCGTATCCTTCATCTTGTCCAGCAGGAACTCGATGGCCGCGAGCTCATCCATGGGATGCAGGAGCTTGCGCAGTATCCACATCTTCGACAGCTCGGCCGGATCCGTGATGAGCTCTTCCTTGCGGGTGCCCGAGCGGTTGATGTTGATCGACGGGAAGGTGCGCTTCTCGGCGATGCGGCGATCCAGATGGATCTCCGAGTTGCCGGTGCCCTTGAACTCCTCGAAGATCACGTCGTCCATCTTCGAACCCGTGTCGACCAGCGCGGTGGCGAGAATGGTGAGACTGCCGCCCTCCTCGATGTTGCGCGCCGCGCCGAAGAAGCGCTTCGGGCGCTGCAACGCATTCGCGTCGACGCCGCCGGTGAGCACCTTGCCCGAACTCGGCACCACGGTGTTGTAGGCACGCGCCAGGCGGGTGATGGAATCGAGCAGGATGACCACGTCCTTCTTGTGCTCGACCAGCCGCTTGGCCTTCTCGATCACCATTTCCGCGACCTGCACGTGACGGCTCGCCGGCTCGTCGAACGTCGAGGACACCACTTCGCCCTTCACGGTGCGCGCCATTTCCGTCACTTCCTCGGGCCGCTCGTCGATGAGCAGCACGATGAGGTACACCTCGGGGTGGTTCGCCGTGATGGCGGTCGCGATGTTCTGCAGCAGCATCGTCTTGCCCGCCTTGGGCGGCGAGACGATGAGCCCGCGCTGGCCTTTGCCGATGGGCGCCACCAGATCGATGGCACGCGCCGTGAGGTCTTCCGTCGAGCCGTTGCCGCGCTGCAATTTGAGACGCTCGGTGGGATGCAGCGGCGTCAGGTTCTCGAACAGCACCTTGCCGCGTGAACTCTCCGGCGAGTCGAAATTGATCTCGCCGACCTTGAGCAGCGCGAAGTAACGCTCGCCATCCTTCGGCGGCCGGATCAAGCCGGAGATGGAGTCGCCGGTGCGCAGGTTGAAGCGTCGGATCTGGCTCGGGCTGACGTAGATGTCGTCCGGTCCGGCCAGGTAGCTCGAATCGGAGGACCGCAGGAAGCCGAAGCCGTCCTGCAGAATCTCGAGCACGCCGTCGCCGTAGATGTCCTCGCCCTTGCGGGCATGCGCCTTCAGCACGCCGAAGATGATGTCCTGCTTGCGCGACCGGCCCATGTTCTCGAGACCCATGGTCTCCGCCAGCTTGACCAGATCGCTGATCGGACGCTTCTTGAGCTCCGTCAGGTTCATGGAGCTGCGGCTGCGCGCGAGATCCATCGGCGCAATGATTTCCAGATCGTCGCCGCCCTCGGGCAGGTCGCCGTAATCTTCCTGCGGCGGACGGCCGCCGTTGACGTTGCCGTTGAC
>CAZZYJ010000162.1:0-3598 GCA_964658215.1 uncultured Steroidobacteraceae bacterium | reverse complement strand
TACGCGGGCCCCGGTTGGAACGGTTCGAGCGTCCGCCCTGATTGCCGCCGCCCTGGCTGCTGCCCTGCCCGCCCTGACCGCCGCCCTGGTTGCCGCCGCGCGCCTGATTTCCTAGGTAGCCTCTCACAGGTTGCTGTCCAAAAAGGCGGCGAGCTGTGACTTGGTCACCGCACCGACTTTCTGCGCCTCGACCGTGCCGTTCTTGAACAGGATCAGCGTGGGGATGCCGCGGATGTTGAATTTGGGCGGCGTCGCCGGGTTGTCGTCGATGTTGAGCTTGGCGATCCGCAGCTTGTCCTTGTACTGATCGGCGATCTCGTCGAGGATGGGCGCGATCATCTTGCAGGGACCGCACCATTCGGCCCAGAAATCGAGCAAAACGGGCTTTTCGGACTTGAGCACGTCCTTGTCGAACGTGGCGTCGCTGGTATGAACGATACTGGGGTTACTCACTGCGGATATACCTCCTTTTGGAGCTTCATTTGAAGTTGGGGCGGGGGAAACTGGACGGATCGTCCCTCGAGCCACGCGCGAAGATGACGATGCGCGGCCGTTCGGGCACAATACAGCGGCTTTTGGTCTTGATTACCTTAAAAAGGGTACCGATGATACGGTTGCTGGGAGCGGATGGACCTGCTCCGGATTTGTCGTATTGTTAACCGGTCCTCCATCATTTTGCAAGCACATGCAATCACCGAAGAGAAAATGTCAGACGCCCATCTCAGCCAGCTCACGTTCGAATCCTTAAACATTCCCGAGCCGTTGAAGCGGGGCATCGCCGAACTCGGCTACACCCGCTGCACGCCCATCCAGGCGCAGACGCTGCCCGTGGCGCTGGCCGGCCGCGACGTCGCGGGCCAGGCGCAGACCGGCACCGGCAAGACGGCCGCGTTTCTCATCGCCCTGCTCAACCGCCTGCTCACCGACCCGGGCAGCCCCAACCGCCCGTTGAATGCGCCGCGCGCCATCGTCATCGCGCCGACCCGCGAGCTCGCCGTGCAGATCCACTCCGATGCCGAGGGCATCGCCCGGCACGCCGGGCTCAAGCTCGCCATCGTCTTCGGCGGCGTCGACTACGAGAAACAGCGCCGCGTGCTCGAGGAGGGCGTCGACGTGTTGATCGGCACGCCCGGCCGCATCATCGACTACTTCAAGCAGCACGTCTTCGACCTGCGCCACATCCAGGTGGCCGTCATGGACGAGGCCGACCGCATGTTCGACTTGGGCTTCATCAAGGATATTCGCTTCATTTTGCGGCGTTTGCCGCATCCCGCGCTGCGTCTGAACATGATGTTTTCCGCCACCCTGTCGCATCGCGTGCTCGAGCTCGCGTACGAGCACATGAACAATCCCGAGCTCATCCGCATCGAGCCCGACAAGATGACGGTCGACCGCGTGCGCCAGGTTTTATATTTTCCCGCCACCGAGGAGAAGATTCCGCTGCTGATGGGACTGCTCCGCCGCATCGACGCCAAGCGCACCATGGTGTTCGTCAACACGCGCCGCATCGCCGAGGTGCTCGAACGCACCCTGACGGCGAACGGCTTCGTGGCCCAGGCGCTGTCCGGCGACGTGCCGCAGAACAAGCGGCTGAAGATGATGCGCGACTTCCACGAGGGCGCGGTCGCCGTGTTGATCGCCACCGACGTCGCCTCGCGCGGTTTGCACATCCCCGACGTGAGCCACGTCTTCAATTTCGACCTGCCGAACGACGCCGAGGATTACGTGCATCGCATCGGGCGCACCGCCCGGGCCGGCGCCGAGGGCGATGCCATCAGCTTCGGCTGCGAGGAATACGCCATCTCGCTGCCCGACATCGAACGCTACATCGGCCACCAGATTCCACGCGCGTCGATCCACGTCGTCGATCTCGCCGCCGTCACCGCACCGCCGCCCGCGGAGTGGCGCGAGCGCGCGCCCCGGCCCGGCCAGGCCCGCGGTGGCGGCGGCGCCGGCACCGGTGGCACGGGCGGTGGCGGCCGTTTCCAGGGGGGCGGTCGCTCCGGCGGTCCGCAGGGTGGTTCTTCCCGACCGGGCGCCCGACACGGCGGCAAGGGCCCACCGCGCTAGGCGGGGTCCGCCGCGGTAGCCGCGCCCCCGCCCCCTCACCCGCCGCGCTGGTCAGAGCAGGTCCGCGACCCCGTCGATGCCCGCATGCGCCCCGGTCTGCTGCGCCGGGCGTCCGGAGTCCGGCCGCCGTATCGCCCGCAGGCAGCCGATACCGAAGGCCCGCGCCGCATCGAGCACCGGCAGGCTGTCGTCGACGAACAAGGTGCGCGCCGGCGTGAAGGGCTCCGCGTCCCGCAGCCGCGGCCAGAATGCCGCCGCCTCCTTCGGCACGTCGAAGGTACGCGTCGAGTAACAGGCATCGAAATGCGCCATGAGTCCCACCTGCTCGTCCTTCACGGCGAGCGTGCGCGGGTGCGCATTCGTCACCAGCACCCGACGCTTGCCGCTCGCGCGCAGTCGCCTCAGAAATCCCTCGGCGCCGGGCAGGTACCCCACCCGTTCACGGGCCGCGGCTCGCTTGATCGCGATCACGTCGAGCTCCAGCTCCCGGGTCCAGTAATCCACGCAGTACCAGTCGATGGTGCCCATCACCGCCCGGAAGCGCGGCCGCAGCAGCTCACGCGCCTGCGCCGCGCACAGACCCCGCAACGCGCCGTAGACGTGCGGGATGTGCTCCTCCCAGAACCAGGTGTCGAAGCGCAGGTCGAGCAGGGTGCCGTCCATGTCGAGGAGCACGGTATCGATGGCCGACCAGTCGAGCGCAGCAGGGGAATGCATTTGCGTATGATACCGGGCGATGAGAGATCTGAGCGCCCTCGCCGAGGAATTGATGCCCACCGTGGCGCGCGCCGGCGCCGCCATCATGGCGATCTACGAGAGCGCGTTTTCGGTGCAGCACAAGGACGACGATTCGCCGCTCACCCTCGCCGACCTCGAATCGCAGCGGATCATTCTCGAGGACCTCGCGCGCATCACGCCCGACGTGCCCGTCCTCTCGGAGGAGTCCGCGCAGGCGCCCTGGGCGATGCGTCAGAACTGGCGTCAGCTGTGGGTGGTGGACCCCCTCGACGGCACCCGTGAATTCGTCAAGCGCAACGGCGAGTTCACCATCAACATCGCGCTGATCGTCGATCACGAGCCCGTGCTCGGCGTGGTCGCCGCCCCGGCCCAGGGTCTGGTTTACTGGGGGGCGCTGGGGGTCGGCGCCTTCACCCGGCACCGCGGCGAGTCGCAGCAGGTCATCGCGACGGCGCCGCCGCGCCGGCCGTTGCGCGTGGTGGGCAGCCGTTCGCACGCCAGCCCGCAGACCGCCGCCTACCTTGCGCGCCTCGGCCCGCACGTGACGACGGGGGTGGGCAGCTCGCTCAAATTCTGTTTGGTGGCCGAAGGCAAGGCCGAGCTGTACGTGCGCTTCGGGCCCACGTCGGAGTGGGACACGGCGGCCGGTCAGGCACTGCTGGAAGCGGCCGGCGGACAGGTGACCCGCCTGGACGGCCACCGCCTGCGCTACAACTGCCGCGAAAGCATCCTCAACGGCGACTTCGTCGCGTTTTCGGACCCCGACGTGCTGCTGCCGGCCTGGTCGCCG